>JACRKW010000269.1 GCA_016215215.1 Acidobacteriota bacterium
GCATCGTTGTTCTGTGGCGCGACGAAGAACTTCGCCGCTTCCACCTCACGCGTACCGGAGGCGGAGGCCACCAGCACCTTGGCGTTCAGCGCAACCAGCGCCGGGCCGAAGCTGGACGCCGAGACAAACTGCGCCGGACCGCTGCCCAGAATCGCGTGGTAGCGGCTGTCGCCCTCAGTCACCAGATTCTTGCCGGCATAGGTCGGAATGAGCCCGAAGCCGGCACGGAAGTACCAGCAACGCGTCCGCTGGCAGAGGTCTCCGCCGAGCGTGCCCATATTGCGGATCTGCGCGCTGGAGATGCCGCGCGCCGCCTCGGTCAGTGCCGGATAGGCTCGCAGAGCGGGGCTGGTGAGGATTTCATCCACGGTCGCCAGGGCCCCGATCCTGAGGCCTTTCGGCGTCGCGGCGATGCCCTTCAGCTCGGCGATCTCCTTGATGTTGACCACCCGCTTGGGAGCCGCCACGCCGTCCTTCATCAGGCCCAGCAGGTCAGTGCCTCCAGCCAGCACGGCGGCGTCGGCCCAGCTTGCGCCCAGCAGCGCCAGCGCCTCCTTCAGCGTTTTGGGGCTTGCGTATTCGAAGGGTTGCATCAGCTTTTCCTCCCGCTCAGCGCGTTCAACACGTTCATTGGCGTCATCGGCACCACCGGCACACGCACGCCGATGGCGTTGGCCACCGCATTGGCGATTGCCGCCGTACCGCCGACCGCCGGCGGCTCGCCCAGCCCGATTACGCCGCGCTTGTAGTTCTGCTCGTCGACCTCAAGGTGCACCAGGATTTCCCCGATGTCCTTGATGCCGGCCAGCTTGTAGGTGTCGAAATCGGCGTTCAGCACGCGCCCCGTCACTTCATCCAGGATGCGTTCTTCCATCAGCGCCCCGCAGATGGACATGATGCAGGCGCCGTACACCTGGCTCTCTGCCGTCCTGGGGTTGATGATGTTGCCGCAGTCCTGCACGGCCACCAGACGGTTCATCCTGACGACGCCCGTCTCCACGTCGACGCTGACGTCGGCGATCTGCACCCCGCCCACGCCGCCGGTGTTCAAGCCTTCCTTGGCCGCCTGCGACGGCACGTTGGCGCCGGTTTCCGAGATCGTCTTCACGCCCAGCTTCTGGCAGGCCGCTTTCCAGGTCAGGCTCTTGGCTGCGTTGCCTTTCACCTGGATCTTGCCGTCGACGGCTTCCAGTTGATCGGCCGGCGCGCCCAGCGCTCCGGCGACTTCAGCGAACAGCTTGTCGAGCGCATTCAGCGCGGCTTTCCGGGTCGATGTGCTTACGCCGCCGACCGTGGTGGAACCGCCCGAGGTGCCCGACGGCGGGTAGTTGGTGTCGCCGATCTTTACGCGCACCTCGTTCAGCTTCAGGCCCAGGCTTTCGGCCAGCACCTGGGCGATGATAGTCCGCGTGCCGGTGCCCAGGTCCTGCGAGCCCAGTTCCACCTCAACGGTTCCGTCCGGGTGGATGGTGCAGCGGCAGGTGGAATCGTGACCTGCTCCGCCCCAGGTGTGGACGCCGATGCCCAGCCCGCGCTTGATGGCGCCCTTGCCCGAGTCGCCGCGCGGATGCCACAGCTTCTTCCACTCGGCCATCTCGCCGGCTTTGCGCAACTGCCGTTCGTAGGTCTCCTGCCGCGGGGTCAGGTTGGCGTTCTTGATGAAGAACTCCAGCGGGTCCATCTTCAGCTTGGCCGCCAGGTCGTCCAGCGGCGCGCAGGTGAGGTAGGCGGCCTGCTGGTGGTTCGGAGCGCGCCAGGCTCGGATCGGCGCCGTGTTCAGGCTCACCGCCGAGTGCTGCTGCCGGCGGTTCGGCACCTTTGTGAAGACGTAGGGGATCGGCGCAGATCCGCCGCCGCCCACGCCGCCGGAGGCCCAGCCCTCGCTTTCCCACAACGTGACAGAGCCGTCCTTCTTCGCAGCCACCTTGATCCTGGCAAAGCCGGAGGGCCTGCAGCCCGCGATCACCAGTTCGGAGGAGCGTTCCAGAAACAGCTTCACCGGCTTGCCGCCGGCCATCTTGGACAACTGCGCGCTCTCCACGCCCCAGCGGTCCGGCTGGAACTTCGAGCCGAAGCCCCCGCCGACGTGGTCCTGGTGCACGTGCACGTTGGCAGCCGGCACGCTGAGCGCACGCGCCATGTCGGCGCGAATGCTGGTGACAGACTGTGTCGACGGGTTGAACTCCACCTTGTTGTCCGGAGTCCAGGCCACCACCTGGCCGTGCGACTCCAGGCAGCAGTGGGTCAGCGTCGGGATTCCGTAGTAGCCCTCCAGGACCACGTCGGCTTCCTTCGCGGCCTTCTCAGGATCGCCCTCGAGTTGCTCGCCCGCCGCCTTGGCGCGTGTCTTCACTTTTCGCAGGTCGTTTTCGCGGACGACGTGCTCCAGCACGTCGTATTCGACCTTGATCTTGCCGGCCGCGTCGCGCGCGGCCAGTTCGGTTGTCGCCGCCACCGCCGCAATCTCCCAGCCCGCCCATTGAATCTCGGTGCCTGCCGGGGCGATCACTCGCAAGCCGGTGACGCCCGGATGCTTTTCGGCCGCGCTGGTGTCGATGCTGCGGACCTTGGCGTGCGCGTGTGGAGAGACCAGCAACACGGCGTGCAGCATCCCCGGCTTGTTCAGGTCGGAGTTGTACTTCGCCCTGCCGCTCGCCTTTTCAATGCCGTCCAGCCGCTTCGGCGATGTCCCCATCACCTTCCGTTTGGACATCTCAGGCCATTTGTAATCAGCCATTGGAGCCTCCCTGGGCGGCCTGCAATACGGCCTTTCTGATGCCCACGTATGTGCCGCAGCGGCAGAGGTTGCCGCCGAGGCCGTCCTTCACTTGCTCGTAGGTCGGCTTGGGATTCCGGTCCAGGAATGCCTTGGCCGCTACGACGAAGCCCGGCGTGCAGTAGCCGCACTGCTGGGCGTCGTTGTCCACGAAGGCCTGCACCACAGGGTGCGGCTTGCCGCCCGCCATGGCGAAGCCCTCAATGGTGGTGATCTGTTTGCCTTGCGCGTCCAGAGCCAGGATGGAGCAGGCATACATCACCTTGCCGTTGACCAGCACCGAGCAGGCGCCGCAGTTGCCGCGGTCGCACACCCGTTTGGCGCCGGTGATGTCGAGATGGTTGCGCAGCACGTCGAGCAGCGTCTCGCGCGGCTCGACGGTCGCCTTCATCGCTTTGCCGTTGATGTTCAGCGTGATTGCCACCGCGCCCGGCCCTATCACGCCTGGTACGCTTTGCGCCTCCGCCTCGGCCCCTGTCAGGGCCGGTGCCACGGCGCCGGTTACGCCTATGCCTTGCATGAAGCCGCGGCGTGAGAAACCGCTGCCTTGCTTGTTGTCCTTGCTCGCCGGATCTTTTCTGTGACTCACGGTGAGGACCCCTTCCTTGCGTGTGGCCAGCGCTGCATGAATGCGCTTCCACTAAGATGAATCAGTCAGATTGTACCTGATTCGGCAGGGGGGGCCCACGCTAAAGATAGGGTGGAGGTTTAGGTTGGCTAGTCAGGGAAGATCAGAGGTGGCCGGCGGGACGAGCCTAGCTGGCCTTGGGGCGCACTTTTCGCACCCAGGCTTCGAGTTGCTCGGTGTGGTCTGAAGTAGCGCCTTTGCTCTTGGCTTGCTCCACCGCTCCGCGGGTCACCAGACGCAGGAGGCTCTGTTGGAAGCGCATGATCTCGGCCAGTTCTTTGTGCTCTTCTCGCATGTGACAGTCTTCTATCGGCGGAGTGGCGGTTCGCCTGTAGTTCTCGGTCTTGGAGATTCGAAAATGGACTCAGGAAGCGTCCCGCGCGGGACTAACCAGCAGGTTGTTGACAGGGTCCGTTGAAGGAGAGAGGGAATGGAGATATGAAGAGGGTTTCGAGCCACGCTTCCTGAGTCCGCCCTGTCGAATCACGGAAGACTTAGAGCAAGGCCAGCGCCAAACCAACTTTGTTTATTCCAAAGGACTTAGCTTCACGCACCCGTCCCGTTCTGGAACCAGATGCCGTTTCGGAACACGAGCTGGTACGGACTTCAGTTCTGCTGCGCCTGGATTGGGCGCGAGCTCTTGCCGGCCTTGGCGTCGGCGATCTCCACCTTATACTTGGTGAGAATTTGGGCGGTCTGCAGGTCGAGTTGCACGCGGGCGCGGCTGTAATTGGCCAGTGCCGAAACTTCGCCTGACTGCGCCTGGGCCATGTCGCGTTGGGTGGAGACCACCTGGAAGGCCGTGGACGCGCCGAGGGCGTATTTCTTGTTTTCGGCGTCGAGGGTCTGTTCCTGGAGCCGCCGCTCCTTCACAGCCGATTCATAGCGGGCCTTGGCCTGGATCACGGCGATCAGCGCGTTCTGCACGTTTACGCGGACGTCGTTGATCTGCCGCTGCTGGGTCAACTCTGCCTGGCGGATGGAGATCTGGTCACGGACATAGTCGGCCTGCGCGGTCCGGTTCCGGATGGGGACGCTCAGGTTGAAGCCGATGGAGTAGTCGGGGAAGTTGCGCCTGAAGATCTGCGAAAGGGCGGTGCCGTAGCCGCCCAGGAAAAAGGCATCCGGCGGCGGGGTGCCTGCCGGCAGAAGCGAGTTCATGGTCCCTGCCAGCGAGTTGTTCTGGAAGGACGCCTGCACGTCCAGGGACGGCAGCAACTGGCTCTTGGAGCCGGACACGGCGATGCGGTTGCTCTCCAGGTTGATGCGCGTTTGCTCCAGGTCCGGGCGCGACTGGAGCGCCAGTTCGATCACGTCCTTGAGCTTGTCCAGTTGTTCGTTGCCCGGCTGGGTGAGAGTATCGGTGGGCACCACGCGCGCCTCGGCCAGGGTCGGGCTGGAGACGCCGGTGCGGCTGAGCGCGTTCTTGATGATGGTCTCCTGCTGCAGGAGCGCGGTTTCGGAGTTGGTGAGCTCCTGTTGGGCCTGGGCCACGCGCGCCTCGGCGCGGACAATCTCGATGGGCGCCAGGGTGCCGATCTGCACCTGCTTCTGGTTATCGCTGTAGAACTTTTCAGCCACCTCCAGCGCCTTGCGCTTCACCTTGAGGTCCTCGTTGAAGCTCACCAGGTCCCAGTAGAGGTTCACGACGCCGGCCACGGTGGTCATCACCTGCTGCTTGAAGGTGAGGTCGCTGACCTTGATGTTGTTCTTCGCCACCCGGATGTTGCGGTTGTTGACGGCCAGCCCGAAGCCTTGCAACAGCCTCTGTGTGATCTGCAACTGCATGTTGGGGTTCCAGCCGGGGTTGATGACGGAATTGCGGTTATTGGAGGAGAAGTAGGAGTTGTTCCAGACGTAAGTGAAGCTGGTGCCGGTGAGGAAGTTCTGCTGGTAGCCGAGGTTCAACTGACGGCTGTCGAAGGCCAGGGCGGTGGTGCCGGTGGTGATGGTGTTGGACTGGGGAGACGAGCGGTGGCCCATGGTACCGCTGGTAAAGAAGGTCCCGTCCAGAGTGGGAATGGCCACGCCGGTCTGCGTGATCACAGCGCCGCCGACGCCGCCGGTGTCGCCTGCCGCGCCGCCCTGCACCGCTGCCGCCCCGCCGCCCGCGCCGCCGGTGGCGCCGCCGGTGACCTGGGACTGGACGCTGTTGGCCGAGGCGCGCACCGAGGTCGGGACGCCGCGCAGCAGGCCGCCTGACTCGGCGCGGAGGAGGTCCACCTGGGCCAGTTGGGGGGTGTAGCGGGAGAGCTCGATGTCAAGATTGTTCTCCAGAGCGACAGCAATGCAATCCTCCAGGGACAGATAGATCTTGCCGGCCCGCAGGAGCGAGTCGAGACGGTTTGAATTCTGCAGGTTGATGGGCGCGACATCGGCCTGCCGGAAGTGGCGTGTCAGCCAGGGGCCGGGCGGCCGCGGCACCGAATAGCGATCCATACTGACGCCCTGCGCCAGCCCGGCGGGAGAAATCAGGAGCGCGGACACGAGAATGGCAAATAGCGGACGCATGACGAACATGTTATCGCACCGCCCGGCTCCTGATAGACTGGAACGCGAAGTGTTACCAACTCCAGAATCCGTATTCGACACTTTTCGACACACTGGCGCCTTTTTGAGCGGGCACTTCCGGCTCTCCAGCGGACTGCACTCGCCGCAGTACCTGCAGTGCGCGCTGGTGCTGGCGCACCCGCAACACGCTGAAAGGATGGGGCGTGCCCTGGCCGAGGCGCTGGCGGTGCGGCCGGACGTGGTGGTATCTCCGGCCATGGGCGGGCTGATCATCGGCCACGAGGTGGCGCGCGCGCTGGGTCTTCGCCACATCTTCACCGAGCGCGACGCGGACCGCAAGATGGTCTTCCGGCGCGGCTTCGGCGTCGAGGCAGGGCAGACGGCGGTGGTGATTGAGGACGTGATCACCACGGGCGGCAGCTCGATGGAGGTGATCGAGTTGCTGAGGTCGGCTGGCGTCGAGGTGCTGGCGGCGGGAAGCATCATCGACCGCAGCGGCGGCAAGGCTGACCTGGGGGTGAGGCGCGTGGCGCTGGCCACGCTGGAGGTGGAAGCCTACGACCCGGCGGCCTGCCCGTTGTGCGGGAAGGGCATTCCGGTGGTGAAGCCCGGATCCCGGCCGGGCTAAAGGCTATGCGGCGGATCCGCGTCACAATCGCATACGATGGGACGGAGTTCCACGGCTGGCAGGTTCAGCCGGGATTGCCTACCATCCAGGGGTGGATGGAGAGGGTGGTGTCGGAGATCGAAGGATCTCCAGTCCTGGTGCACGGCAGCGGCAGGACGGACGCCGGGGTCCACGCTCTGGGGCAGGTGGCGGCATTCACGATCGAGAACCCGATTCCGGTGGAGAACCTCCGGAAGGCCATCAACCGGTTGCTGCCGAAGGCGATTCGCGTGCTTGACGTGAATGAAGAAACACTTGAGTTTCATCCCAGATTCAAAGCAAAACAAAAGACTTATGAATACCACATCTGGCGTGGTGAGATCTGCCCGCCGATGCGGCGTCTGTACGTCTGCCACCACCCTTACCCTCTCGATGAGGGGCTGATGGAGCTAATGGCGCCATTGTTTGAGGGCGAGCATGACTTCAGCGCCTTCGCAGCGGCGGACGAGAAGGACGCGCTGGGCGCATCCAAGGTGAGAAACATTTATTTATCAAGAGTTTGGATAGAGAAAGATGAAGTAATCTATCAAGTGTGTGGCTCGGGGTTCCTGAAGCACATGGTCCGGATGATGGTGGGGACGCTGGTGGAGGCGGGCAAAGGCAACCTGGGCCGGGAGGAAGTGCTGGCGCGGCTGGAGCCGGGCTTCGAGGGCAAGGCAGGGCCAGCCATGCCGGCTTCAGGATTGACTTTAATTTCAGTGGAGTACTGATATGAAAACATTGGCAATATTGTTGCTCATTAGCATGACCGCGATGGCGGGCACGGGCGTCCCGGTGATCTTCGACACCGACATGGGCAACGACATCGACGACGCGCTGGCGCTGGCGATGCTGCACGGGTTGCAGTCGCGCGGGGAGGTCCGGCTGGTGGCGGTGACTGTGACGAAGGACAACCCATGGGCGGCGCGGTACGTGAGCGCGGTGAACACATTCTATGGGAGGGGCGGAATCCCTATCGGCGTGGTCAAGAATGGTGTCACGAAGGACGAGGGCGGATACGCCCGCAAGGCGATAGACAATGGCCGGCACGCGTGGAGTGAGAAGACCGAGGACGCGGTGGGGCTGTTGCGGCGTGTCCTGGAGAAGGAGGCGGACGGCAGCGTGGTAGTGATCCAGGTGGGGTTTTCGACCAACCTGGCGGGGCTGCTGGAGTCGCCCGGAGGTAGGGACCTGGTGGCGCGGAAGGTGAAGTTCCTTTCATTGATGGCGGGGGATTTCGCGGGGCGGGGGCCGGAGTACAACGTCAAAGAAGACGTGAAGTCGTGCCAGAAATTGGTCCAAGTTTGGCCTACAGCGCGCGTCTGGAGCGGCTTTGAGGTGGGCAGGACGATCAAGTACCCGGCACGGTCGATCGAGCGGGACTTTGGCTGGGCGCCGAAGCATCCGGTAGCGGACGGCTATCGGGCGTACATGAAGTTCCCATACGACCGGGAGACGTGGGACTTGACGGCGGTGCTCCATGCGCTGCGGCCGGAGGCCGGATACTTCGACCTGTCGACGGCGGGGACGGTGGCGGTGGACGATCAAGGGTTTACGAAGTTTACTGAAACACCGGGCGGGCGGGACCGGTATCTGAAAGTGAACGACGTGCAGCGGGCGCGCGTGCTGGAGGCGATGATCTGGCTGGCGTCGCAGCCGTCGCGGTGAGGCGGGCGTGTTAGCCTGATAGGGACCCTATGAGCGAGAAAGTCACGACACTTCATCCGCCGCTGCCGCCGGTTTCCAAGTGGCTGCCGGTGATCGCCATCGCCTGGCTGGTGCCGGGCGGCGGGCACTTCTACCTGAAGCGCACCTACCGGGGGCTGATCCTGTCCGGATGCACGGTGGTGATGTTCCTGTTGGGCATCATGATGCGGGGCTACCTGTTCCAGCCGATGACGGGGGACCTGCTGACCACATTGATCTATGTGGGCGGCTACATCGCCAACATGTCGACGGGCCTGTTGTACATTCTGGCGAAGATGTTCGGCTACGACGCGCCGGACGTGGCGGGGCATACGGTGGACTACGGCACGAAGTTCCTGGCGGCGGCGGGGCTGTTCAACCTGCTGGCGATTGTGGACGCGTTCGAGATCGCCGCGGGGCGGAAGGAGTAGGGACGGGCCATGCCGAAGATGAACCTTTCGCACTTTGAGGCGACGCTGCTGTTTGCGCTGTTCACCAGCGCCGTGCTGGGCGTGGTGACGAAGAAGACGGACCGGGAGCGGTTGATGTACGGGCTGACGTCGATGGGGTGGTTCGTGCTGACGGTCTTCGGCCTGGGCTGGCTGATGTACCTGGGACACAGGTAACCGGGCTGGGCCGCGCGGCGGTACAATCAGAGTAACGGGGCTCCTTGTCCGAGCTTCCTGCATTCTGAAAGGCACTCAATGCCGACCCATCCGAAGGGCCGCGAGGCCCGTGTTCTGCTCACGTCCGTCTTTGGGCCCTACGCGCAAGACGATCAATATGGCAGCCGCTCCATCAATCCCATGGAGCTGTATCACAACCAGGTGACGCGGGCGCAGGGACCCTACTCACTGAGGATCTTCCACCGTTCGTGGGGGATCATGTTCATCCAGGCCAACATCGAGAACGCCTCCACGGTCCTGGATTTCCCTACAAAGGAAAACTTCGAGAAGGAGCTGACGTCGCACCATTACGATGTGGTGGGCATCAGCTCGATCATCGTGAACGTGGGCAAGGTGCGCGAGATGTGCCGGCTGGTGCGGAAGCTCTCGCCGCACTCGCAGATTGTAGTGGGCGGGCACGTGACCTCGATTCCAGGGCTCGACCTGATGGTCGACGCCGACCATATCGTGAAGGGCGAGGGCGTGGGCTGGATGCGGAGCTACCTGGGGCAGGACCCATCGGAACCGGTGAAGCATCCGGAGATCGCGTCGGGCTTCGGCCACCGCGTGATGGGGTTGAAGCTGCCGGGGCGGATCGGCTCGACGGCGGCGACGATCATCCCGTCGGTGGGCTGTCCAATGGGGTGCAACTTCTGCACGACATCGGCGTTCTTCGGCGGCAAGGGGAAGTTCATTAACTTCTTCAATAGCGGGCGCGAAATCTTCGATGCCATGCTCAGCGCGGAGAAGCGGCTGAAGTTCAGGTCGTTTTTCATGATGGACGAGAACTTCCTGCTGCACAAGAAGCGGGCGATGGAACTGCTGGAGTGCATGAAGGAGGCCCGCAAGAGCTGGGAGATCTACGTTTTCTCGTCGGCCAACGCAATCCAGAAGTACACGATGGCGGAGTTGATCGAACTGGGAGTGTCGTGGATCTGGATGGGGCTGGAGTCGCCGTTGTCCGGATACATGAAGTTGAACGGCTCGGACACACTGAAACTGACGCGCGAGCTGAGGAAGCACGGCATCCGGGTGCTAGGCTCGTCGATCGTGGGCATGGAGCATCACACGCCGGAGAACATGACGCAGGAGATCGACTACGCCTGCTCGCACGAGACGGATTTCCACCAGTTCATGCTGTACACGCCGCTGCCGGGCACTCCGCTGCACGCGCAGATGGAGGGCGAGGGCCGGATGATCGACATGGACCTGGCCGATGTGCACGGGCAGTGGAAGTTCAACTGGAAGCACCCGTTCATCAGCCAGGACGACTCGAAGAAGTTCCTGGACTTTGCGTTCCTGCGCGATTTCGAGTTGAACGGACCGTCGCTGTACCGGATTGTGTCGACGACGCTGGAGGGGATCAAGAAGTACCGGCTGCACCCGGACCTGCGGGTGAGGGAGCGGTTCGAGCGGGAAGCGGCGGCGCTGCGGACGTCGTATTCTGCGCTGCTGTGGGCGATGGAGCGGCACATGAAGGAGACTAACGCCTCGGTGTCGGAGAAGGCGCGGGAACTCCGAAAGGAGATCGCGCAGGAGTGCGGGTCGTTCTCGACGGCGGCGGCTGCGCTATTCGGGCCGATGATGCTATGGCTGACGCGGAGAGAAGAGCGGCGGCTGGAGCGCGGGGTGACCTACGAGCCTGAGACGTTCATCGAGCGCAAGAACTGGGTGGAGACTGCGGGCTAAGAGTAAGCGGGGGATTCCCAGGTTGTGTCGCTTTCGCGCCTGCCAAGCACGAAAGCAGATGCCAAATCACCAGACGTGTACATCCACGATCCGGGGATGACCTGAACTGCCCTGGATGACCTTGGTAGCGAGGACGATCTGGAGGTTCAGCTTCTCCCAGCCGGGAGGGGCGATCTTCAGAACCGGCGCGAGGTTATCCTCGTCGGAAAGGAATTCGCCGGTCTCAGCGGTTCCAAAGCCGGTCAGTCCAGCGGCGTTGACCACCACCTTTCCGGTGTCAGGGTCGAAGACGCGGGAGACGATCGCAAAGTCCTCAGTCAACTGAAGGTAAGGGAGGCCGTAATCGATGCACCGGCTTCGGTCTTCGGGCTTGCGCGCGTCTTGGAGGCAGTAAGCCTTATTCTGGCGCACGAAGGTGAACCTCGTCCGGGCGAACAGGCGTTTAGTCCAGTCGTTATTGAATGCGCCCACCAGAATGACCGGGCCGGCACGAAAGTCGGTGAGAGAGGTGGAGTACTGGCC
>JACRKW010000270.1 GCA_016215215.1 Acidobacteriota bacterium
ACAGCGGCGTAATGCAGATCATCGGCCAGTTGACGGCCAATCTCTTCTTTTTCGTCTTCGGCATGCACGCCATCGTGCTTCGCGCTCTAGCGCGCAGCCTGGAGGTCTTCCCGCCGGGCTCAGCCGTCCAACTGCCGGCCGCCGAGGTCCTCGCCGGGGCGGGAACGGCCATGATGCAACTCGGCCTGCGCCTGTCCCTGCCAGTGGCGGCGCTGCTCATGCTGGCCGACGTTACGCTGGCGCTGCTCGGGAGGATCCAGTCGCAATTACAGCTGCTTTCACTCGTTTTTCCCATCAAGATGCTGGGCGCTCTGGCGGTCTTCGCGGCGCTCGTGCCGCTGATGCCTGTGCTGTACCAAATGGCGATGCGCTATCCCGCGCGCGCACTCTTCGAACTGATGAGGTAAGCCGGAAGAATGGCCGACCGCGATCAACGCACCGAACAGCCGACGCAGCAGCGTCTTCGCAAGGCGCGCGAAGAGGGGCGCTTTCCAGTCAGCCGCGAGTTTGTGGCCGCGGTTCAGTTCGCCGTACTTGCCGGTTTGCTCACCGGGATGGCCGATATCTGGTGGCCGGCGGTTCAGGCGGGAATGCGGCGAATGCTGGAACTGCCCTTCCGCACCAGCATCGAGCGATTCGATCCCTCCGTTTTCCTGTTGCATCACACCTCGCCGCTGTGGATCTCGCTGCTTGCCGCCGGCGGCCTGATATTGGCGGCGGCGCTGGGCGCGCAGATGGTCTCGACCGGTTTCGGGCTGGCGCCCTCCCGGCTCGCCCTGGATTTCACCCGGCTCAACGGTTTGAATAACCTTCGCGAAGTGCCCGGCCGGAACGCAAGGGCGTTGGTGGAAGCGTGCGTCATGCTGCCTCTGCTGTTGCTTGTTTGCTGGATGGTGATTCAGGGGAACCTGCAGCGGCTGCTGCGGTTGCCGTTGTTGCCCCTGGAAGCCTCTGTCGCCGTGGTCGGGGCATGCCTTTCGGACCTGGTCTGGAAGGCCGCAATTGCAATTGGCGCCTGGGGAGTGATCGACCTGTTCAGGCAGCGCCACCGATACACGCGCGACCTGCGCATGACCAAGCAGGAGATACGGGAGGAAGTAAAACAGGCAGAGGGCAATCCGGAAATCCGCATGAAGATCCGGCGGTTGAGGCGCGAGCTGCTGCGGCGCCGCATGATGGCTGAGGTTCCCAAGGCCACCGCGGTGATCGTGAATCCGACGCACTTTGCCGTGGCGCTGAAGTACGAGTTGTCGTCCATGACGGCGCCGCGGGTGGTGGCCAAAGGCAAGAACTACCTGGCGCTGCGCATTCGGGAGAAGGCCCTGGCTCACCAGGTCCCGGTGATCGAGAATCCCCCGCTGGCGCAGGCGCTCTATAAGCAAGTAGAAACCGGTCAGGAGATCCCGCCGGCGCTTTACCGCGCCGTGGCGGAGGTCCTGGCCTACGTCTTCCGCCTGATGCGCGGCGGACGGCCCGGCGCGTAGCCGACGGGCGCCGGGCAACCGGCTCATTCGAAAGAAGTCGAGAAGAGAATGGCTACGCCAGTCATTACTGCGCCAACGAACCACCCCGCGCCGGTCACCACCGCTCGAGCCATCCGGGAGCCGGGCTGGCGGAGTGGCGCCGGTCCGGCGACAGGCCTCTTCCAGGGGCTGGACCTGCGGCACTTGGCCAAGGCGGAAGTCGCAGTGCCGGTCGCCGTCCTCGGCATCCTGCTGGCCATGGTCACGCCGCTACCTCCGCTGGCGCTGGACCTCCTCATCAGCGCGAACATCACGCTTTCCACCCTGGTGCTGCTGGTCTCGATGTACATCCGGCGGCCGGCCGACTTCAGCGTCTTTCCCACCACTCTGCTGCTGATGACTCTCTTCCGCCTGGCGCTGAACGTCTCGTCGGCCCGTCTCATCCTCCTGAACGGCAGCCGCGGGACCTCCGCCGCCGGAGAGGTGATCGAATCGTTCGGCAACTTCGTTGTGGGCGGCAACTTCGTCATCGGCATCGTGATCTTCCTGGTGCTCATCGCAATCCAGTACGTGGTGATCAACCACGGCGCGGTGCGCATCTCCGAGGTCACCGCGCGCTTCACGCTCGACGCTTTGCCCGGCAAGCAGATGTCCATCGACGCCGACTTGAATGCGGGCCTGATCAACGAAAGCGAAGCCCGCGCCCGGCGAAAGTCGCTCGCGGCCGAGGCGGAGTTCTACGGCGCCATGGACGGCGCCACGCGCTTCACCCAGCGCGACGCTGTGGCGAGCATCCTCATCACCGCTATCAATATCGGGGCGGGTTTCCTCATTGGCGTTCTGCAGCACAACATGGGCCTGACGCAGGCGCTGCAGACCTACACGGTTCTCACCATCGGCGACGGTCTGGTGACGGTAATCCCGGCTCTGATGATCTCCATCTCGGGCGGCCTGATTGTGACCCGGGCCAGTTCGGAACGCGAGATGGGAGCCGATTTTCACCAGCAGATCTTCGGCTTCCATCAGCCGCTGCTGCTGACCTCCGGCGTTCTCGTGGCCATGGCGCTGTTCCCTGGACTGCCCAAGATCCCGTTCCTGTTGCTCGGGTGCGGGGCCGGATATGCCGGTTACCGGGTCCGCCTCAGGCAGCGACATGCGGCGGCGGATTCCGCTACCGCCGCTCCGCAGGCGCCCAAAGAGAGCCTGGAAGCGCTGCTGCGGGTGGATTCGCTGGCCGTCGAAGTGGGGCTCGGGCTCGTCCGGATGGTGGAAGGCGCCCAGAACTCGCCATTGCTGAGGCGCATCGCCGCCATCCGCCGCCAGATGGCCATCGATCTGGGTTACGTCCTGCCGGCGGTGAGGGTGACCGACAACCTGTCGCTCAAAGTGCGCGAATATGTCTTCCTGCTCAAGGGAGCCGAGATCGCGCGATTCGAGCTGGCGCACGGCTGCGAGTTGGCGATCCCGCCCGGCGGCCCCATCCCCGACCTGCAGGGGACACCGGCCCGGGACCCAGCCTTCGGCCTGGCGGCGCTGTGGATCCCGGCCCAACTGGCGGAAAAGGCGCGCGGCGCCGGGTGCACCGTGGTGGACCCATTGAGCGTGATGGCCACGCACATCTCCGAGCTGGCCCGGTCCCATTGCCACGAGGTCTTCTCGCGCCAGGACGCAAAGCTCATCCTGGACCGCGTGGCCGAAGACCAGCCGAGGCTGGTGGAGGATCTGGTGCCCAAGCTCCTGCCGTTGGCCACGGTTCAGCGGGTATTTCAGAACCTGTTGCGCGAACGCGTGTCGATCCGCGACGCGGCCAGCATCCTGGAGAGCCTGGGGGAGGCCGCAGCGATCACGCGGAACCCCTTGCTGCTCTCCGAGTACGTCCGCCAAACGCTGCGGCGAGGTATTGTCCGCCCGCATCTGAATGCCGCCGGGGAGCTGCCGGTCTACTTCCTGGACCAGGATCTGGAGCGAGCCGTCGAGCAGGCGGTTGAACACGGCGAAAGCGCTTCGCACCTGAATCTCCCGCCGCAAAAGGTCAGCGAGCTCTTGGAAGCGGTAAGTCCTGTTTGCGGAGCGGGCCAGGCTGGGACCGTGATTCTCACCGGGTCCGGCCCCAGAGTTTTCGTTCGACAAATGCTGGAAGCCCGCCATCCCCAAATCGCCGTGCTCTCGCACGGTGAAATTCCGCCGGGCACGCGAGTTGTGTCGCTCGGCGTGCTGAAAGGCACGAGATCATGACAGTTCGAAAGACGTACTTTGCCGATACCGTGGAGGCGGCCATGGCCGCGGCGGGCCGGGAACTGGGAGCGGACGCCTTCCTGATCCAGTCCCAACCCTCCCCTCCGCAACGCCGCGGGCTGGGCGCCTATGAGGTGACCTTCGAAGCAGCCGTCGCGGTCCCAGCGCAAAAGGCTGCCGGGACACAGCCCCCGGACGGGCCCGCCGTGCCAGACGCTCCACGCGCCGAGGCGTTGCGCGCAGAGGTGGCTGCGCTGACCGCAATGGTGACCCAGCTGGCATCGCTGGCCGCTCCGGCCATCCTGCCGCGGGAGCTTCTGCCGGCCGCCGCGCTGTTGGCCGAGGCGGACGTGCCGCAGGATCTGGCACTCGCACTCATCGCCGGGGCCTCGCGCCGCTTGGGTGAAGCCGCCCCGGTCCGAAGAGCGCCATTGGAACAGGTGCGTGCTGCTCTTGCCGCGGAGGCCGAGTCCTGCCTGCGGTGTGACCCGGGTTTGGGTAGGCCGGGGGCACCCCGAGCGGTGGTGGCGCTGATTGGTCCTCCAGGCGCCGGCAAGACAGTGACCTTGGTCAAGTTGGCCATGCTGCACGCCGTGGCCAAGCGCCGCCCGGCGGTGATCCTGTCGACCGACACCTGCCGTGTGGCCGCAGCCGATCAACTCCGCTCCTTCTCCGCCATTCTTGGACTGCCGTTCCAAATGGTGGAAGGCGCCTCCGCGCTGGCGCGCGCCCTGCAGGAGCACCGGACGAAGGAGCTTGTCCTGATCGACACGCCCGGCTTCGCGCCGGGGGAGTGGGAGATGGCCGAACATTGGGCGGCGATGTTGAAAGGGTGCGGCGAGCTCGAGCCGCAACTTGTGCTGCCCGCAACCACACGTTCATCCGACCTGCGGGGCGGACTGGCCCGCTGGCGAGTTTTCCATCCTGCCCGGTTGATTCTCACCCGGCTGGATGAGACACCGGCGGCCGGAGCGTGTCTCACTGTGGCCCAGGTCTTTGGCCTGCCCATCTCGTGGCTCTCCTGCGGCCAGCGAATACCCGAGGACCTGGCGCCCGCATCCGCGCCGCTGCTTCTCCGCCAACTGCTCGATGAAGGCGATCAGGAGCGGTCTACACTCCACGTTTCCCAATCAGCTCGCGCGGCGGCCGCGTGACCAGCAATCATCCGGTGTGAACATGAATCCCTACCAGACCGCCACTCCCCTGTCGCCGGATGAGCGCGAAAGGCTCATCATGGAGCACTTGCCGCAAGTCCGGCTGATTGCGCGGCGAATCCACGAGCGTCTACCTGGAAGCGTGAACTTGGAAGACCTGGTCTCCACCGGTGTCGTGGGGCTGATCTCGGCCATCGACCGCTTCGACGTCAGCCAGAACGTCAAGCTCAAGACCTACGCCGAGTACAAGATCCGCGGCGCAATCCTCGACAATCTGCGAGGCCTGGACTGGGCGCCGCGCCAGCAGCGCCGCCGCAGCAAGCAGATCGAGTCGGTAGTGGCAACCCTGGAGCAGAAGCTCAAGCGCGCCCCCACCGAGGAGGAGATCGCCGCCGGCCTCGGCCTGGGCTTGGAGGAGTTCCATGAGTGGCTGGTGGAGATCCGGGGGCTCAACATCGGCAGCCTGGAAGCCCATCCCGGAGGCGATGAGGATGGCCGCGACCTGTTGCGCTTCGTCGCCGACAAGGAGGAGGATTGGCCCTCTCACCTGCTGGAGCGGGCCGAATTGCGGAAGATCCTCAGCCAGGCCATCTCGCGAATGCCGCAGATCGAGCGCACCGTCCTCGGACTTTACTATCACCAGGAACTTACCCTGCGCGAGATTGCGCGGGTGGTCAACCTGCACGAATCCCGCGTTTCGCAACTCAAGACTCAGGCCATCGTGCGACTGCGGGCCTTCCTGCGCAAGAAATGGCCGACTGCCCGCGGGTTGTAGGAGTGCTCTGCGATGCATGAACAAGGTCTCTGGCTCGCTTCGGAATGGGCGGCTCGTCTTGGTCCCACGATCAGCGCCATGACGGCGGAACCGGCGCGGACTGACCTGGAAGGCCCCTGTCCACCGCCGGCGACTGAACCGGATTCGATCCTATGGCGGCAAGCTCTTGATCTGGCGCCCGCGGCGGTTCTTTGGGTGGTGGCGCCCGCGTCCCTGTGGCGCGAGTTAGGGCTGACCGTGCAGAAGGCCGCCGGGTTGGAAGAGTCCGGCCCGTCTGAGATCCAAAGTACGTACCTCGAGATCGTGCAGCAGTCGCTGTCGGCCCTCTGTTCGTTGATCGGCGCACGGCTGAGCCGGGAGGTGGCGCTGGCCGAGGGCAACTTCGCCGACAGTCTGCCTGAGGGCGTTGAATGGGCCGGCGTGCGCGTTTCCGCTTCACAGAGGCAGATCGGAACCCTGTACTTCTCTTGCACCAGCCAGTTGGCCGGAGCTTTGGAACCGGTGCAGGCGCCGGCCCGCGAACTGCCGCTTGGGGCGGGCGCGGCGGTGGCGGAATCGCGCACTTTCGACCTCTTGATGGAGGTGGAGCTGCCCGTAGGCGTTTCTTTCGGGCGCACTCAAATGCGGCTGAAGGACGCCATTAAGCTCACCACCGGCAGCATCGTGGAGTTGAACCGCTCAGTGGTGGAGCCGGTGGAGGTCATCGTCAACAACTGTGTCATCGCGCGCGGAGAGGTGGTGGTCGTGGAAGGCAACTACGGCGTCCGGATCCGCCAGATCATCAGCCGCGAGGAACGCCTGAGGACCCTTTTCTAGACCGAGAGGCACAGCCGACTAAAGCTGTGACGGAAAACCGCCGAACTACCAATCTGGAGTCCTGGATGAACTGGATCTTGCACCCGCTCACCTACTACCTGTTGCTGGCAGTCGGCTTGCTGTTTTGCCTCTATCTCTTCGTCTCCCTGAAGAAGGAGAACGCCCTGCTTCGCCGGCGGCAGAGGGACGATTACGACGTGCTCGTGAAGTCTGTCGAGTCCTTCCGTCATTCCTTGATCCAATTGCAGTCCGCGGTGGCGGACCAGCCGCAGCCATCGATGGACGCGCCCCCGCCACTGGGTGCGGCCCTGAATTTCAACAAGCGCAGCCAGGCTCTGCGGATGTACCGCCGGGGGGAGCCGGCAGAGAAGATCTCAGCAGCGCTGCAGATGCCGCGCAATGAGGTGGACCTGATCCTGAAGGTCCACCAAGCCAGCACTGGCCAGGAATAGAAAGAGCCGGGAAGTTGCCCGCCCGGCTCGTCCTTGGAGTTGATTCGTTGCTACAGCTGGTACTCCTTCACCGTCACCTTCGGGCTGCGGGGGGCCAGTTTCGTGGTCTGTCCCTCGTCCTCCAGAGTTACCGTCACAGTCACTTCCTTCTTCTCGCGCGTCAGAATGACGGGCAGGGACTTCTTGGAGTTCGCTCGAGCTGAGCGAATGGCGGCGGTCACATCCCGGGGTGAAGTCACCTTGGTCTCGTCCACCCTGGTAAGAACGTCGCCGGCGCGAATGCCGGCCTTCTCGGCCGAGGTGTCCTTCATGACGGACCGGACCAGTACGCCCTCCTTCACGCCGAAGAACTCCGCCAGTTGGGAATCGCCCAGGGATTCGGCCTCCACGCCCAGCATCGAACTGCGCCAGGACATCATCGCCTTCGGAATGTCCGGCATGTTGATGGAGAAGTTTGGGATCTCGACCTTAAATCCTTCTGTCTGAGACATTCCAGGCATGCCGCTGCTCTTCATCGCTTTGCGTGCGGCGATGGTGGCCGGAATCGTCTGAGTCGCGCCCTGGCGGCTCACTACCAACTTCACCGTCCGCCCGGACGGCGTCTCCCGGACCAGGCGTACGAATTGATCGACCCCCTCCACGCGCTGGCCGTTGTACTCCAGCACGACGTCGCTTGCCTTCAACCCCGCTTTCAAGGCCGGGCTGTCGTCTTCCACGCGGGTGATCTCCACGCCGTACTCTTCCTTCAGCTTCAGCGCCTTTGCCCGTTCGGCGTTCACCTCCTGGACGCCGACGCCCAGGAAACTACCACCGGCTTTCATCAATTGCAGTATCTCGCCAGAGGTGGTGACGGCCATCGGAGGTGGAGGCGGAGCCGGCGCCGGGGGGGCGGGCTGCGCCAGCAGGACGGCCGGCGCCGACGCTAGCGCGACGGTCCGCGCAAATCTAAGAATCGCTGTTGTGTTCATCATGACTCCCTCTCTACTTCTTGCGCCCGGGTTGGCCCGGGTCTTGACCAGCGAACGGGACTTCAGGTTCAGCGGAGCGCCGGCAACCGCCTCCCCGTCTATCGTTGGCGTCTGATCGAGATCGTCCCGCCGGAGGCCGACAGCATCAGGGCCGGCCCGCCGCCGTTCAGGGACCCCTGAGCCAGCGAGAGGCCGCTTTGCCCAGCCTGCGCCGGAAGAAGTTTGATCTCCTGGAACTCCGACAGTACGCCGCCGGTGGTCCCGGCCGCCTCGTTCATCGCTTTCACTGTCACTGCCAAGTTAGACGGCACGAATACTGTAATGTCACCTCTGCCGGTTCCGAGGAAGGAGTTCTCCAACCGCTGGCTTCCGTCGAGGCCGACAAAGAGACTGCCTGATGCCGTTGTTGCCCGCACGCTGCCTGCGACGCGCTTGAGCTGTATACTGCCCCCGCCTGATTCGCCGCGCACCCCGCGCGCTTTGCCCACTTGAATCCCCCCCGAAGAGGTTTCGGCGGTGACCATGCCGCCCGACTCGCCTACTTCGATGACGCCCTCGGACGAGTGCGCGAAAACGTCCTGAGCGGCCCGTTCCACCCTGATGTTGCCCGAAGTGGACAGACGCAGCCACCCGGCGGCCTCGGTCACCACGATTTCGCCGCCGGCCGTTTCCAGCACGCCTTCACGACCCAGGCGGGCTACCTTGATTGAACCGCCGCCGGAGAGGCACCGCAGGCTGCCGTTCACCACCCCAAAAGACATTGCCCCGCCACCAGTCCGCGCCATCACATTGCCGCCGATCTCATCCATCTCCACAGCACCGGCCGGCGTAACCGCCTCCACATCACCGCCCAAGTATCGCGCTGTCACCGAGCCGGATAGGCTCTCCAGCCAGGAGTACCGGATCCGGCGCGGTAGCGTAACGGTGAGTTCGGCAGAGGCGGGCACCCGGCGCGCGGTGGTGGTGAGCAAGCACCAGCCGTCTCGTTGCACAGCCTGCAATCGAGCATTGCCGGAGGCGGTCCAGTGATAGGAGACATCGAGCCGATTAGCGGACACCACCTTCAGGCGTCCCGGCGCGACTATCTTTACTCTGTTGGCCTGGGCGCACACCACACCACTCTGCTGCGCCTCGCCAACCAGAGAAGAGGCCAGCAGGATCGTCACCACTCGACGCATGATCTAGAACGTCCCTATCGACGCCTTCATTTCGCTCAGGGCCTTCTGGCTGCGCGATCGCACGTAGTTGTTTTCCTCGCGCCGCAGGAGTTCCTGCAAGACTCCTGCCACTTCCGGCTGTTTGTTCTGCACCAGAAGATCGATGGCTTGCGTCCTCACGCCTGGGTTGTCGTCGGTCAACACCACCTGCGCCAGCACTTTTCGCGTCTCCGGGTCGCAGGCGAAGGTCGCCAGACCCTCCAGAGCCTTCAGGCGCACGCCGGCATTGGAGTCGCTGCGAAGAGCGTTCAGTAGCGCTTTACGCACGGAATCGTTCGCGCACTGCTGCTTCAGCAAGTTGATCGAATCCACCCGGATGCCAGGATCGGCCGGGTCCTTGGCGGCGGCCAGCAGCAGACGCCGGATCTGGGCGTCGTCCAGGTCGCCGGTCAATTCCCTTTGCCGTATTTCGTCGTAGAGCACACGCACACGGCCGGAGTCGTCCGGATTGACCAGCCGTACGCGGCTCACCAACGCCGGTTGATCTTGCGGCACGCCCATCCGCGCCAGCGCGGGTGAGTCTGTCGGCAGGAGCCGGGCGCCAAGGAAGCCCACGGCCAACATCGCCGCAGCTCCCAGCGGGCGCAACCACAACGGCGGATTGATCACCCAGCGCCTCCACAGGCCGCCAGGCGAAAGCCAGCCCCGACTTTCGGAACGATCGGCATCGACCCGTTCCGACAGGTCCCGGCGGCAGCGCAACAGTAGTCCTGCAGGCACCTCCGGCTCGTTCTCTGCCAGGAGTCCGGCCACCCTCTCGAGTTTCACCCGGTCCGCCCGGCAATCCGCGCAACCGTCCAGGTGCTGCTCCAGCAGCTCTTCCTCGTCAAAGGTCAGCTCGCCATAGGCCAGCAATACCAGTTGTTCCTTGGCCGTTTCGCAGTTCATACAAATGCTCCCAGCGCACTGCGCATCTTTTGCGTCGCACGGAATAGACAGTTCTTTGCCGCCTCCTCCGTGGTTCCCAACACCTCGCCAATCGCCCTGAGCCTCATGCCCTGATAGTGCCGCATCTCGAAGACCATTCGTTCC
This sequence comes from Acidobacteriota bacterium, assembly GCA_016215215.1. Taxonomy (GTDB): domain Bacteria; phylum Acidobacteriota; class Terriglobia; order Bryobacterales; family Bryobacteraceae; genus Paludibaculum. The sequence goes on from JACRKW010000270.1 coordinate 10,113, forward strand.
CGCGCCGTCATACCGCCCAGCGTCTCTTCAATCTTCCCCTTCAACTCGCGGCTCAGCAGGGCGCGCTGCGGATCGCCGTGCGCGCGCTCCTCCGCCACAGAATCCAGCAGGTCCACGGTTCCGGCGCCGGTCTCCACAACGGTGGACTCTGTTCGCCTGACCTTCCGTTTCCGCATGTGGTCCAGGCATAGATTGGTCACAATCCGGTACAGCCACGTATGGAAGCTGCAATCGAACCGGAAGTTCTGCAGATTCTTATACACCCGCAGAAACGCCTCCTGGTAGATGTCGTAGGCATCCTCAGGCGAGCGGAGAAGGTTCATGGCCAGCCGCAGGACGCTCTGGTCGTAGGTTCGCACCAGACGTTCGAAGGCGTCGTGGTCGCCCGCCTGGGCAGCGCGGATTAGGGCCTCTTCGTCCATGCCAGTCCCTGGCCTGACGCCTGCGCTCAGGCCAGCACTCATCGCCAGTGAAGCTTCACTATTCACCATACACTCTTCCGGGGTCCGTCCCCTGAACAGTGCAGACGTGCGAAAAATTGGAACGTAACGGCAGTTTTCTGCTTTTCAGCCCGGCCTGCGATACATTCTACTCGTGGTTGCTCCATGATGATACACTTTCTTCTCGTTTTCTTCGCGGTTCCGCTGCTCAGCGCTGAAACCGGCCGCGACGCCTGGCTGCGCTACACAGCCATCCCCGTACCCCCAGCCTTGCCCGCCACCGTCGTCACCGCCGGCGACAGTCCCATGCTTCTCTCCGCCCGCGACGAGTTGATCCGCGGAGTCTCCGGAATGACCGGCCGCACCCTCCGCGCCGGCCTCACCTTGCCCAATGAGCCCGCCATCATCCTGGCCACTCTGGATAACCTTCCCATCCGGACCGCACGCCCGGCGTTGAAGGAGGACGGTTTTGTCCTCCGCACCGTCCAGGCCAACGGCGCCACACACCTGCTGATCGCCGCTCCGAATCCCCGCGGCGTTCTCTACGGCGCATTCGCGCTGCTCCGCAAGATCGCCTTGCGGCAGAGCGTGTCCCCCCTGGATGAGACGCAGGAGCCCTACGCGCCCATCCGTTGGGTGAACGAGTGGAACAACCTGGACGGAACCATCGAGCGGGGCTACGCCGGCCGCTCCATCTTCTACGAGAACAACGACGTGCGCGCCGATCTCACTGCGGTCCGCGACTACGCCCGACTGCTCGCCTCGCTCGGCATCAACGGATGCGCGGTGAACAACGTGAACGCCAACCCGCGCGTCATCTCCCCCGAGTTCCTGCCGCAACTGGCTCGCATCGCCGCCGCTTTCCGCCCCTGGGGGGTCCGTATCGCAGTTTCGGTCGACTTCTCCAGCCCCCAGCGCATTGGGAAGCTCGACACCTTCGATCCTTTGGATCCGCGCGTCATCGCCTGGTGGCGGGAAAAGGTCGACGAGATCTACCGGGCCATCCCGGACCTGGCCGGGATCGTAGTCAAGGCCGACTCCGAAGGCCGCCTCGGACCCTCGGCCTACGGCCGCTCCCACGCTGACGCCGCCAACGTCATCGCCCGCGCCCTCAAGCCCCACGGCGGACTCATCTTCTACCGCGGCTTTGTCTACGACCACCGCATGGACTGGCGCCACCTCAAGAACGACCGCGCCCGCGCCGCCGCCGACAACTTCGTGAAGCTCGACGGCCAGTTCGAGGACAACGCCGTCATCCAGATCAAGCACGGTCCCATCGACTTCCAGGTTCGCGAGCCCGCCTCGCCTCTGTTTGGCGCTCTGGAGAAGACCAACCAGGCCGTCGAACTGCAGATCACCCAGGAGTACTTCGGCCAAGCGCGTCACCACGTCTTTCTCATCCCCATGTGGAAAGAGGCGCTGGACTTCGACCTTCATGCCGCCGGCCCCGGCACTCCGGTCAAGGCCCTTGTGGCCGGCAGAACCTTCCGCAGGCCCACCGGCGGTTTCGTCGGCGTATCCAACGTCGGTCTCGATCCCAACTGGACCGGCCACCACCTCTCCCAAGCCAACCTCTACGGCTACGGCCGCCTGGCCTGGAATCCGGGCCTCACCTCCCGCCAGATCGCCGATGAATGGACCCGATTAACCTTTGATCATCACGCCAAGGTGGTTTCCACGGTGAACGAGATGCTGCTCGCTTCGTGGCGCAACTTCGAGAACTACACAGGCCCTCTGGGCGCCCAGACACTCACCGAAATCACCGGCAACCACTACGGTCCGGCCGTTGAGGCGTCGGAGCGGAACGGCTGGGGCCAGTGGCACAGGGCCGATGAGAAGGGTATCGGCATGGACCGCACGGTGGCCACCGGCACCGGCTTTATCGGCCAGTACCGCCCGCCCGTGGCGAACCTCTACGAGTCCTTGGCGACTTGTCCCGACGAACTCATCCTGTTCATGCACCATGTGCCTTACACCCACGTGCTGCACTCCGGCAAGACGGTGATCCAGCACATCTACGACTCGCACTACCTTGGCGCGGCGGCCGCGGCGGCCTACGTCGCACAATGGCAGTCACTGAAGGGCTTGATCGATGAGCAGCGCCATTCCGAGATCCTGACGCGGCTCGAATACCAGGCGGGACACGTCCAGGTGTGGCGCGATGCCATCAACTATTGGTTCTTCAAGACCTCCGGCATCCCCGACGCGAAGGGCCGCGTCGCCCACTATCCGAATCGCTACGAGGCGGAATCCATGACGCTGAGCGGCTACCAGTCCATCGATGTGAAGCCCTTTGAGGCCGCGTCGTTCTCAAAGGCCATCCAGTGCCCGGTTGCCGCCAGGCAGTGTTCAGCCACCCTGACCTACAACGGCAAGGCCGGCTGGTTCGATCTCGGCGTGCAGTACTTTGACCAGAACAATGGCGTCTCCCGTTTCCAGGCCTTCGTCAACGACCAGCAGGTGGCCGAATGGACGGCCGCCGACACCATCCCCACGCGGCGCATCGACGCCCACTCGTCCACGCGCAAACTCATCCGCGGAATCGCTCTCCGCACGGGTGATACCATCCGCCTCAGCGGCACGCCGGACGCCGGCGAACTGGCCGGCCTGGATTACCTGGAGATTCTGCCGTCCACCCGGCCTTAAGCGCTTCTAGGCCCCGGCGAGCGCCCGTATATTCTCAGCCGGCATACCGGGGCTGACGCCGCCGCCCACCGACAGGATGAGTCCCTTGTCCCCGCTGTCCGCTTTCACGCGGCGCGCGGCTTCCGCCACCATCTCCGCCGTTCCGCGCACTCCCAGTTCCAACGGCGCCACGTTGCCCATCAGCGTCATGCGCCCCTGCGTCTTTGCCTGGGCTTCCGCCACACCGATCTTGTCGCTCCAGTTCAATACGTCGAAGCCGGTGTCAGGCAGCTCTGCCAGAAAGGGCCGCACGTTGGCGTCGTTGTGGTAGACCTTGACCCAGTCAGCCGGGAAGGCGTCGCAAATCTGCTTCAGATACGGATGGGCCCACTCTCTGTACGCCCGCCCCGATAGGAAGCCGGCGATATCGTCGAGCACCAGGATCCCTTCCACTGAGCCGCCTATCGCCGCGGCCTGCGCGGCCAGCCAGTCTATGACGCAGCGCGTGGTCAGCGACAGCAGCCTATGCGTCTCTTCCCTGCCGTCGGCGATGTCCATCATCAGCGGGGTCACCCCCCGCAGGAACGAAGCGATACACAGAGGGCCGCGCGCTGCCACCACTGGGATGGTGTAACCCGCCCGGAAGATGGCGTCCTTCTGTTTCCGGTACCGCTCCAGAGCGAATGGCATCAGGCCATCGGTCTGAGGGTTCACCGGCGACAATAGGTCCACGTCCTCCACGCGCGGCATGGTCGGCGTCTGGTCCGGAGTTTTGCCGGCATGGAAATGAATCCGGTTGCCGAAAGCGGACGGCTCAATGGCCATCCCGTACTCCACCCACCACGACGGGAACATGGTGACTTCGGGGAACTCCCGCATCACCCGGAGGTTCGATTCCAGCCACACCGCGGGATCGACGAAGTACTCCATGTGGCTGACGCCCACGTGGCCGGGAATCCACGGGCTGTCCACGATGAGCGCAACCGGCACATCCGCGCCTGCTTCACGCTTGGAAGCCCGCTTGAACCTCTGCCACTGCTCTGGCCTCATGGCCTCTAAGCTACACCACGGCGCGCTAGTCGGCGGATTCGACCTCAATGCGGCGGTGTTCGGTGTCCATCAGAGTGATCTTGAAGCGCCGGATCTGACCCGCGCGCATCCCTTCCTTGCCGCTCGATGCGGCCGATGCTCCGCCCTTCCAGCGCGAAGCAAGCAAAGCCGCCAGATCGTCCACGTCGGCCTTGGCCGCACCGGAATCCGCCGCGGCGGAGACATCCTCACGGGTCTTGCAGCGGGCGTGCACACCTTCGCCCAGCTCTACCTTCGCGTGGGTGGCATGGACCTCCACCACACGGCCGGTGAGCAACTCGCCCACCTGGTGCTCGCTGATGAAAGTATCGGCCGAGGTCGGCTCCAGTTGCTTCATGCTCAGCCGGATACGCCGCTTTTCCTTGTCCACTTCGAGCACCACGGCCTTCACGACCTGGCCTGGCGAGAGTCTCTCCTTCGGATGCTGGATGCGCGCTTCCCGCGTGATGTCGCCGACATGGATCATGCCTTCGATACCGTCGCCGAGGTCGACGAACGCTCCGAACTGCGCCAGGTTCGTCACCGGCTTCTCCACTACCGTTCCGGGAGCGAAGCGGGTCTCGACGTCGTCCCAGGGGTTGCCGAGCGCCTGCTTCAGGCCCAGCGAGATCCTTTTGTCGCCGGGCTTCACGTCCAGGACGATGGCTTCCACCATCTCTCCCTCATTCAGAATGTCGGAGGGCTTGCGCACCCGCTTGGTCCAGGACATCTCGGAAAGGTGGATCAGGCCGTCCACGCCCGGGGCGATCTCGACGAAGGCGCCGAACTCGGCCAACCGTACGACCTTGCCGCGGATGCGGTCGCCCTGCTTCAGTTCCGCCGCCGCCTGCGTCCAGGGGTCCGGCGTCAATTGCTTCATGCCGAGGGAGATTTTCCGCGATTCGCGGTTGATCTTGAGGATCTTAGCCTCAATCATCTGCCCCGGCGCCAGCAGCGAGGAGGGCTTGTCCACTCTCTGCCAGCTCATATCGGTCACGTGCAGCAGGCCATCGATGCCTGGCGCGATCTCCACGAAGGCGCCGAAATCGGTGAGGCTGCGCACCTTGCCCTGCACCACCAGCCCTTCCAGCAGGCCGGCCAGCGCCGCCTGCTTGGCGGCCTGAGCCTGTTCTTCCATCACCCCGCGGCGGTCCACCACCACATCCGGGCGGTCCGGGTCTTCCACATCGAGCTTGGTGATGCGGCACTCGATCTGCTGGCCGAGCAGCTTCGGCATGTCTCCCATCTCGCGTATGCCGCTGCGGGAGGCAGGCAGAAACGCGTGAACTCCATCGGCCACCTGCACCCGCAGGCCGCCTTTCACCATGTCTGTGACCACGCCGCTGATGACGCTCTTGCTTTCGAGGGCAGACTGCAGCCCGGAGAAGTCCCTCGGCTGCACCACGCGGATCGTAGACAAGGTGTAGTAACCGTCGTCGGTGCGTCCTGAGATGTTCACCATCAACGTCGTGCCGGGGACAATTCCAGTAGGCAGCCCGGGGGTGTCGGGCCTGAGAATGCCTTCCATCTTCCGGCCGACGTCGACTACGATGGCCTCTTCGCTGACCGACACCACCGTTCCTTCCAGGACCGCATCGCGCCCTTCGGCGCCGTGGTGCTCCGCTTCGAACTGCCGCAGTACATCGCCGAAGGAGGACTCTTCGGCAGCCTGCGGGGCCGGTTCAGCCGGAGTGGTAGCGTCCAGGTTGTAAGGTGAATCGAGGGAATTCATTGACTAACTCGCGAGATGCCTCCATTGTGCCACAACCGCCAAGCCTCTTGGCGCTGCCCCTGCTAATATGGCGGCTTGGAGAGCACAGTACATATGCCCGCCTGGAAGCGGTTTCTTCACCCGCTCGACCTCGTCTGGCTGTTGCTGTTCTCCGCGCTGGCCTGGGTGAGTCCCACCAGATCGCCTGCCGAGATCCAAATCCTGGCCGTCCTGGCCATCCTTCAGATCGCAGGGCCGCGTATCCGCGGACTGAGTACACCGCGGGGTAATCTGGCCGTCATCGCATTGAAGCTCCTGCTGGGCTTCCTGCTCATCGGGGTCACCGGCGGCATCGCCTCCAGTTACTACCTCATCCTGCTTCTTCCCGTCCTGTCGGCCGCCACCACGCTTGGTCCGCTGGGTACCGCCGCCGTCACCGCCCTTGCATGTGTGGCCTACCTGGCCTTCATCCCCGTCGCCTACAGTCTCGGCTATATGCTCGAGGGGCTCTTCCTGCGCGACTTGAGCCTGCGCGTCATCTTCCTCCCGGTTGTGGCCTACCTCACAAACGGCCTGGCCGCCGCCAACCGGCAGGCCGTCCTGCAAGCGCAAGCCGCCGCCGCCGAACTGGCCCAGGCCAACCTCCGTTTGCAGCAGGCTGAGGACTCCGTCCGGCGCTCGGAGCGCCTGGCAGCCCTCGGCCAGCTCACCGCCGGCCTGGCTCACGAAATCAGAAATCCTCTTGGAACCATGAAGGCTTCCGCCGAAATGCTACTGGAACGTACTGATCCAGCCAACGACCTAGCCCACGAACTCGCCGGGTATATTTCCAGCGAGGTGGACCGGACAAACTCGCTGATTACCCGGTTTCTTGAGTTCGCCCGGCCCCTGAAGTTGCGCCTTGCCCCCATCGACCTCAACGCTTTGATCGATAAGGCGATAGAACAGATCACGCGCGCCACCCCTTCAGATCCGCCTGTCGTCCACAGAAACTACGATCCTGGAATCCCGTTGCTGATGGCCGACGGGGAACTGCTCGAGCGAGTCTTCCTGAATCTGGTGCAGAACGCCCTGCAATCGTCTCCCGAGCCTGCGGCAGTGAGTGTAAAGACGAGGGCGGCGGTAGGCTTTGTCGAGGTCGCCGTCATCGATCGGGGTGAAGGCATCAAACAGGAACATCGAGAGCATATTTTCAATCCGTTCTTCACCACAAAGCCCGGCGGCGTGGGTCTGGGCTTGGCGATTACAGCCAAGATCGTCGATGAGCACGGAGGCACTATCAGGCTGGAGAGCGAACTAGGCCGCGGGTCCATCTTCTTGGTGACATTGCCACTTACGCCACCGCAAGCGCTTAAGTCGGAGCAGGTAGACGCTCCTCCATCTATGTAAACTCTCGCCCATTGCCCGAGTTTTTCCACCTCGGATCGCAACTTCGCGCGAACAATTTCCGCCGCGCACCGTCTATCCAACTACAGGCTGATTGGCGGCACACGTTTGCATGTCTCGCGGCCTGCGATCGACTCTCAGGAGGAGCCGATAGGAAATGAGTTCTCAGCCCCTAGTCAACGGATATACCGGCGGCGCCGCGGCGGTGATGCCGGCCCTGACCGCCAGCCCCATCAATCTACGACTCACCCGCAAGGAACGCGAACTGCTCTCCGTCCTGCAGCAAAACCCCGGGCGTTGCATCAGCCGCGATACGCTGCTCCGGACGGTGTGGAAGTACGCCGACGGTGCGCGCACGCGAACTGTCGATGTGCACGTTCAGCGTTTGCGCCGCAAGCTCGGCCGCGACGCCGCGGCGATCAAGACGATCGTCCGGCTCGGCTATTGCTGGTTCCCGGAACCGGACGCGATCAGCCGTCCTGCGCCCGTCTGGTAATCGCTTTCAACCATCTTTCGCAACCCTGGCGTGGGCTGCCCGCGTCTCACCGCTGTGAGAGATGATGTTGAAGGCGCCCATGAAGCAGCGGATTCTCATCGTTGAAGATGAAGAGAAATTACGCCGGGTCCTGGCACTCCAACTGGAGTCCACCGGGTACGAGGTGGAACTCGCCGGCTCGGCAGAAGAAGCCCTTAGACTCTCCGACCGCTGCGCCCTGGTGATCACCGACCTGCGCCTGCCCGCCATGGACGGCATGGCGCTGCTCGAATCCATCCAACGGCAGAACTCGCGAACGCCGGTTATCGTCATGACCGCCTTCGGCACCGTGGAGATCGCCGTGGAGGCCATGAAGAAGGGCGCGGCCGACTTCCTCCCCAAACCGTTCTCGCTCGATCACCTCATGGCGGTCGTTCGCAAGGCCCTGGAGGTGCAATCCCTACGTGACGAAAACGTCCAGTTAAAAGAGGAGCTTGGCCGCCGCTACCGCTTCGACAATATCGTCGGCTCAGGCGCCAAGATGCAGGAGATCCTCGGCTCGGTGGCGCGCGTCGCCGCTTCACGCACCACCGTGCTGCTGTGCGGCGAATCCGGCACCGGTAAGGACCTGATCGCCCGCGCCATCCACCACCACTCGCCCCGCGCGGGCCAGCCGTTCGTCAAGATCAACTGCACGGCCATTCCTGAGAACCTGATGGAGAGCGAGCTCTTCGGCTACGAGAAGGGCGCTTTCACTGGCGCCGCTTCCACCAAGCCCGGCAAGTTCGAACAGGCCGACCGCGGCACGGCCTTTCTGGACGAAATCGGAGATGTTCCTCCTGCCATCCAGGTGAAACTGCTGCGCGTCCTACAGGAGAGGGAGTTCGAGCGGCTCGGCTCCAACAAAACACGCCAGATCGACGTTCGCATCGTCGCCGCCACCAATGTCGACCTGCGCCGCGCTCTTGAAGAGGGTAACTTCCGCGAAGACCTCTACTACCGCCTCAACGTCTTCCCCATCACCATCCCTCCGCTGCGCGACCGCAGCGAGGACATTCCGCTGCTGGCCGAGCACTTCCTGCGCAAGTATTCCCGGGAAAACGGCTCCTCCGTCACCGGCATTTCCGAAGCCGCCCGCCACAAGCTGGTGGCCTACCACTGGCCCGGCAACGTACGGGAGCTCGAAAACGTGATCGAGCGCAGCCTGCTTTACGCTTCCGGCGCATCGCTCCAGCCCGAGGACATCCGCCTCGACCACGCCCCCCGGCGCGCAACGGCCGCCACCGGCGGCAACGGAGGCGCCACCGGCAACGGCGGCGAGTTTCTGGCCGCGGGAGTCACACTGGAGGAGCACGAACGCGCCCTGATCCGCGAGGCCCTCAAGCGCGCCGCCGGCAACAAGAGCCAGGCCGCCCGCCTGCTCGGCCTGACCCGGAACGCCCTGCGATACCGGCTGGCGCAGATGGGCTTGGAATAGGCGACGCCGGTTCTCGCTGCCGCTACAATGGAAAGACCCTGAGCCTTCTATGAGAACCCGTGTGCGCTGGCAGTGTGCATTGATGGCCACGTTGATGGCCGCCCTGATAAGCCCCACCACGAGCGCGGAGGTACGCCGCACTACCGGCGCCGGCGCGCTCAAGCAGCAATTGGAACGCCTGCGAGTCGTCGGCAGCGTGCTGATGATCGCCGCTCACCCGGACGACGAAAACACAGCCCTGCTGGCTTATTGCGCCCAGGGCCGCAAGCTGCGCACCGCCTACCTTTCGCTCACCCGCGGCGAGGGCGGCCAAAACCTCATCGGCAGCGAACAGGGCGACCTGCTGGGCGTGATCCGCACCCAGGAACTGCTGGCCGCCCGCAAGGTGGACGGGGCCGAGCAGTTCTTCACACGGGCCATCGACTTCGGCTTCTCCAAGACGGCTGATGAGACCCTGCAAAAATGGGGCCGCACCCAGGTACTGGCCGACGTCGTCTGGGTGATCCGTCTCTACCGGCCCGACGTGATCTTCCTGCGCTTCTCCGGCACAACCAGGGACGGCCACGGCCACCACCAATCGTCCTCCATCCTCGGCCAGGAAGCCTTCAAGCTGGCCGCCGACCCCAAGGCCTTCCCCGAACAGTTGCGGCACGTCGCGACCTGGCAAGCGAAGCGGATCCTGTGGAACGGCTTCAGTTTCAACCGGCAGCAGGAGCAGGAGCTCGACAGGCTGCCCGACCGCCTGATGGTGGACACCGGCGAGTTCGACCACGTCCTCGGTTTCTCCTACGGCGAACTGGCCGGGCTGAGCCGCAGCCAGCACCGCAGCCAGGGCATGGGCTCGCCGGAGCGCAAAGGCAGCGCACCCAACTATCTCTTCCACTACGGCGGCGGCGCCGCGCGGAAGGACTTCATGGATGACGTCGACGTTTCCTGGAACCGGCTCCCCGGCGGCGCGGCGGTGCAGAAGCTGCTGGACCAGGCCGCGGCGGTCTACGATTTGGACGCCCCGGAGAAGGTCATCTCTCCGCTGGCGCAGGCACGCAGGCTGATTGCCGCGATGGACCATCCCGACGCGAAGCGCAAGCTAAAGGAGTTGGACGAGGCCGTGGCCATGGCCGCCGGGCTCTGGCTGGAAGTGACCGCCGCCCAGGCCGAAGCCGCTCCCGGCAGCCGCGTCACCCTGAACCTCACGGCGGTCAACCGCGGCCACGCGGCGGTGGAACTCGCCGGCGTTCAACTTGACCCGGCGGGCCAGATGCCGGGCGCCGCGCTGGCGTACAACAAGCCATACACCTCCCAGCTCCAGTGGGCGGTGCCGG
>JACRKW010000271.1 GCA_016215215.1 Acidobacteriota bacterium
ACCACCGTGGGCGACGGCAATTTCAGGGCCCAGCCGGTGGCGTCGCTGCACCAGGTGGCCAACGACCCCCAACTGCTTCTCGGGAAACTGCTCAATCCCAGCACTCCCACGGCCGGCAAGGTAGACAATCCCTACTACCCCGCCGATGTGGCTGCCTCGGCCCTGGCCGACATCGCAAGCCTGTTTACCACCAAGGCGGACAACTGGCTCTATGGCGAGACTCGTTACGCCCGCGGGCATTCCATGGACTTCGTTCTTCGTCCCGGCGAGACCATGACCAGGTACTTCGACCCGGAGACCCCCAAAACCTACTACCTGCCGTACAAGTGGACAGAGAAGGGCTGGCAGCAGTTTCCGACCCCACATCCGGACTACGGGATCTTCACGGCAAACGGTCCGGAGAGCTACGTGGATGCGCGCCGCTGGGCGAGCGGCCGGCTCGAATTCAAGCCCGCGCTCTGGGCGCCGGCATCGTTCCTGCGCACGGAGAATCTCCGCCTGCCTGACCCCGCCTTGGGGGAAGAAGCCTTCGCTGTCGCGGACGCGACAAGCCCCGCGGCGGCGGTCTTCGAGGTGCAGAGCCCCTACGCAATCATCAACGGCAGGTTCGATCTGCGCGTCGTGCTGCCGGATGAAACCGCGGCGATCCGTATGGAGATCTCGACCGATCTAGGCGTCACGTGGCAGACCGAGGCCGCGCGGCAGGGGCCGTTTGAAGGGCAGTGGCTTGTCGCGCCTCGCGATTGGCTCACCAGCGCCGACGGAAGCCTCACCGCCCTCAGCGGCAAGTACGGCTATTTCGTGCGGCTGGGGCTCACCGGAGCCGCGTCGGTTTCCAGCGTGATGATCGATACCCGATTCCAATTGAACCCGAGATCCTTGCCCGCCCTGGTGCCGGGAACCAACCGCCTGGGCTACCAGCCGGGCCTCCAGCGGCGCCGTCGCGCGCTTCCGGTGCGCACCAACGAACTGGACTGGTTCGCCTACACCGCCGGCAACCTCCAGTACTTGACAGAGGATTCGCAGGGGTTCGTGTTTCCCGCCGGAGACGCGGCAGTCGACATCACTTTCGAACTGGCCTCGCCCGATGGTGCGCCGCTCACCGGCTTCGACGCGGGTGGGCGGTTCCTCGACCTCAAAGATGGCCTGGCGCCCGACAAGCTCACGGCCGAACCCCGAGCCTCCGCCTTCGCCAATCGGTCGCGCCCGGGCCCCGTGTCAGCTTCCCTCGAGTGGGGACTCGGATGGGACGGACCGTTCACGCCGTTGTGGCAATGGCAGCCGTCGCTGGAATGGAAGGACGGAAACGCGGTGCGGCAGACCCTTCGCTGGCCGGAAGTGGACTCCGAAGTCCGCAGCCTGCCGCCGGACACGCTGAGGGTGCTGGTTCGCTATCGCCTCCAGAACGTTGGCATAGACGAATTCCGGTTGGCGGGCATCACCACACCGGCGCCCGCGGTGACTCCGCTCCTGGTGACCCACGTGTGGACCGAAGATGGTGCGGAGAAGCGGTACACGCAACAGGTCCCCGACTCGTCGCAGCCGTTGGACTACACCATCGAAATCCCGGCTCAAGCCAAGACCCGGAATCGGGCGCTGATCCTCGCCTGTCCGCCGCTATCGCCCCCGCCCGCCGGGCAGCAGTGATCCGGCCGGCGCAGGGCAGCATTCCTGCAGGCAGGGGTCGGCCTCCGCGCCAAGGGTGATGCGCTCATCAATCAGTTCCCGGACCATAGCGATGAAGCGCGGATGTGTGCCGGCGGAGGCAGCGCGAATCATCCTGAGCCCGATGGATGCAGCGTGGCGCGCAGCCTCGTAGTCGAGGTCGTAGATCACCTCCATGTGGTCGGAGATGAAACCGATCGGAGCGACGACGACGCTCTCCGCGCCGCTCGTTCGGGCTGCGGTGAGCGCGGTCAGGATGTCCGGCTCCAGCCAAGGCTGCTGCGGTGGGCCGCTACGGCTCTGATAGACCAGTTGATAGTCATCGACTCCCGCGCCGGCGGCCACCAGCCGTGCCGTCTCCTCCAGTTGCGCGGCGTACTTTGACGTCCGGGCCAGCTCCAACGGCAGCGAGTGGGCCGTGAAGAGCAGCCGCGCGCCGGGTGCGCCGGCCAGTGCCGAGCGGACGTGTTCCACGTTGGGTTCGATGAAGCCCGGGTGGTTGTGGAAGTGGCGCAGCTTGTCACAGACCGGTGCGCCGGGCCCCACCTCCAGGCGGGCGCGGTCGAGGTCATCCAGGTACTGGCGGCAGGCAGAATACGAACTGTATGCGGAGGTGACGAAGACCAGCGCGCGCCCCACCCCGTCGGCGGCCATGCGGCGCATGGTGTCAGTGAGCAGAGGATGCCAGTTGCGATTGCCCCAGTAGACAGGCAGCCGCGGCCCGCGCGACTCCAGCTCAGTGCGCAGTGCCGCGATCAGCTCGCGGCACTGGTCGTTGATGGGACTCCGGCCGCCGAAGTGGTGGTAATGCTCGGCCACCTCCAGCATGCGCGCTCGCGGGACGTTTCGCCCGCGCAGGACGTTTTCCAGGAAGGGCATCACGTCATCGGGACCTTCCGGGCCGCCGAAGCTGAGGACGAGTACTGCGTCGTATGAGGGCATCCATTGACCATTGTGCGACAATGCGGGATTCGTCATGAAACGCAGAGACTTCATCGCATTGGCGCCCGCCGCGGCGCTCGCACAGACGCGCCCATCGCTGGCTGAAACCTATCGCGACAGCGCGTCGAAACTGATCGTTGCGGCGATGGCCGACCAGGGCGGTTGGAACAAGATGATGCACTTGTGCGACCGCATCGGCCACCGCCTGGCCGGCTCCACCGGGCTGGAGCGCGCCGTCGAATGGTGCGCGGCCGAAATGAGGCGCGAAGGTCTGTCCAACGTTCTCACCCCGCTGGTTCAGGTGCCTCATTGGGTACGCGGCCAGGAAAGCGCGATGATGCTGGAGCCGCTGGCCTCCCCCATCGCCATGCTCGGGCTCGGTGGCAGCGTCGGGACGCCGCCTGAGGGCATCACGGCCGAAGTGGTGGTGGTGTCGAGCTTCGATGAGCTGGAGAAGTTGGGCGCGGAAGCGGTCCGCGGCAAGATCGTCCTCTACGACGTGCCATGGCAGGGCTACGGACGGACGGTGGCCTATCGAGGCCAGGGCGCCTCACGAGCGTCGAAACTGGGCGCGGCGGCCGCGCTGGTGCGAAGCGTCACGCCGGTCAGCTTGCGCTCCCCGCACACGGGCGCCATGAACTACTCGGGCGACGCGCCGAAGATCCCAACGGCGGCCGTGTCGGTGGAAGACTCGCTGCGCATCCGCCGCCTCTGCGGCAATGGACAGACCGTCAAGGTGCGCCTCACCATGGAGGCTCAAACTCTCCCTGACGCCGATTCGGCCAACGTCATCGGCGAGATCCCCGGGCGCGAAAAGCCCGAAGAGATCGTGGTGATGGGCGGCCACATCGATTCCTGGGATGTCGGCCAGGGCGCGCAGGACGACGCCAGCGGCTGCGTCGCCTGCTGGCAGGCAATCCTGCTGGCGAAACAACTCGGACTGCGCCCTCGCCGTACACTTCGCGTATGCCTGTGGACCAACGAGGAGAACGGCCTGCGCGGCGCTGCTGCATACCGGCAGTGGGCCGGAGCAACCGTGAAGAACCATGTGGCGGCGGTGGAGATGGACGGCGGCGCCGAGCGGCCCACCGGCTTCGGCCTCACCATCAGCGGCGCCGGCGAAGAGGTGATGGCCCGCGCCATGGCACGCATGCAACAGATCGGCGAGTTGCTCGCCGTGGTCGGCGCTGGCAGCATGACCGTTGGCGGCGGCGGCGCCGACATCGGCCCGCTGACGCGTGACGGCGTGCCCAGCATCGGCCACCGCACCGTGGGACAGCGCTACTTCGAGTGGCACCACACCCACGCCGACACGCTCGACAAGATCGATCCGCAGGAGTTCCGGCAGAGCGTGGCCGCGCTTGCCGTGCTCGGCTTCGTGCTGGCCGACATGCCGGAGCGGCTCGCCGAGTAGCCGCCCGGCATGCCGGCGCCGGTCACTTGCCGTACGTCTTCGGGTAAGCGGGCGTAAACAGCAGCGCCTTCATCGCGCTGTCGAGCGCGGAGGTGTCCCCTCCGAGCGCGGCGGCGATCTTCAACGGGACTTCGGTCTGATCCATCACGCCAGTAAACAGAAACGCTCCCGGGCCCTCGGCAGACAGGGGCAGCGTCGCGCCGGTGTGCGAGCCGGTGCGGAAGCCCACCGCCAACCGCACGCGGCCCTTGCCGTCCACCTCGCGATTCTCCGGATAGCCGTCGCCGTCGGCGTCGATGTAGTCCGGAAAGCCCAACCGGGCGTAGACGTCCTGCATCTTTTCGGCCGGCGCTCCGGTGACGCCGCCGAAGGACCCATACGGCACCTGCATGCGCGTGTTGGCCGGAGCGTCCTTGTACACGCGCTGGTTCAGCGTGCCCGTGGGCGCGACGATGGCGAGGGTGTGCGTGGACGTGCGGTCGTAGAGATCCGCGTCGGAAAGCTCGGCCGTGCCGACCACCTGCATCGGCTGCCCGTGATCGGCTGTGACCACCATCAGCGTGTCGTCCGTCTTGCGCGCGGCCGCCCACGCGCGTCCCACGCCGATTGCCTTGTCGAATTCCATCACGTCCCATAGCGCCCCGGCGGCGTGGCCTGAGTGCGACTGCTTGTCGATGGAGGCTGCCTCCACCATCAGGTAGAAGGGCTGTGTACCGTTGGGCCCGCTCAGGACGTCAATCGCCTTCCTGGTCATCACGTCCAGGAACGGCTGGTTCTTCCAGTTGCCCCACTCTGGCAGCGGCTCGCTACCCGGCCGCGTCAATCCGAGCTTGTCGTATGCCACGTTCATGTGGCCGGTGGACGATGGGCGGATCTTGCTGGAGTGTGTGGAGACCGTCGTTGCGCGGCGGAACAGGCCCAGCACTCGGCCGTCCGAGGCGGTGACATTGGCGAGTTCCGAGGCGTCGAGAACCACCTTGAAGCCCAGTTTCTCGAACTCGGCCACCATGTCGCGGCCGTCGGAGCGGATATCGGGGTCGAACGACTCCTTGCCGCCGCCCATCCAGACATCCACCGCCACCTCCCCGCCCAGGAACGGGTTGGAATGGAACTGGCTGATGACGTCGAAGGATGCATCACGCTCGCCCATATGCGAGGCCTGCGCCGCCGAAGTAGCGTCGGCCACCGCCGAGGTGGTCACCACCCCGATGCGGTAGTTGAACTTCCGCCTCAGATACTCCGGCAGTGTCTCCACGCGCGGGTTGTCGAGGAAAGTGGGGCGGTTGGCCGAGTTGGCGCCTGGTATCCAGGCGCAGTCGGTGCCGTCTGGAAAGACGCCGAAGGCGCCGTCGAAGGTCTTGTTGCCGGTGGTCAGCGCGCTGGCGCTGTTGGCCGAATCCGGTATCACTTTGTCCAAACCGTGGTTGATCACCATGCCGGCCACCGGCATGCGATCCATCTCTAACAGCCGGTCGTAGAATCCTTCGCGCAGCCCGGGAACGCCCGGCGCCACCTCCGTGCTTCCTTTGACGATGCGCCCGGCCGTGCGCCACTCCTCCGTCATGCCGTCGCCGATGAACACAATGACGTTCCTCCGCTTTTCCGGCAGGCGAAACGGCTGAACGACAAGGTCCTTGGCTGCGCCCAGACGGCCCGCCGGCGTCTCCAGCCAGGCTTCAATGCGAATGTTGCCGGCAGGGAAACCCATCATGTCAGCACGGAAGACGGCGTCCACAGTGCTGTCGCAATCAAGCGCGGTGTTGGCCGGACCGCTGAACTGGCGGCTGATGTCCTGGCCGTTGGCCAGCACCCGGAGGGTTCCTCCTGTGAAGTTGCGGACCTCGACGACCAGGTCCACGCGCTGGTCGTCCAGCAGTCGTGTACGTTCGGGTAGTGCGATGGAAACTACTGTCTGCGCCGCAACGGCGGCAGCGCAGAGGGAGAGAAGAGAAGGGATACGGAGAAACATATCTGTAACTCGCCTGAAACAAATTATTAGAGCCAAGCCCCGGTGTCAATGGGATTTTGCTTCATGTGTAGAGATATGATGATGGGGCCATGATGAAGCGCCTACTCGTTCGTCTGTCCCTGATTGCCCTGCCCGCCTTTTGCGCCGCCGACGCGGCCAAGGCCGTTGAGGAGGCCGAGCGCGGCTG
>JACRKW010000265.1 GCA_016215215.1 Acidobacteriota bacterium
GCCGTCGCCCACCGTCGTGTAGCCCATCAGATCGGAGTCGAAGTAGTGATAAGACCCCTCGTAGAACACCTCGGCCACGGCGTGCCCGGTGAGGAACCATACGCGCGCGTCCTCGAATCCGGCCGCCTCAAACATGGCTTCCAAAACGGGCGCGATGTGATAACAGAGCCCAAAACCGTAGCTATTGAGCAGCTTGAGGGGATCGAGGACCTCGCCTTTGGGCTCTTCGTAAGCCCAGCCTTCGATGTGGTACCAGAAACCCGGCGGCACGAAGCGTCCGTCGGTCAGAAAGAACCTCCAGATGGCTTCGGCTTTCTGGCGCGGCGTCTCTGCCTTGGCGTTGGCGATGATGCCTCCGGCGAGCCGGCGCAGGTCGGTGGGATCCGGTTGACCCTGGACCAAGACCACAGGCGAGAAGACCTGGGCTTGAAGGTGCGCCACGCCGAGGCCGAGACAACAAAGCGCGGCCAGAACAGGCAATGCACGGCATCGAGCGACCATGGCTAACCTCCTCCGACTGGAATTATACAGGGCTGGAACAATTCAGCCGGCCTTACCGCGCCGCAGTTGGGCGATCACGGCGGATCCCGCGGAGGCCGGCGGGTGTAAACTTGCCCCGTGCCAGGAGCCCGAGCGGAGGCCCTGGCGGAAGGGAGATTGCCGATGAACATCGAGCTGGCGCGGCGGGCCCTATTGTGGTGCACCGTTCTGAACTGGGCCGTCCTGCTGCTGTGGTTCTGGCTCTACATCCTCCTGCGAAAGTGGCTGCACGGAGTCTGGAACGGGTGGTTCCGTATGACCATGACCGCTGAACAGTACGACGCCTTGAACTACGGAGGGATGACACTGTACAAGGTTGGGATCCTGCTGTTGAACCTCACGCCGTTCGCGGCACTCTATCTCGCTGGATAGGCGCGCTGAATCGCCATTCAGGCATTCGTCCGCTGGAGCTCCTCGTGGACCACAGCGGCGCGGGCGAGCGCCTCTTCCACGTTCTCGCACATGTTTTCCGCTCCCACCCGGCGTTCGAATTCGGCGCGCTTCATCATCTTCAACGGCTGCCAGGGGGCCCCGCACAGGATCAGCGCCCGGCCGCTGGCGTGCAGCCGTTCGGCCAGCATTTCCAGCGCGTGAAGGCCGGTGGCGTCGATGGCGGTCATGTTCCGCAGGCGCAGGATCACCACGGGCGGCAACTCCTGGATGCGCCGTTCCACCTCCTCCAGTTTGTCGGTGCTGCCGAACAGAAACGGGCCGTGGATGCGGAAGATGGTGACGTAGGGGGGGATCGACTTGTCCGGCAGGATGTGCTGCCAGCCCTGCTGGAGGTAGTCATCGGTCACCTGCGACACGGTGGTGGTCAGTGCGACGCGGCTGATGAAGACCAGCGCCGCCATGATCATGCCGAACTCCACGGCCACGGTCAGGTCGGCGAACACCGTCAGCAGGAAGGTGACGGCCCAGACCGACACGTCGCGGCGGCCGAGTTTCAGGATCTCTGGGATCTCGCGCCACTCGCCCATGTTGTAGGCGACGATGAACAGGATGGCCGCCAATGCGGCCATGGGAACGTTTTTCGTCAGAGGTGCGGCCACCAGCAGGACCAGCAGCAATACCAGCGCGTGGATCATGCCCGCCACCGGCGTCCGGGCCCCGCTACGGATACTGGTGGCCGTTCGCGCGATGGCGCCGGTGGCCGGCAGGCCGCCGAAAAGCGGCGAAACGATGTTGGCCACGCCCTGCGCGAAGAGCTCCGTGTTCGGGTTGTGCTTGTCCGCGCCGGTGCCGGAGGCGGTCATGCGATCGGCCACCACAGCCGACAGCAGGCTCTCGATGGCGCCGAGAATGGCGATGGTCAAGGCCGGGCTCAGTAGTTTGAGCGCGTCTTTCAGCACGAACCGCGGAACCTGAAGCGCCGGCAGGCCGGCCGGGATTCCGCCGAATCGCGTCCCAATCGTCTCCACTTTCAGATCCAGCAAGGTGACGGCGAGGGTGGCGCCGAACAGCGCCACGATGGCGCCCGGGATCCTTGGCAGGAACTTCACGAAGAGTACAATCACGGCCAACGAGGCAGCGCCGATGATGGTCTCCTCGACGGAGAAGGTCCCGGCGTGCGCGATCAGGGCCTCCAGGCGATCGAGGAACTCACCGGGCACAGCCTCGATGCGGAGCCCGAAAAAGTCCTTGATCTGCGTGCTGGCAATCAGCAGCGCGATGCCGTTGGTAAACCCAATGACGATGGGCCGCGGAATGAACTTCACCGCCGAGCCCATGCCAGTGAGGCCCATCACCGCCAGGATGACGCCAGCCATCATGGTGCACATGAATAGGCCGCCTACGCCGTACTTGGCGACAATCCCGGCCACGACGACGACAAAGGCGCCGGTCGGCCCGCCGACCTGAGTCATCGACCCGCCCAGGAGCGAGATAAGAAACCCGGTCACCACCGCACAGTAGATGCCCGCCTGGGGAGAGAGGCCCGAGGCGATGGCGAAAGCCATCGACAGTGGCAGCGCCACCAGGCCGACGGTGACGCCGGCGATCAGATCTGAAAAAAACGTTCTCCGGTCGTACCGTTTGAGTGCGTGAAAGGATTTTGGCAACCAGGCAGCCACAACTCCAGTGTACCGGGAGTGCGGCGCCGCAGCGCTGCGCCGGAAGGGTGCTTAGAATGGGCTTATGATGTGCTGGCAATCTCGTTCGGTATTCCTGTGCCTGGCCGTGGCGTCCGCTTGGGCGCAACAACGACCCGCCGTCGTCTCGCCGCTGGGGACATCCGACTATTTCGGCGTGTCCAAACCGTCCCTGCCGGCCGCGCTGGCCGAGGACGAGCACTCTCGAGCGCTCATCGAAGATCGCCTGGCCGAAATGCGCACCGGCTGGGTCGCGCTGGATGTAGACCTGTCTGCACTCGAGGCTGAGCCCGGGGTATTCGATTTCACTGCCACCGACGCGCTGTTCCAGCGTTACCGGTCCCGTGGCCAGCGTCTGCTGGTCAGGCTAGTCAATCCTCCCGGTTTCAACCGGGACGCCTCCTGCACGGCTGATTGCGGACCGGCGGACGTAACCCAGTTTGCCGCATCCCTGCGCGCTGTTGTGCGCCGCTATAGGGGGGAAGTACACGCCTGGGAACTTCTGCCTGCGCCGAACCGGACGAACTGGCCGGCTGGGTCAGGCGGCGACGTGCCGGTTGCGGCGGTGCGGTACGCGGAACTCATGACGGTGGCCTACAAAACAGTGAAGGAGGAGGACTACTGGGTGCGCGTCCTGTCCGGCGCTCCGGCCTGCCGCGAATCGCAGGCCGCGTGTGATGCATGGAGGAGCGCATTCCTGAAAGCGCTCAATGGCGCCCGCGGATTCGACGTCATCGCCATCGCCGCGCCCGCCAACGCCGCCTCGCTTGGCGACGCGGTGCGAGAGGCGCAGCGCGCCTTCGCCGCCGCCGGGTACTGCCAGCTCCCGGTGTGGATTACATCCATGTCATGGCCGGCCGCCGACGAGGCTCAGGAGGCCACGGCTTCGGAAGCCGTTCAAAAAGCGGTGGAGTCGGTTCAGGGAATCCCGGAGGTGCAGAAGATCTTCTGGGACCGGCTGGTTGACGACGCCGGGGAGACCTCCGGCCTGTTGCGCGCGGATCTCTCCATGAAGCAGGTGTTCTACGTCTACGGCTACTACTCCGGCGCGGCCGGCTTTGCCCCGGCTCCGTTCAAGTGGAGCGAAAGCGCATGCGTGGTCCCCGCGCCTGACCGCACTTTCCATGTCGCCATCAGCGCCACCTGCGCCAGCGACAGCAACAACGGCCTGGGCGGTGATTGCAGCGGACCAAACCGGCCATGGAAGACGCTCCGGCGCGGTGTACGCGGCCTGAAGGCCGGCGATACCCTCCTGGTCCACGAGGGCGCCTATCGGGAGGTCGATGTCACAGTGGCCACCTCCGGCGCTCCCGGCGCGCCCATCACCATCCGCGCGGAGGGCGACGTGCGCGTGGCCGGTCAGGGAGGAGGAGGCTCCATCTTCCTACTTCATGGGGGCAATTACTCACTTCCGCCCGTTTCCTGGATCGTGATCGAAGGTTTCACCCTGGTAGGCGAGGGCATCTGGAAGAGCGCCGGTGCGGGAATCGACATGACGTACACGCGGAATGTCACACTCCGCAACAACACCATCCGGGGACTTGGCGCGGGGGTCGTGGCGCCGGCCAGCCGCTGGGCTCTGGTGGAGAACAACATCATCGAAGGAAACTACAACTCGCACGGCGTCTACTTCAGTTGCGCGCACGATGTCGCTTGTTCGGAGATAGTGGTGCGCGGCAACCTGTTTCGAGCGAACCTCCGGGCGGGGCTCCAGTTCAACGCCTTTGATTTGACGCCCGGCGGAAAGAGGCTGGTGCAGAAAAACGCGCTGGTCGAGGAGAACTTCTTCGACCAGAATGCATCCGACGGGCCGAGCCAGCTTTCTGTCTATTCGCTCCAGGACGCGCTGCTCAGGAACAATGTCATGCTCTCCGCCGCCGTGCCGGACAGCATGAGCAAGGCAGTCAGCGTTTGGCGGCAAGATCCTCGCGGCGGCCAGGACTCGAAGAACATCGCCATCGTCGGCAACTGCATGGACGTGAGTACGGGTCCGGACGGAGTTGGTATCTACATGTTGCGAGGGAGCCAGGGGTTGAACTTCCGCGGCAACACGGTCGTCCTCGGCGCGAGTTCCGGACCCGCCGTCTCCGTCATGGAACAGCCCCAAAGTGATCTGCGCTCCGATTTCAACCGCTATTCGGCCAACGAGGGGATCCCACTCTTCGAGTTCCTCCTCGCTGATCTTCAACCGAAACCGGTGCCCCTGCTGGCGGACTGGCAGGCCGCCACGGGCTTAGATGCCAACTCGGTGGTGGGAAAGTTCTCCTGCCCCGCGGCTCCGCCAAAGTGACTTGAACGCAAGGAGACGTCAGCGGGGTTCGCGAAACGGCCGGCCGTAAAAGAGACCTCCACTCTCCACGACGAGGACTCTTCGCCCTGCTCGCGCCACAGGAAGGTAGGCGCCGACATGTCGGGGGGGAAGACGGAGCCTTCCTCCGGATAGTCGATCAATAGGGGCGCGCGTGGTTCACCGGAAAACGGGACGGCTGCCAGCGCGGCGGAAATGATCAGGCTCGCTCGAATCACGCGCATGTGGGCTCTACTCGCTCACCGTGATGCCGGCGCTGCGGGAAAGCCGGTACTCGATGCGCTCCAGCGGCGGCTCGGCGGCGCGGGTCACGCGGTAGACGGCCAGACGGCGCCCGTAAGCGATCGTTCTCTCAAGCTTGAACCGGCCGCCCGAACCAGCGAGCATCCGCCACGCCAGAGTGTGCTCAGGCCGCGGCTCGGCCAGCACACTGTTGTCGAATACTACGTACCGGATACCCAGCCGTTCGACATGCGTGGCCAGGCTCTCCACGTCTGCATGCAGCAGCTTGTATTCGCCCCCATGCCAATTGCTGTCCGATATGAGCTTGCTGCCCCGCACGACAAAGCCCCGACGGGCGGGGTCCAGGCTCGCCATCTCGGCGGTAAACGCCGTCTCCCCCTTCTCTTCGCTCACCACCAGCACCCGGGCCGGCCGGATGGCGTCCCCCGCCAGTGCCCGGGCCGCCTCGCGAAACCCCGCCGGGCTCTGCGGCGGAAGGGCGTGACGCGTAAAGAAGAACCACGCCGCCACCCCCAGCGCGAAGCCGGCCGCGGTCCTTCGCCCGCCCGGCAGCGCCGACGCGGCTGAATGCACGGCCGTGGTGGCAAAGTACAGCAGCAGCGGCAGCATGCTGCCCAGATAGCGCTCATTGTGCTCGAAAGGCAGCAGGACGTGAAAGGCGAGATACCCGGCGAGCACGGCCAACGCGGCCGTGTCTGCGCTCGGCTGCCTTCCTCGGCGCATCGCGATCAGGACTGCGGCTGTGCCCGCCAGCGCCAACGCGAGCAAAGGCCATCCCAACTGCCACCGCATGTTGTTCGCGTAGAAATACATCCGGTGCCCTACGGCCGGCAGGCCGCCTTCTCCCGGATGGTGCACGCCCAGCAGGCGCACGGAAATCATCGCCGCCGGCACACTCAGTATCGCGGCCAGCGCGGCGGCGCCGGCCAGCCGTCGCCATGCTCCGCGCACCCCGCCGGAAAAAGCCAGAAGCAGAACCATTGCCGGCAAAGCGGCCAACCCGTTTGGTTTGGTCAGCCCCCACAATCCGCCGGCCAGGCCCAGCAGCCAGGCGTTGCGCCGTGAGGGATTCTCCAGGAACCGGGCCGCTGCAAGCGTGAACAGGCCCGCCATCAGCATCAGCGGCAGGTCCGCCATCAGGCAGGTGGTCAGGTCGTTGAACAGCGGCAGTCCCCACAGGATCGCCGTGAAGGCGGCTGCCACGGCCCATCCGGCGTGGGCGCGCGCCGAAGCGAAGAACGCAGCCAGAACGCCACCCCCCACCACGGCCGCCAGCGCCAGCGCCGCCCCGGGTGTCGTCCCCGCCACGGCCATCCACAGCGCCAGCATCGCGTGCCAGAGGGGAGGCCACACCAGGGGCGCGATGGCGGGATAGTGCAGATAAAAGCTCTTGGCGAACGCCAGGGGCGGCTCCCCCCACCCGGAGCGCAGATAGTCGGCCAGCACCACGCCGTTCAGATAGTGTGCCGCCTCGTCGGTGTGCCGCAGAGGTTCCACCTCGTAGGCGTGCGACGTCACCTGAAGCCCGGCCACAGCGCCGCACGCGGCCAGCAGCAGTAGAGCCGCCACGGCGAGTCGTATCGCGTTGGGTGCCGATTTGCTGTTCCCGTCTTGCATCCAAAGGGCCCGTGGGCTCTTCTGAGAGTGTAAGTGATCGGGGGGGTGAAGGGAGGGGAGAATCTGGTGGACGGCATGGGACTCGAACCCACGACCCCCGCGTTGCGAACGCGGTGCTCTCCCAACTGAGCTAGCCGCCCACTCGGTTCTTCATCCAATATAACATGCGCCGTCCGGAGCCATGCCGGAAGGTACAATGGAGTGAAACCGCATGGATTCCTCAGAGCTGGAACGTACCCTGGACAAGATGCGCCAGGATTGGGACGAGCGCGCCCGTGAGAACGCCCGTTTCTACGTCAACACCGAACGCACCGACTGGACCGACGACGACTTCTTCGCTTCCGGTGAGCGCACCGTGGCCGAGGAGATCCTCACCGACATGACCAACATCTGCCAGGGCAAGGACCCCAGGCAGATGAAGGTACTGGAGATCGGCTGCGGTGCCGGCCGCGTTACGCGCGCGCTGGCCCGCCTGTTCGGCGAAGTGCACGCCATCGATGTCAGCGGAGAGATGGTGGCCCAGGCTACTGCCGCGCTGAGCTCGCGCCGCAACGCGCACGTCTACCAGAACAACGGCATGGACCTCTCCGTCGTCCCTGGCGGCGACTTCGATTTCGCCTTCTCCACCATCGTCTTCCAGCACATCCCCAGCCGTGAAGTGATTGAGAACTACGTGCGCGAGGTCCACCGCCTGCTCCGCCCCGGCGCGCTGTTCAAGTTCCAGGTTCAGGGTGATCCGACTCTCCAGACCGACGCCGACGACACCTGGCTGGGCGTCCCGTTCTCCGACCAACAAGCCGTCGAGATGGCCGAGAAGTGCGGCTTTGACCCGCGCTACCGCCACGGCGCCGGCGACCAGTATTTCTGGCTCTGGTACTTCAAGAAGTAGCCACGTTCCATCCCAAACGCACGAAGGGCGCGCCCGCTGGGGCGCGCCCTTCGTGTTTTCGTCGCCGGACCTTGCGTTAGAACGCCAGGCGCAGGCCGAAGCGGAACTGCCTGGTGGAATCCGCTGAGGTGATGGTCATGAAGCCATTCAGCGGGTTCGCCACCGAGGTATTCAACGAGCCGTCCGGGTTCAGTCGCATGTTTGCGGAAGAGCCGGAGGGATTGCCCCAACGCGCATTGTGTGCCACGTTCGTGGATTCTGCGCGGAACTCCATGTTCACCTTCTCGGTGATCTTGAAGTTCTTGAACAGGCCCGGATCCAGACGCCAGAAGCCGGGGCCATACAGGCGATTGATGCCCATGCTGCCCGGGCGGTAGACGCCGGTCTGGTTGAAATAGTACAACGGGTCGCGGAAAGCCGACGGATCGTAGAAGGGCTGCTGTGGCCCCTTGCCGTCGAGCTTCTTCACCGGCCCGATCTGGTCGGCTGTCTGCGTGCAACCGATACACTGCAGCGAAGAACCGCTGCCGGACACCGTAAACGGCGTGCCGCTGTAGGCGCTGAACATCCCGTTCAGCCGCCAGCCGCCAGCGATCATGTCGGCGATACCGGAGAGGCCGAACTTCTGGCCCTTGCCGAAGGGCAGGGCGTAGACCCACGCCGCTGTGAACATGTGGCGGCGGTCGTAGCCCGCGGGCGAGTAATTGCGGCTCAGCATCGGCTCCCAGTTAAACGCCTTCATGCCGGCCCAGCCATCGTCGTCGGCGAAGTTCAGGGACTTGCTCCAGGTGTAGGACACCTTGGCCATCAGCCCGTGGCTGAAGGACTTGTTGAGGTGCACCTGCAGGGAGTCATATGCTCCATAGCCGATGCCGTCCCACATGCTGGCGCCGATGGTCTTGCCGTAGGCTTTGGCCAGCGGCAGGTTGGCGGTGGTGGTGCCCAGGCCGGGGCCCACTGTGTTGATGTTGCGGTCCAGCAACTGGTGGATGGTGCGCGTGGCCACATATCCGGCTGAAATGGTGGCGTCGCTCGGTAGGCGGCGTTCCACGGTGAAGTTCCAGCTCTGGATATAGCCGCGGTGGAGCATGCCGCCCCAAGCGCTACGCGGGCCCATGTCAAGATTCACTGGCAGAACGGCCTGGCCCTTGCTCACGTCGGGCGTGACGATGTCCGGAATCCCCTGGTCCACGTTGTTGTACCAACCGTACGTCGTCACGGTCGGAACCCACGAACCAGTGAGCGTGGCCGGGTACAGACCACGCAGCGGGCGACTGAATGGGATTGGATCGTAAGTGATGCCGTATCCGGCACGGACCACATAGTTGTCGCCCATGCGGTAGGCGAAACCGACGCGCGGCGCGAAGAGTTTCTTGCTCACCTCGATGCCTGCATTACGCGGCGTGCTGCCGAGGCCGCCGAAGTAGACGATGTTGGTGAACGGATCCCAGCGCTCGATGCCGCGGTCGTCGCGGTTAATCAGCGGATAGTATTCATAGCGCAGTCCAAGATTCAGCGTCAGCCGGCGGTTGACCTGCCAGCGGTCGCGGACGTAGAAAGCGTTTTGCCATTCGCGGTTCTTCATCTCGAAGAATTGGATGGACTTGGAATAATTGTTCACTAGGCCCAGCAGCGCCGCAGCATAGGAGTTGACCTCGCGGGCCACTTGAGACGGGACGTTGGTCGAACCAGCACCGAAGCCGATGTAGCCACGCGGATTCGCAGTCTCAGGCTGCCAGTGGGTCAAGCTCAGTTTGCGCGGCTCGAAGCCGAAGCGGATCTCGTGCGCGCCCATGATCTTGGAGAAGTTGGCCTGGAAGGTGTAGCTGCGCTCGGCCCGCCACACCGGAGCCCAAGTCGCCGTGATGCCGATGTCGCTGAAGCCGAAGCCTCCGATATGCGGCGCGCCGCCGTAACGCGGATCGTTGGCGTACTGCTTGCCGCCGTTGGTTCCGGGGATCTTCCACACGTCGAGACCGAGGTTCTTGTCCACACCGGGGATGCCCACGACTTGGTCCATCCGGGTATAGCCGAAAACCCCGTCCATCAGAAACGTCGGCGAGAAGGTGTAGTTGTAGCCGGCAGTCACCAGTTGGGTGGTGGTGTCGCCGAAGCCTTCCGTACCGAGAGCCGAGCCGCCCAATTCGCCGAAGGGATAGACGCCCTTGACTGGCGCGTCCATGCGGCTGTACTTGCCCCAGACGGCCAGCTTCGAGTTCACGCTGTAGTTCGACTTGAAGTCGTACTGGTTGCGGGTCAGCGAAAGCACGCCGCTGGCGAAGTAGTTGCCGCTGAGGTTATTAGGATCAGTCGGCGAGGTCTGGTTCGGCAGGGGCATGTTCTTGTAGATATTCGGGAAAATCGAGTTCCAGCGCGACTGCGGCACGATGTTGTTGGGGAAAGGCGTACGAGCGGCGGCGTTGTTCGCCGGAGCGGTAGCAGGATCGTAGACCTTCGCGTAGCTGGTCCACCTGCTGAAGTCGCCCGCACGGAAGTCGGCTGGCGCTACAGAGTAGTTACCTGTGTAGCCGGTGCCTTCCATCGTGCGCTCGTAGGAGAAGAAGTAGAACAGCTTGTCCTTCTTGATCGGCCCGCCGATGGTGCCGCCCGCGATATTCAGCGTGGTCTTCGGCAGTTTAAATGTCGCCGACCGGAAATAGGGGGCGGTGTTGAACCGGTTGTTGTTGTGGAACCAGTAACCCACGCCGTGCAGATCGTTCGTGCCGGAGTTGGTGGTCAAAGCGCGGCCCGGGGTGTCCACCACCGCATTCTGGAAACCGGCAGGCGTGGCGCCCGGGACCAGGTTGATCAGCGACTGGTAGTTCCGGTAGCCCGGAAGCGGCATGCTGGTGATGGTCTGTGACGCGATCTCCGTCCTCACCTCGGACTTGTCGGTTTGCAGTACAGCAGCAGCCGCCGATACCGTTACTTGCTCCGTCATCTGCCCAACTTCAAGCTTCACGTCGACGCGCGTCACCGAATTGATGGTGACCTCGACATCGCTACGCGTGGAGGTGCGGAATCCAGGAGCGGTGACCTTCAAGTCGTAGCTTCCGGCCTGGACACTCAGCAGCGAATAACGGCCAGCCTCGTCGCCCTCGGTTTCACGAGCCGCGCCGGTGGCTTTGTTGGTGAGAATCACCTTGGCCTTGGGAACGATGGCGCCGGTTGGATCTTCCACCGTGCCAATAATCGATCCGTAGAGAACCTGTGCATTCATTGTCATTGTGCTGACCGCGAACAACGCAACCAAGCACAAGATGGTCAAGTAGTGTCGTCTTTTCACGAGACAACCTCCGTATGATTCTTATACCCCCTTCCGGGGGCTCAGGTCAATTCTGCCGACTCGGGCGCAGGCCGGGCCATTAAGCCCTTTAGTATCACCGACTGGCGACAACCGCGGACCCCACCCGAAGAGTCGACATGCCGCCGGCTACCATCGGCATCCCTTACCCCGTTCTTTCTCTCACCGCCCCCCGCACCAGCCCCACCAGCAGCGGCGGCGGCGGATCATCCTCGCGCGGCCGGCAGGCGATGCCGATCACCGCGCTGAGCAGGAATAGCAGCAGGCCGCCCGTGACCATCGAAAGCACCTCGTTGGAAACCGCCTCGCGGATGGGCGCAAACGCGTGGTTACTCAGTTGGGACTGTCGGCCCGAGGGACGAAGCGCCGGCAACAAACTCGCCGCAGTGAGCGGTTGTCCGATCCGATTCCGATAGAGTCGCAGC
Organism: Acidobacteriota bacterium; assembly: GCA_016215215.1. Classification (GTDB taxonomy): domain Bacteria; phylum Acidobacteriota; class Terriglobia; order Bryobacterales; family Bryobacteraceae; genus Paludibaculum. The sequence continues at coordinate 11,417 of JACRKW010000265.1, forward strand.
GACTGCGCAGACGCAGGGATTAGCGCGGCGCCGACGCCAGCGGACGAAAACCGTTCCGCGACGGGCAGCACACGTGCGCGGCTCGGTTCTTCAGCCGGACACGCCATGCCGGGCAGGCACAGCACCGGACGTGGGTCCAGGAGGCCAAACTCGACGAAAGCAGGACAGAAGGTGAGCGGCCGGAAGCGCACCCGAATCGGCGCCGCTCCGGCAGGAAATCCGGCCGCGATCAGAAGCAGGAGGAGGAGACAGGGAGTTCCGCGGCGGGACTCGCGCCCAGGGGCCGGCGTGGAACGGCTGGCCCGGGACGGAAGCGGATGACGAAGCAAGGGCGTCGGGACCGTTCCTTCCCAAAACTGTTGAATGGACAGAAATAGAGTGGCCGCACGGGAGCAGTTCTCTCAGCCGGTGTGCGAATCAGACGCGCAGGTCCAACTGATCCCGCGCGTAGGCCACGCACTCGGCCAGGATGCCAGCCTCCAGCCGCAGTTGCGATTCGCGATCCAACCCGGTCACCCGTGG
>JACRKW010000283.1 GCA_016215215.1 Acidobacteriota bacterium
TATTCAAGATTCGGAGTGCCCGGTGTGATTGAGCGCTACTCGATTCGGGACAGGCTTCCCGGCCAGTCGTTTCCGTTACCGCGCCAGTGCCACCACGATCCGCTCGGGGCTCTGACGCTTCGCAACCAGCAATTGGCGCTTCGTCGCCGGGATCCCTGCGCCCGTATTCATCCCGGCCATGTACACTTCGGCGAGCCGGTACGTTGCCCCGCGCTTCTCAAAGACCAGCCGCGGTGCTTGTGCCTGATTCGAGTTGCCTACCGGCACCGTCATCATCACTTTCGTCTCGTTCTTCTCGCTCCTCAGATACAGCATGCCGCCGCTCAGCGAGCGCTCAATCACGTACTGCCCTGCCGGCAGGATGCTCTCCGCCGCGTCGAAGGCAAATGGAATCTCCACCCGCACCATCGTCGCCGCGGCCGCTGGCACGGCCAGCGCCACGCAAACCATCACTGCAAGCACACTGATCGTAGTCAACAGCCGTCCGTCCTTCATGGTTTCAATCTCCCAGTTTGTCTGTCTATTGCTTCTCGCCAGCCATGCCGCCTTTCCGGTGACCTGGCCCTCATAGAAACAAACGAATGAAACTGGGATTCGTTCGCCACCTGCGGCGAAGTTTACAGCCGTGACTTTATGCCATCACCCGTCCAAGTGCAGCCTTGAAGATCTCCATCTCCTCCCGCGTACCCACTGTGACCCGCACATGCTGCGGCCATGAAGGCCACGTCCGCCCGATGTATACCTTTTCCCGCGCCAGGGCCTCCATCACTTCGCGCCCCGGCCGCCTCACGTCCGCCATGAACTTGTTGCTCACCGACTCAGCGTCTCAGACGACGGCAGGGGCATCGCCGAAGAGGACATAAACAAGCTCTTCAAGCCCTTCCCCGACATCCACGAAAACACGCCTTCTCGCACCTCTTTCACGTACTGCCGCCGCTCGGCCACTACGTCTTTCGCTTTCAAGCTCGCAATCGCCCCGGCCAGCCCTGTGCAAGGCAGGAACATCGTCGCGTACGGCGCGATCTTGGCCAGCAGGTCCGGCCGCCCCATCGCCACCCCGGCGCGGAGCCCCGCCATGCCGTAGATCTTTGAAAAGGTCCGCAGCACAATCACGTCTTTGCCCGACGCCACCATGTCCACGCACGACTTGGCGCCGCTGAAGTGGATGTAGGCCTCGTCCACCAGCACGACGCTCCCCGCCGGCTTGTTCGCCACCAGGTACTCGATGTCCTCGCGCGGCGTCAGCGTCCCCGTCGGATTGTTGGGGTTGCACACATAGAACACGCCCGCCGCTTCGCCCGCCCTCTGCAACATGGCCCGTACGTCGTGTGCGTACTCCTTCGTCAGCGGAACGCGATGGATAGCCGCCCCGCGAAACTCGGCCGGCCCGTCGCCCGATTCGTACGCCGGGTCCGCCGTCACGTAGCTCCGCCCTGGTCCGCAAAACGCCAGCACCACGCGGTGTAGCGGGTCGCTCGACCCGGCGAACGCCTGTACCTGATCCAGCTCCACGCCCTCCTGCTCGCTCATCAGCCGGCGCAGTTCCATCGGCTCGAAGAACGCATATCGCCCTCCGCGTTTCACTGCCCCTGCCATCGCCTCCAGAGCCTCTGCGCACGGCCCCAGCGGATTCTCGTTCGCGTTGATCATCACCGCGTCCGGCGGCGGCTGCCCGCGCGGCATGCTCCGCTGGGCCAGCGCGGCTTCAGTGACGACGCTTAGCGACGCGGCCCAGCGGGTGAACTCGCGTCTGGAAAAAGGCTTGCTCTGTCTCATCTTTCTACTGTCCCTCTGACCAGTGTTGTCATCCGATCTACCACGGCGGCGAAGTACTCGTCCGCCTTCCCCTGGTCGAACCGGTTCGACCCCTGTCCCGGCTGATACAGAATCACCGGGGCCGGGAACGGGAATGCGAACCATGTCCCCTGCGCCGGTCTGGCCATCTCCAGTTCCTTTGTAAACCTCTCCGGGTGGACCAGCTTCCTGTCGATCGCCTGAATGAACGCCGTCTCGTTCCACCCCGCGTGCCCGCCATCTTCCCCAAATACCTTCAATGTCACATCCGAACAGATCGCCCACCAGTTGGTCACCAGCATCCGCGCCCGCTGCTCCCGCCCCACTTTCTCGGCGGTCTCGTTCAGGATCGCCGTCTGCGGCCCGCCGTGCCCATTGACGATGATGATGTTCCGGAACCCCGCCCGCGCCAATCCGGTGAGAATGTCCGCCATCACCGCCCTGTACGCGGCCTCTGACAACTGGAACGTCCCTGCGTAGCCGTCCAGGCTCCCCGTTACCCCGTACGGCATCAGCGGCGCAACCAGCGCGTTCAACTTCGGCGCCATCGCCCGCGCCAGCGCCAGCGGCGCGGTGTTGTCCGCGCCGTTGTTGATCACTCCGTGAGCCTCCACCGTTCCCACCGGCAGCAGCACTGTCTGGATCTTCCCCGGAACCAGTTCCCGGAACTCCATCCAGTTCAGGTCGTTCATCTCGCGCGTCGATTGGCCCAACGCCGCGGTCGCCAGCATCGTCAGCACAAGCAGAACGCGCACTGTGAACCTCCCTAGTCCTCCACGGAAAACGACGGCGTCCGCCGTCCACCCGCCGCACAACGCTCCATCAATTGCTTCGCGATGCCGTAAAACGGCGCCGCTTGAGCGTTATCTTCTCCCAACAGCGCCACCGGACGCCCGGTGTCCCCGCCCACACGCACTTGCGCGTCCATCGGCAACTCACCCAGGAACGGGATGCCCATGGCCTCCGCCGTGCGCTTCCCGCCGCCATGCCCGAACACATCCACCTTCTGGTTGGTCCCTGGCACCAGCAGGTAGCTCATGTTCTCGACCAGTCCCAGCATCTCAACCTTCACCTGCTGGAACATCAAAACCGCTTTCCGCCCGTCTTCCAGCGCCACCTCCGACGGTGTCGACACCACCACCGACCCCGTGATCGGCGCCGATTGGATCAGGCTCAGCGCCACATCCCCCGTGCCTGGCGGCAGGTCCACCAGCAGGAAGTCCAATTCGCCCCAGTCCACCTGGCGCAGAAACTGCTGCATCACGCTGTGAAGCATCGGCCCGCGCCAGATCAGCGGCTTGTCTCCGGGATTCAGAAACCCCATCGACATCAGCTTCACCCCGTGCTGCTCCAACGGTTGGATCCGGTTTTCCACCGCGTACGGCGTGTCCCTGATCCCCATCATCATAGGCACGTTGGGGCCGTAGACGTCGGCGTCCAGCAATCCCGTCTTCTGTCCCAGCTTCGCCAGCGCAATCGCCAGGTTCACCGCGACCGTGGTCTTTCCTACGCCGCCCTTGCCCGAACCGATCGTGATCAGGTTCTTCACGCCCTCAATCGGCATCTTCGGCGGTTCCATCTGTGGAGGCATTCCCATAAGCCTCCAGTGTACCGTTGCCGCTACTTGTTCACGAACTCCCACAGCGCCGCCGCATGTTTCAGGACTCGCCCCTTGTCCCGATCCAGCAGCAACCGTCCCTTCACGAGCTTGTCCGCCTCTTCCGCTACCTTCCCGAGATACCCGTCCTTGTCCTTGTACCGGCGTGCCAGTTCGTCCTTTCCAAACGCGAAGAACGATCCCAGCGTCGGCGCCATCTCACCAATCGCGCCCGCATCCGCGCTCCGTAGGTTCCAGCCCGTGAACGTCCCCAGCGGCGCCGCCACCTCCGGCATCCTGATGCCTCCCAACTCGTTTCCGTCCGCATCCACTTGCGGCACCAGCACGGGATAACCCCACTTCACCTCGGGCGGCTCCTTCGTCACCACTCCCTTCTCTGCGAAGTCCTCGCCGTAGTCCAGTCCGTAGGCCTGTTTCGGATGCGCAGGCAACCGGGTGGCCATCGACTTCGGCCACTTCACATTCTCAGGCCGCGTCAGTTCCTCCTCAACCAGCAGTGGAAACCGGGATGCCGGCGGAGCCTTCCCCTCTTTCACCCAGTCGTGCAGCGCCGACAGCAATGCTCTCTGCAGCGGCCGGTGGTCGTTCGGGTTCAATGCGAATTGTGCGCCCTTCGACTTCCCCGGCATGTTCCCCGGCCCGTGCTGCGACCCCGAGTATACATACAGCCGCGTCTCCGGCCCCAGCGGGACGTCCATCGTCCCATTCAGGCTCGTATGCACCAGCGCGGCGCAGCGGTTCCAATATTCCCAGGATCCATTCGTGTAGAACACTTTGGGCATCACCGCCGCTGCCACACGGTTCAACAACCCCTCATTCTCCTGTGTCCCCGGATCCACCTGCGGCACATCGCTGAACGGATACAGATCGGTCGGGTACAGCGTGTTCATGTGTGCGTAACCGTCCCGCGACGCCTGCGCAAACCGGTGGTTGAAGCTCCCCCTGCCGGCGCCCGCCACGTCCGCCCACACCCCGTCGAATACCTTCTTCCCTTTCTCGTCGTCATTGAACCCGTAGTACAGGAACGTCCGCAGGAAGCGCCCGCTCTGTGAGATCCCAAAGCCCAGCGCCCGCTTGATGTACCGCGGCTGGTCCCCCAGCAACGTCTCCCCGTTCCGCGTGTACTTGAAGAAGGACACTACGTCGCGCACCGCCGCCAGTCCCAGTCCCGCCACCCTCGGATTGGCCGCCTGGTACACCAGTTCGTAGATCTGACCCGGTTCCAGCCCGCCTTTCACCTCAATCGCCGTCCGCTCCGCGTTGAAGCTCCACTGCGATGCCGCAATCGTCCTCCGCCGCCCCCGCACCGTCGCCCGCACCGTGAGTTTCGCCGGCCCTTCCAGTGCCGAGTACGTGACATGCCCGCGGTCGGAGAGCGCCATCACATTCGTCGCCTTGTCGGGGATATACTCCGCCCGAACCACCCCCTTGACCCCTTCCAGCACGGGACCGTCCAGCCGCATCAGCTTGTCTTTCTCCGGTACGTCCCACTGCCATCCGCACCACACCAGCGTGTACCCCTGCTCCATGAGCCACAGGTCCCCAAACTCCTCCTCCGTCCTCGGATCCAAAGCACTCTTGGCGTATTGGAACCGCGACAGCATCCCCTTCCCCCCGCGGTTCGACACCTCAAACAGCAGCGTCCCGTTCCCCTTCGCCGGATCCCGCGGCTTCAGCACATACAGGTCCGCCGTGAACTCCACCAGGCCCTGCCCGTTCTTCGGCGCAAGCTGAATGTCCCGGATCGCCCCGTTCTGCTCCGTCTTCGGGTCCAGAGCGAAGTGCACCTTCGCCACGATGCGCTCATACGCGCCGGCCGGCCCCAGTGCACGCCCCTCCAGCACGTCGGTGCGCTCCACCAGCCTCACCGATGTCACCGCGCCCCACATCGGCAGCGTCCAGATCAGCAATACTCCAGACAGTTTCTGTCTCATGTTTCCTCTGAATCACAATCTTATACCGCTGGACTCCCCCTCCCGCCCTGTTGTGAACTGTTCTTGATGGCTCACCCTCCCGCCAACGACACTCTGGCTTCCCGCCTCACCCACCAGCCCGTCCCGCTGAACTTCGGTACCAGCGGCCGCCGGGGCCTCCTGGTCCACCTCACCCAGCTCGAGGTGTACACCAACGCCCTCGCTGAACTTGAGTTCCTCCAAACCCTCCCCGCCTCCGAAGGCGGCATCACCAAAGGCGACCCCTTCTTCGTCGCCGCCGACCTCCGCCCCAGTTCCACCCAATACGACGCCGGCCACGGTGGCCGTGGCGAAATCGCCCAGGCCATCCTTCGCGCCGTCCGCGACGCCGGCCTGACCCCTGTCTTCCTCGGCTTCATCCCCACCCCCGCTCTCGCCGCCTTCGCCCTCTCCCGCGGAAAGGGCAGCATCATGGTCACCGGCAGCCACATCCCCTTCGACCGCAATGGCTACAAGACCAACACATCCCGTGGCGAGCTTCTCAAGCACCACGAGGCCCCCATCGCCGAATCGGTCGCCCGCGTCCGTGCGCGCCTGCTGGCCCAGCCTTGGCCGGACTCCCCCTTCGACGAGTCCGGCCGCTTCAAGTCCGGATCCGCTCCCCTCCCGGCCATCCTCGATGACGCACGCGACTTCTACCTCCGCCGTTACCTGGACTTCTTCCCCTCCGGCGCCCTCTCCGGCCTCAGGATTCTCTTCTATCAGCACTCCGCCGTCGGCCGTGACTTGGTTCCCGCCATCCTGGAAGCCCTCGGCGCCCGAGTCCACCGTGCCGGCCGGAGCGAGACCTTCGTCCCCATAGACACCGAGAACATCGACGCTCCCCAACTCGCCGCCCTCCAAACCCTCCTCGACGAGTCTTCCGCGCATGGGCCCTTCGACGCCGTCATCTCCACCGACGGCGATTCAGACCGCCCCCTCATCCTCGGCGTCCACCCCGGCGCCGCCCGCGTCCACTTCTTCCCCGGTGACCTGGCGGGCATCGTCACCGCGCAGCACCTCCAGGCCGGCGCCGTCGTCGTGCCCATCAGTTGCAACGACGCCATCGACCAAAGCACGCTGGCCCCCGTCCTCCAGCCCAAGACCCGCATCGGCTCGCCCTTTGTCATCGCCGGCATGGAGCAAGCCCTTGCCCTTGGCTGCCGCAACGTCTGCGGCTGGGAGGCCAACGGTGGCTTCCTCACCGGCTCCACCATCGAACTCGACCTCCGGACCCTGCCCCCCCTTCCCACGCGCGACGCCGTTCTCCCCATCCTCACCGTCCTGGCATCCGCCGCCGCCCGGCGCCTCTCCCTCATCGACCTCTTTGCCACCCTGCCGCCCCGCTACGGCCGCGCCGCACTCCTGCCCAATTTCCCCCGCCCCGTCGCGCTTCGCATCCTGGAGCGCCTCACCGCCGAGCCCGCCCTCATCCCCCGCTTCTTCACCCCCGAACTCGGCTTCTCCGCCGTCGCCCGTACCGACACCACCGACGGTCTCCGTATCATGTTCCAAAATGGCGATGTCGCCCACATCCGCCCCTCAGGCAACGCCGACGAACTCCGCATCTACGCCGTCGCCGACTCCCCCTCCCGCGCCGAGGCCATCACCACTTCCGGCATCCTCCGCTCCCTCGAACGCGAGCTCGCTTGAGCCCCGGTCCCCGGGGTTCGGAGCCTCCCTTCTGGTATGCTAGTAGGGAAGACTTCATCCCTATAAAAAGAGAGGAAACTCCTGAATGGCAGTCAAAGTAGCGATCAACGGGTTCGGCCGCATCGGGCGCAATGTTCTGCGCGCCTCCCTCAACAATCCAGGCATTGAGATTGTTGCCACCAACGATCTCACCGACACCAAGACCCTGGCCCACATGCTGAAGTACGACTCCGTGCTCGGCCCGATCAAGGCCGATGTCTCGGCCGGCGATGACTCCATCATCGTCAACGGCAAGGCCATTAAGGTCTTTTCCCAGAAGGACCCGGCATTGATCGATTGGTCCAGCCTCGGCGCCCAGATCGTCATCGAGTCCACCGGCCGCTTCACCGACGCCACCCAGGCCAAGGCGCACCTCCAGGGCACCGTCAAGAAGGTCATCATCTCCGCCCCGGCAAAGAATGAAGACATCACCCTGGTGCTCGGCGTCAACGACGGCAAGTACGACGCCTCCAAGCACCACATTGTCTCCAACGCCAGCTGCACCACCAACTGCCTGGCGCCGTTCGTCAAGGTGATCCACGATAAGTGGGGCGTGGAAAAGGGGTCCATGACCACCATCCACAGCTACACCAATGACCAGAACGTCCTCGACTTCCCCCATAAGGATCTGCGCCGCGCCCGAGCCGCCGCCATCAACATGATCCCCACCTCCACCGGCGCCGCCAAGGCCATCGGCCTGGTCATGCCGGAATTGAAGGGCAAGCTGGACGGCTACGCCATGCGGGTCCCCACTCCCAACGTCAGCGTCGTCGACCTGGTGGTTGTGCTCAAGAACGCGGCCACGGCCGAGGAGATCAATGCCGCGCTGAAGGCCGCCGCCGAGGGCCCGCTCAAGGGCATCCTGGCCTACACCGAAGACCCGGTCGTCTCCACCGACATGCTCCACAATCCCAATTCGTCCATCATCGACGGCCAGCTCACCAAGGTGCTGGACGGCAACCTGGCCAAGGTCGTCTCCTGGTACGACAACGAGTGGGGCTATAGCTGCCGCGTGGTCGACCTCTGCCTCTTCATGGAGAAGAAGGGCCTCTAAAGTCAGCGCCGGATCTCAACCGGCAGTTCCAGCTTGACCGTCTTGGGCGGCAGGCAGATCTTGTTGTCGCAGGCCTGGTAACGCGCATGGACCGCCAGCGTTGCCAGGCCTGTTTTTGTGTCCTTCGGCACCTCCACCGGAACGCCAAACTCAGCGCTGCCCTCATACGATTCGATGTCGAGCTGGAAGGTCTCCTCAAACCGGCTCAGCGCCGGCGGCGCGTCGATCGGGCCCGCCAGCCGGAACGGTTGCCCTTCAGGCACGGTGATGGAGGTCGGAATCGGCCCGTCCTCCTGCTTCCTCAGGGAGTACAGGTGCCAGCCTTCGTCGATCTCTGCCGCCAGCGTCACCGTGATCTTGGCGCCCGGTTTCAGCTGCGCTCTCGCCGCGGGCGCCGTGATGGTCCAATGGACCGGGGGCGCCTGCCACAGTAACGCCAGTAGCAGTGTCAATACTTGCACCGGTCACCTCCGCGGCGCATCCGCCCAGGCCGCTTGCAGAATCGCCTTCGACTTGGCGTTCTGCACGAAGGCCACCACCGCCAGGTCCCCAGCGTCGATCGACGACATGTGCTCCATGAAGCGGAACTTGCCGTCCTTGTTGTGGCGCTCGTCATGCTTCTCGAAGTCCGCCAGGTGCTGCTCCAGCGCCGCTGCCACAGCTGCGAGGTTGAAGGTCTGCGTCTCAGCCCTCTCCTTTGCCTCGCCCAGCGGGAAGCTCGCCAGCGAACGCACTACCATCGGGTGGAAACGGATGCCGTTCTCGCCCGAGTACCGCAGTTCCTTCTCCACCAGCGCGATGTGCAGCACCAGGTCCGGTGAAGGCTTGGCGATGTTCGACACGCCGGCGCGCGCCACTACCTCGCGCCCGTCGTTGGTCGCGCTGAGCGTGAGCGATGCGTCCGGAGCCCTTTCCAGGCTCCTTTCGATCATCGGCCGGATGCGGCCTTCCACTTCGCCGGCCGCCTCACGCGGCCCGCCGCCGCCCGGCGACTCAACGCCGTCGATGGCGTAGGTTGGCACTCCCCGCCCTGCCTGAAACTTCCAGCGCGCCACCGTGTCGGTGTTCGTCAAAGGGTCCGGCCGTGGGATGTGCTCGTGGTACATCACCACCGCCAGTTCGCCTCGGCCATACCGCTCCAACGCCGCGTCGAAGGCCAGATCCGCTGCCACGCAAGGCCCGCACCCCGCCCCGGTGTACACCTCGGCCAGCGCCAGCCGGCCGGTGCGCGCCGCCGTCTTCTGATACGACGCGGCATGCAGCGGATTCCGGAAGAGCGCTTTGTAGCGCTGGTCCAGAAACTCCTGCTCGCCGTTCTGCGACCCGTGCAGCTTCTTCCATGCTTCCGCAAACCGCGCTCGCGACTCCGGACTGGGCCGCGCCAGCATCCCCTGCGCGTAGTAGTCCAGCCCCTCCTTCGCCTTGCCGGACTTCGACAGGATGTCGCCCATGGAGATGGCCGCTGTCGACAGCGTAGGATTCTCGCGCAGCGCTTCGACGAAGTGCTTCTTGGCCTTACCGCTTTTCCCGCTGGCCAGCAGGATCCGGCCCAGCGTTGCGCTCATTTGCGAGCGCTGCGCGGCAAAGCGGCCGCGGAGTTGCGCGTCCGTCAGCGCCGGCCGTTTGCTCTTTTCCGCCTCCCTGTTCGCCTGCACCGAGTAGTCCTGATAAGTGAACAGCTTCAGCGCGGTCTTGGCCGACCGCTCCGCCTCCTGCGGCAACTGATTGGCGGTCGCTAGCTCGGCCGCCAGGAGCCTGTGCAGTTCGGCCGCCGTGCTCGGCGGCAGTCCCTTCGCCGTCGCGCGAGTGCGGGCCACACCGTCGGCCGGCTTCATCTTCACCGCGGCGCCGATGATCTCCCGGCGCGCCGCCTCCAACCTGTTACTGGAGGGAAAATCCTTGATGAACTGGTCCAGCGCGGCCAGTTTCTTGTCCGGTTCCTTCAGTGAGAGGGCCGCCGTGAACGCCTTCGCATCCGGCGGCGGCGCAGGCCGCGCTGCCTCCTGGGCGAGTGCCCGCAATACAACAAGACAGGCAAGCAGGATTCGCATGCCCAGATTGTATTCGATTGGACCGGCTCTCACCGGCGCGGGTATTGCGTCACCACTGCCCGGCCGAGCAGGTGGTCCAGATGGTGCTGCATGTGCAGGATGTAGTCGTCGATCAGAAACTCAAGCGTCACTGCGGCGCCCTCCGCAACCGTACACAATGTGCCGGACTTCTCCTCCGGAATGCGCGCCACCAGGTGCGCCAGCAGCAGGTTGTATCGTCTCCAGAACTCAACCAGCTCCGTCCACGGCAAAACCGCATAGCCGTGAAGACGCACCCATTCATTTTGGGCGTACCCAGGACCGCTGTATTCGGACCCTAACGCCGTCCTCACGAAACGCTGGTGATTGTTGGCCGCCGAGTCGATCAGATGCCCCAACTCTTCCTTCGGCGACCAGCCCCCGGTCGGCTGCCGCACGGCACTTGCCGCGTCGTTGAGCAGAAGCAGAGCGGCATGTTCCCGCTCGACCGTTTGTTTGAGT
>JACRKW010000284.1:0-12089 GCA_016215215.1 Acidobacteriota bacterium
GGCACCGACGGCCCCGCAGGCTCCAACAACGACCTCAATATGTTAGAGGAGATGGACCTCGCCTCCAAACTGGCCAAAGTCGAACTCCGCGACCCCCGCGTCCTCCCCGCTCGCACCATGTTCGAAATGGCCACCATCACCGGCGCCCGCGCCCTCAACATGGACAAAGCGATCGGGTCGCTCGAAACCGGCAAGCGCGCCGACCTCATCACTGTCTCCACGGACTCGCCCAACGCCTGGCCCGCCCACGACCCCTACTCCATGCTCGTCTACACCCTCAAGGCCTCCGACGTGCAGGACGTCGTCATCGAAGGCAAGCTCACCGTCGAAAACAAACGGCCGCTGACGCTCAATCCCATCGAGATCAAACGCCAGGCGGCCGCCATTCGCCAGAAGGTCGACGCCTCCCTCCGCGTCGCTAGATAACCTTTCCGATTACCTTGAGCACGCCGTTCTCGAACTGGTACGTTGCGCCGTCCCTGTACCGCCACTCCTCTTTCCCGCCCGGATGCGCCTCGATCTGGTCAGGCGGGCCGTTTTTCAGATACACCTTGCCCCGGTCCGTCTCGGAGCCCATCTTGCCCGCCTCAATGTACTTCTGATTGGCATACTCCATACGCCGCTGCAATTCCTTCTCTGAAGCCTGCGCCTTCTCCTGCCCCATCTTCGCCAACAGCTCAGCCTGCAGCTGATACTCCTTTTGCCGCGAGAGCTCCCGCGCCGCCCGATCAATCTGCTGCTCCTTCCCCCGCATCTCCTTCTCGAGTTCCCGCAATTTCGCTTCGATCTGCCTCGAAGCCTCCTGTACCACTCTGGCCCGCGCGTCCACCTCCGCCGCGATCTTCTCTCTTAACTTCTCATCACCGCCCACCTTTTCAAACTCCGCGCGCATCGCCTCAAACTGCGGCCTCATCTTCTCCAATTCCGCTCGCAGCCGCTCCCCTTCACGCCGCATCTCCTCGCCAATCCGGCGGATGTGCTCCCTCGCCGCTTCTACTTCCGCTTGAACCCGCTTCTCCTCCGCCTTGCTTGCCAGCCGGGCCGGTGCGGGAGGCGCAGGAGGCGGAGTCGGAGCCGGCACGGGCGCGGCCACTGGAGCCGGGGCGGCAGGTGGCGCCGGAGGCGCCTGCGGCTCGCCTTGTGCCCAAACCGCGCATCCCCACAACATCGCTATCGCCGCCAGGCTCAACACCGGCGTCATCGAATAACCTCTCTGTTCCATACCCAGTAACCTCCCGATCCTTTCTTTCACGCCGCATCCTGTGGCCGCCATCGCAAACTCCACACGGGACTCCTCCAGCCTCAGCAGCGCCGCCGAGTACAGCACCCTGTCTCCGCATGCCGCTACCGCCGCCTCATCGCAACACTCTTCCCTGTGCCGCCGCACCCGCGACGACACCCACCACACAGCCGGATGGTAGAACAGCAGACTCTCCACCACCGTCTGCGCCAGGTTCACCGCGTAATCGTGCCGTCTGACGTGCGCCAGTTCGTGCGCGATCACCGCCTCCAGTTGCTCCGGCGTCAGCCCGGTGAGCGCACAGGCCGGCACCAGCACCACCGGCCGCAACCAGCCGAATACCTGCGGCGCGCGTACCAGCGCCGATTCGTAGATCCGCACTCCCTGCCGCACGAACAGCAGATCTCCCTGCCCCGCACGGCTCCTGCTCCACGCCAACCACCAGCCCCCCGCGGCTCGCAGCAACAACACGCTCGCTCCCGCCATCCAGACCTGTGTCAGCACGTGCAGCCAGTCGGCACCCCAGTCCACCGCCGCCACCCCTCTTCCCGCAATGCTCCCCACAACCGGCAGCGCCACATCCAGCACCACCCTCTCCCGCCACAACACCAGAAACGTTACAACCGGAGCCAGCGCCATTCCCAGCAGCGCTCCGCAGCCCGCTGCATACTTCGCCTGCGGGCTTCTCAATGCCGCCATCAGTGCCGCCGCCGCCAGCCCCAACGCGGCGCCCTGCCACAGGAAATGCGCCAGCGCCCATCCCAGAGCCTGCTCCGCGCTCATCGCCTTCCTCCCTCGAACTCATCCAGCATCCGCCGGATCTCCCGCAACTCCTGTTTGGACGCGCTTCGTGTCTCCAGCGCCCGCATCACCAGCGCCGCTGCGCTGCCGCCGAATACCCGCTCCACCAGCTCGTCCAGCAGCCGCCCTTGCGCCGCCTCCTGTTCCAGCTTCGCCCGGTAGACGTGCGCCCTCTCCCGCTCGTCCCGCTCCACCAGGCCCTTCTCCGCCATGATCTGCATCAGCTTCAAAGTAGTCGTGTACCCGCCGCCATTGGCCCCCAGCGACTCGTGGACCTGCCGCACCGTCGACGGTCCCCGCTCCCACAGAACCTTCAGGATTCCCAGCTCGGATGATGTCGGTTTCGCCTTCACACCCACAGCTTATACGAAGACCTTCGTAGTGTCAACGAAATCTTTCGTAGTTTACAACTGAAACGCCGCCGCTGCCTCGTCCACGAACCACTCGCCGCCCCGCAGCAGCCGTGCAGGCACATCCACCGCCGGCCCCTCCTCCCGCCACACCCTACGCATCGCCGCCGCCTTCCCCGCCCCGCACGCCAGCACGCACAGCCAACCCGCATTCACGAGCACCGCCGGCAGCAGCGTGATTCGCCACTGCTTCTTCGCCTCCACCCACACTCCCGCGCACAGCCCGCGTCTGTCTTCCACCAATCCGTCACCCGGGAACAGCGACGCCGTGTGTCCGTCATCCCCCATCCCGCAGGCCACCACGTCGAACCGCGGCATCCCGCCGCCGAAGTAAGCCCGCAGCTCCTCCGAGTACGCCGATGCAGCCTCCACCGCGTCCCATTCCCCCATCATTCGGTGCACGTTCTCCGACGGAATCCCCGCCGGATCGATCAGGCAGCGCCGCGTCATTCCGTAGTTGCTCTCCTGATCTTCCGGCCCCACAGCCCTCTCGTCCACCCAGAACAAATCGACCACACTCCAGTCCACGCCCATCCCGGCCAGCTCAGCAAACATCATCGCCGGCGTGCTGCCGCCGGAGACGGCCAGCGACGCCCTCCCTCGCTCACGCACAGCCTCCTTCAACCGGCCGGCAATCTCCAGCGCGCACCCTCGCGCCGCCTCTTCCGGTCCCGGAAACACCCTCATGCCGGCTCCAGGAAGCGCGCCAATGCCCGCTCAAACTGCTCGTCCCGTCCGAACACCCCCAGCTCTTCGCGCAGCACCTTCGCGTCGTCCCACAACGGGAACACCGCCGTCGACTGCACTCCCCCGCGTTCTATCCGGATCGTCGTTGGAGCCACGCGCCGCATCGTCAGTCCGCCCAACGACACCGACTTGATCCGGCCCGTCCCCGGTTCCGGCAAACTCGCGTCCTCGCACACCACCTTCACCTCCATTCCGGCCGAGGACTCCAGCCATGCCGCCACATACCGCGCCGCCGCCGGCTCGCCCGGCCCCGCGTAGGTCACCGTCGCCTTCCCCGCTACAACCTCGCCCTCCAGGGCCCGCGCGATCATGTCTCGCCATCGCGTCACCCGCGCCCAGGTCAGGTCCGCCATCCGCCACGGCCCTCCGCTCAGCGCCCGCAATCCGCGCGCCGCGCTGCGCAAATCCTCAGACCGCGCGCTGTCCACCATCACCTTGCCCGCCAGTTTCAGCACCGGGCGTAGTTCGTGCAGCGACGCCAGTTCCAGGTCCTTGCACCACACCGCCACCGGCAGGTCCGCCACCATCAGCCCGAACAACACCGGCGGCGCCGCCGCCAGGCTCCCCCGCGACGCGCGAATTTCAATCTGCTCGCAGCACACCTGCCGCCGTCCCCCAAACGGCATCCAGCACTGGATCGCAGTCCGCGCCTCCACCTCCCCGCTCTCTCCCACCCGCAGCACAATCGTCCTGTTCGGATGCTCGTGCATGATCTCCGCCAGCGTAGCTCCCAGCGTTTGTGCGTCTTCGTCCTCGCGCACGATCACGATCAGCGTCATCGCGCACGCCCGCAGCACGCCCGCCTCCTGTCCCTTCCCCATCGCACGCCAGTTCTCGTCCAGTTCCGCCAGCAGCCGCCCCGCGTCCGCGCTCATGGCACCCTCCAGACGTGCCCGCGCCGCGCAAGCATCTCATCGGACTCCGCAGGTCCCCACGATCCCGCCGCGTAGTTCGGCAATGCGAACTTCGTCCCGCTCCAGACATCCAGAATCGGTTGCACCGCCCGCCAGCTCGCCTCCACCATGTCCTGCCGCGTATAGAGCGTCGCATCCCCTTCCAGCGCGTCCATCAGCAGCGTCTCGTATGCCGTCGGCGTCCGCGTCCCGAAACTCGTTCCGTAGTTGAAGTCCATCGTCACCGGACGCAGCTTCATTCCCGCACCGGGGAGTTTAGAGAAGAACCGCAGCGAGATCCCCTCCTCCGGTTGGATCCGCACCACCAGCAGGTTCGGCCACCCCTGCCCGCCCGTGTCTTCAAATAGAGCCAGCGGAGCCTGGTTGAACTGGATCGCGATGTCGGTCACCCTCTTCGGCATCCGTTTGCCGCTCCGGATGTAGAACGGCACCCCGGCCCAGCGCCAGTTCTCCACAAACACCGTCACCGCCGCGTAGGTGTCCGTCTGCGCGTCGGCCGCCACCCCCGGTTCCTCGCGGAACCCAGCCACCTCCGATCCGCCGATCGTCGCCCGTCCGTATTGCCCCTTCACGGCGTGAGACGCCACCTCGTCCGCCTTCAAAGTCCGGATCGACCGCAGCAGCTTCGCCCTCTCGTCCCGCACCGCGTTCGGCTCGTACGACGCCGGCGGCTCCATCGCAATCGTCCCCATCACCTGCAGCAGGTGGTTCTGGATCATGTCCCGCAGCGCCCCGGCCTCCTGGTAGTACGCTCCCCGTCCTTCCACGCCAATCGCTTCCGCCGCCGTGATCTGCACGTGATTCACATACCGCCTGTTCCACAACGGCTCAAAGATCCCGTTGCCGAACCGGAAGGCCAGGATGTTCTGGACCGTCTCTTTGCCCAGGTAGTGATCGATGCGGTAGATCGACTCCTCCGCAAACACCCTCTGCAGACTCGCGTTCAGGTGCGCCGCGCTTTCTTGATCGTGGCCGAACGGCTTCTCCACGATGATTCGCCGCCACCCGCCCGCCTGCGTCGCTCGCTGCAAACCCGCCTCGCCCAGCCCTCGCACCGCCGTCTCGTAGTGGCTCGGCTGCGTCGATAGGTAGAACAGTGCGTTCCCGCCCGTCTGCCTCGTCTCCTCAAGCTCCGCCAGCCGCACCCGCAGCCGTTCGTAGAGTCCCGCGTCGGCCACGTCCCCGCTGATATAGCTCAGCCCGCGCGCAAAGTCGTCCCACAGCGCCGCATCAAAGGGACTGTCCTCAAGAAAGCGCGTCACCCCCTCGCGCATCTTCTCCCGGAAGCCCTCGTCGCTCATCTCCGTGCGCGAGACGCCCACCACCGCGAAGCCCGCAGGCAGCCGCCGCTCGTAGGCCAACCGGTACAAAGCCGGCAGGAGCTTCCGCTTCGTCAGGTCTCCGTTCGCTCCAAAGATCACCACCGCACAGGGGGGCGCCGCCCGCTCATACCGCAGACGGTCGTCTAAAGAAAATTGCCCAACCATACCTCAAACTACCAGACACGACGGCCCTACTCGGCGTAGTACCCTCCTCGCGCCCGTACTTTGTCCACTCTCCCGCCCTTCACCCGCACCTCGATCCGCCGCCACTTGCCCTGCTCCGCCGCCGCCGCGGGCTTGAACGTCAGCAGGTAGCCGTGCGCCAGGTCCGCGGCGATGTGCTCGAACACGCTGCCGATTTCGCGCGCCTCGCGGATCCCGAATGTGAGTCCGCCTGTGGACTTCGAGATCCCCTCCAGCTCGTGCAGCAACCCCCTGTTGTCCAGCGCCATGCCCTGCGCGACGGTGTACACCGGGATACCCGCTGCCTTGGCCCGCTTCACCGCCGTCTCCACCGTCAACGTGCTCTTGTTGTCGTCTCCGTCGGTGAACAACACGATCACCTTCTTCCCCTGCCGCGTCGACATGTCGGCGATCACTCGCACCAGGGCGTCATAGAGCGCCGTCTCGCCCCGCGCCTGAGCGCGCGCCACAGCACGCTTCGACAGCCCTTTTTCCTCTGTCGGCGCTTGCGCCTCCGTCACCACGTCGTTGAACGTGTACACGGCCACTTGGTCGGCCGGTCTTGTCTTGCCCACCAGGTTCAGCGCGGCGTTCTTCAGCGTCGGCAATGCCGCCCTCATGCTCAGCGTCGAATCCAGCACGAGCGCGCACGTCACTCCCGCCAGCCGTGGCTCAAACGCTACCACCGACTGTGCCTTCCCCTCCTCCAGCACCTCGAAATCGCCTGGCGTCAGGTCGTCCACGTAGCGTCCGCGCCCGTCCAACGCCGTCGTGTACACCTCCACCAGCCTGACGTCGGAGCGGATCACGTAATCCGCAGTCTCAACCTCCCCGCCGCCAGGCAGTGGATGTTCGGTGGGCGATTCACTCGCTCTTGCCGACTGCACGGCTCTCGCTCCCGCCGGTTGCAGTCCCTTCACCACCTCTGCAATTCCCATGAATCCCCCAGTCAGGCGGCTTCCATGGTCCTTGCTCGACCGTTCCAGCATGGCTGGCCGGAACAGCGGTCCTCTCTTCTCACTCCCCCCATACCAGTGCTTTTCGGCCAGCTTCGAGTCCTCGGCCATCAACAGCAAGCCCGAGCCGAGCTTCGCCGCATACACCGCCGCCGTCAGCGCCTCCAGCCGAGGCTTGCCTTCCGCCGCCAGTTGAGCTGCGCTGCCTCCCATGGCCCGAAGCGCCTCAGCGGTCTTCCCCTCCGATGCCAGCCGGAACGCTTCAGCCCCCCGCCGCGCATCCAGCCTGCCCGAGTCCGAAGCCAGCGCCGCAAGTTCCACCACCGTGTACCACTCACCCAAAGCCGCGTTCAATGCGCTTCCCTGCATCTCAGCCAGCCGCTTCTCGAATCCCGCCAGCGCCCCCAACTCAGCCTCGCCCAAACCCTTCAATCGCCAGAAGTACTCCCACAAAGGCCGCCACTCCCGGTAATGCTCTTTCAACAGCCTCGCCGTCTCTCCGTTCACCGAAGTCCCGCGCCGCTCCTCGACCTTGGCTACCGCCGCCAGAGCTTCTGCCGTCACCGGTTGCAGCAGTAAACCCTCTTCTCTCGCCCCCGCGGCCACCCACGCCTGCCGTCCGCCCGGAAACCGCAGGTTCCCTGCCCCATCCAGCGGGGCGTCACGGTACAGCGCCTCCGGCTCCTCTGCCCCTGCCTCGTGCGCATCGTAGAACGCCCTCGCCCGTTCGGCCGTCTTCACGAAGTAGCGCGCCTTCCCAGCCCCGGCCTTCCAAAGCGAGCAGTAGAAACTCGCCAGCTTCCCGTGGTCCTTCTCGAGCACGGCCTTAAAGAAAACGCTCGCATTCGCTGGATCCGCTCCCGCCAGAGCCGTCCATGCGCCCTCCGTGCCCTTGCCCCCCGGAGTCACCGCCGCCGTCCCCTCGGTTCGGAACGCCGGCCCGCATCGGCTCACAGCCTCCGAGTGCCTTTGCCACAAGGCCTCCAGCCCCATCCCTGAAACCAGAGCCTCGGCCGCCTCGTTTCCTGCCGCCCCCAGCCCCGCGTACAATCGCGCCAGCCGCAGATCCCTCGTGAACGCCTCCGCCAGGCCTCCCGCCAGAGCCTGCCGCTCCTTCACCGCCCCCAGCCACGCGTCGCCACCCATCAGCGGCGCCTCCTCTTCGGTGATCTCAAAATCGTAACTGCGCCCCGCCGCCAGCGCTTCCTGCATCGCGATCTCGTCAATCCCCAGCGCCCACGCCATCCTCTGCCGCGCCGGATCCTCCGTTGCGTCGCCATACTCCACCTGCGTCTCGCCATTCTCCACCGCCAGCCGGAAGCCCAGTAGCCTGAGCGCGCGCTCAGCCTGCGCCCTCCGCGATGCATTCATCAGCGATAGCGACACCACCACGCCGCTGCCCCGCCGTTCCCCGATCCCCGTCAACTCCGGTATCGCCGCAAAATACGCCCGCAGCCCCTCCAAATATCCCGGAATGCCCGCTCTCCGCGAGGGCTCCATGTTGCGCACAAAGGCTCGGCAGTACTCCTCAAAGAACGCCTCCGGGCCAACCCAGGGCGGCGCCTCCACCATCGCCCCTAGAGCTTTCATCCCTCCCGGAACCCACACCCTCTTCACCGACTTCACGTCCAGCGCAACGCCTTCCATCGCCGATGGGCCCACCCGCACGCCTGGCTTGCCCAGCTCCGCCAGCCGCATCCGCGCCACCTGCGCGCTCGTCCCCTTCGGGTCCAGTTCCAGGTACCTCCGGTAATGCTCCCCCGCGCCCTGGATTTCGCCCCCCGCCTCCAAGATCAGCCCATGGATATACTCTGCCGCAGGCATCCGGCGGTCTTTGTCCAGCCGCACCGCCTCGGTAATGCTCTTGATCGCCCCTTCCCTGTCGCCCGACTGATACCTTGCGACCGCCAGCCGCAGGAACGCCTCTGGGTAGCGCCTGTTCCCGTCCCGCGCTATGACAGACTCGGCCGCCGCCGAAGCCGCCGGCCAGTCCTTGGCCTCGGCCTCCAGCCGCATCAGCAACACCAGCGGACCTATTGACTTCGCGTCCGCCTCCCGTGCCCTCCGGAACGCAGCCCTGGCCTCGTCCAGCTTCTTCAGGTTCTGGCACGCCGAGCCCAGCGCGCTCCATGCCGGCGCAAACCCCGGAGCGGCCTTCAGTACCTGCCTGAAGTGCAGTTCTGCCTCGCCGTTCGCTCCCGCATTCAGCGCCTTTATCCCCGCTTCCCAGCTCTTCCGCGCTACTTTCGGCGCTTGGGCGCTGGCATCGATCACCGCCGCAGGGCTCGTCCCCTTTTTCCGCAACACGAGCGGTGGTAAGTCCCGGTCCCGGTACAGCGTGATGTCGTCCAGGTCGATCACGCTCGAAACGTACCCGGGTAGCACCGCCTCCAACCCGCACGTCATCGTTCCAAACGCTCCGAACTGCCGCGAACCCCAGTTGCCCACCGTCTCAAACTGCGAAGCGCGCATCTGGAATTCGCCCGCCCGGTTGGTCGTGCCCTCAATCGTCACCCGTCCGGATCCGCAATTCCGCTGGATCATTACGGGCTTCGGCGGCGGCGAACCGTCCTCCATCACCACCTTGCCGCGCGAGTTCGAGAACTGCCCCAGCGCCGGCACGCCAGCCAGCCATACGCCCGCCACCGCGCCGAGTACTTTCTCTATTTTCGACATGTGCGTCACTCAAGATACCACTCTCAAAGTTGCTTTGGCCGCCCGAAACCCGCTATGATTAACTTACCCTCCCGGTAGTTTTCCCATCCATGCCCAGGCCCACCCGTATCCTCGCTGTGTGCGACGACCTCTTCTTTGTCGTCAAGATCAACGACTCCGCTCGCCGCGCCGGCCTCTCTTGCGACTTCCTCAAGTCCGGCGAGGCCATTGTTGAAAGGTCCCGCGCCGAAACGCCGCTGCTCGTCATCCTCGACCTGAACGCCAAGGGCATCGATCCTGTCGGCCTCATCACCCATCTCAAAACCGAACCGTCCCTCAAAGGCGTCTCCATCCTGGCCTTTGTCGCCCACGTGGAGGCCGACCTCAAGACCCGCGCCCAGGACGCCGGCGCCAGCATGGTCCTCGCCCGCTCCGCCTTCTCCGCCAACCTCCCCCAAATCCTCAAGCGCCACACCGGCGCCCGCTAGTTTTCCTCTGTCCCCGGCCTTCAGCCCCCCCTTTGTCCCCGGCCTTCGGCCCCCCTCTTTGTCCCCGGCCTTTAAGCCGGGGCTGCCACCCTACGCTACTCCAGCCGCGCTCGGATTACGCTCAAGCTCAATCACGAGGCCGGCATCCGCGTTCGACGCGATGCGCCCAAGCCCGCGGCACAATCCTCCCCCTACACCGCGTCCTCGTAGTCCCTCGTCACCGGGCTGGTGTCCGGCCCGCGCAGCAACTCCTCCCCGTCCAGGTGCCCGAACAACTGGATGAGCCGTGCCACCACTCCTGTCCACCCCGTCTGGTGGCTCGCGCCCAGCCCCGCCCCGTTGTCTCCGTGGAAGTACTCGTAGAAGAGGATCAGGTCCCGCCAGTGCGGATCGTTCTGTAACTTCTCCGCGCCCCCAAACACCGGCCGCCGCCCGTCCGCCCCACGCAGGAAGATGCGCGTCAAACGCCCCGCGATCTCCCTTGCCACCTCGAACAGCGTCATCAGCTTCCCCGAACCCGCCGGACACTCCACCTTCAACTCGTCCCCATAGAACTGGTAATACTGCAACAGCGCCCGGATCAGCAGTAGGTTCACCGGCATCCACACCGGACCCCGCCAGTTCGAATTCCCCCCGAACATCCCGCTGTCCGATTCCGCCGGCAGATACTCCACCCAATGCTCCTCCCCGTGTACCCGCACCACGAACGGCGTGCTCTCGTGGAACTTCGACAGCGCCCGGATGCCGTGCGGCGAGAGGAACTCGTCCTCGTCCAGCAGCTTTTCGAGGATCCGCCTCAACTTCCGCTCGTCCACCACCGACAGCAGCCTGCGCCCGTCCATGCCCACGCGCCCGATCGGCGCAATGTTGGCCGTCACCTCCGGATGCCTCTGGATGAACTTCCGCACACGCTCCAGGAACGCCGCGTGGCCGCCCGCCTGCTGCGGGCTCACCACTGTCACCGCGCAGAGCGGCAGCAGGCCCACCATCGACCGTACCTTCACCCTGCTCGCCGTGCCGTCGGGCAGCCTCAGCACGTCGTAGAAGAACCCGTCCGTTTCGTCCCACATCTCGTCCGCGTTGTCTCCCACACGGTCCATCGCCGAGCTGATCCAAAGGAAATGCTCGACGAATTTCGCCGCCAGGTCCTCGTACAGAACGTCGTGCTCCGCCAGTTCCAACGCCATCTCGAACATGTTCTGGCTGAACAGCGCCATCCACGCCGTCCCGTCGGCCTGCTCCAGCGAGCCTCCCGTCGGCAGCGGCGAACTGCGGTCGAATACCCCGATGTTGTCCAACCCAAGGAACCCGCCCTCGAAGACGTTCCGCCCGGCCGGATCCTTGCGGTTCACCCACCAGGTGAAGTTCAACAGCAGCTTGTGGAACGACGATCGCAGGAACTCCACATCCCCTTTGCCGGTCCGTTCCTTCTCCAGGCTGTAAACAAAAAGGGTCGCCCACGCGTGCACCGGCGGATTCACGTCGCCGAAGTTCCATTCATATGCTGGGATCTGCCCGTTCGGATGCAGATACAGCTCCTTCAGCATCAATTCGAGCTGCTGTTTGGCAAAGTCGACGTCCACCATCGCCAGCGCCGTCGTGTGGAATGCCAGGTCCCACGCCGCATACCACGGGTACTCCCACTTGTCCGGCATCGAGATCACATCGTCGTTCACCATGTGGAACCACGCCGCGTTCCGCCCGGCCGCGCGCCACGCCCCCACACTGGGATGCCGGTGATGCTCCTCCAGCCACCGGTCCAGGTCGAAGTAGTAGTACTGCTTGGACCACAGCATGCCCGCCAGCGCCTGCCGCATCACCCGGGCCTCGTCTTCGCTCAGGTTGTCCGGAGTGATCAGATCGTAGAAACCGTCCGCTTCCGTTTGCCGGGCCCGGAAGGCTTCGTCGAACCCTGCCCCCAGCGGCGCGGCCCCTTCTTCCGGAGCCTGCCGCGTCAGCCGCAGCTTCACCGAGCGCGACTCTCCCGCCCCCAGCGTCATCTGGTACCACGCCGCCGCCTTCGTCCCCCGGCCCGACGGGTTCACCGCCTCCGTGCGCCCCAGGATCACCCGGTTGTGAAAGGCGTCCTTGACGTATGGCGACGAATTCGATCTTCCCCACAGCCGCGCCGTGTTCGTCTCATTCTCGGTGAACAACAGCTCCGGAGTGCCCTCCGCGTACAAGTACATCGCTCCCAACTCAGAGTGCTCCGCTCGCACCACCCCGCCCTTGCCCCACAACACCGGCCGTTCCACTTCCTGCCCCCACGCCCAAGTGTTGCGGAACCAGAGCGTTGGCAGCATGTGCAGCGCCGCAGACTCGCTGCCGCGATTGGCCGCCGTGATCCGCATCAGGATGTCCTCCGGCCCGTCC
>JACRKW010000284.1:12106-16513 GCA_016215215.1 Acidobacteriota bacterium
CGTCCTTGGCGTACTCCACTGTGACGTCGAAGTACCGGTCGCCCTCGAACACGCCCGTGTCCAGTAGTTCGTACTCCATCTCATGCCGCGTTCTGGTCCGGTTGGTCTTCACCAGGTCGTCGTACGGATAGGCTCTCTGCGGGTACTTGTAAACCTGCTTCATCCACGAGTGCGTCGGCGTCGAATCGACGTAGAAGTAGTACTCCTTCACGTCCTCCCCGTGGTTGCCTTCCGCGTTGGTCAGCCCGAACAGCCGTTCTTTCAGGATCGGGTCCCGGCCGTTCCACAGGGCCAACGCGAAACACAGCCGCTGCTTCTCGTCGCTGATGCCGGCGATCCCGTCTTCGCCCCACTTGTACGCTCGCGACCTCGCCTGGTCGTGCGAAAAGTAGTCCCAGGCGTTGCCGTTGTCGCTGTAGTCCTCCCGCACCGTGCCCCACTGCCGCTCGCTCAGGTACGGCCCCCACTTCTTCCAAGCGGCCGCTCCCGACTTTGCCTCCGCCAGCCGCCGCTTCTCCTCCGTGCCCTTGGTCTGCTTCATGTCACTACCATCGCGCAACCATCCGCCCGCGGCAAGACTACGCACCGGCGCAACCTGTCAGGCTGGGGAGCCGTATGCTTGAGTATCAGCCAAAGAACGTCATTGAACCGCCGCGCCTTCCTCCTCGCCCTGCCCCAGCAGCCCCTCTTCCGCGCCCGGGCTCGCCTGGTTGTCGTTCCAGTTCAGGTAATGGACCGCGCTGGAGACCCTGTCCGCGAGCTACTAGCCGCCGATTTCGTCCTGCGCGACAACGGCCTCCTCACCCCCTTCACTCTGGAGGATTTCAACGCGCCCGTTTCGCTCATCCTCGCGGTCGAAACCGCCGCCACCAGCACCGCCGCCCTCGATAAACTTCGCAAGACCGCCGCCATCTTCCAGCCCCTGATCTCCGGCCACGACGGCCTCATCGGCCTGCTCGCCTACGACGACGACATCCGCACGCTAGCCCCCATTCGACAGAATTCGACACTTTTCGACACTCGGCTCAAATCCCTGCGCCCCCAGGGCTCGGCCGGCAAACTGCACGACGCCGTCATGGAATCCGTCCGGCTGCATCAGGACCAGCCATCCGGGCGCCGCCGCGTCCTGATCCTGATCGGAGAATCCAAGGACCTCGGCAGCAAATCGCGCCTCGACCAGGCCGTCACCGCCGCCCAGGCCGCCAACGTCACCGTTTATCCTCTGACCTATTCCCGGACCACCACCGCCTTCGCATCCCGGGAGCCGGTCAGCGGGAGTTCCGCCCCAACCATGAACATCCTGGCCGCCCTGCGCGAGTTGGGCCGCCTGGGCCAGGCCAACAGCGCCGCCGAGCTCGCTCTCCACACCGGCGGTATGACCGCCTCGTTCACGCGCCAGCGCGGACTCGAGTCCGCCCTCCAGAGAATCGGCGCCGACCTCCATTCGCAGTACTCGCTCACCTTCGAGCCCAAGGCCGCCCTCCCGGGTGAGTACCACCAGTTGCAGGTCTCGCTCCGTAACCGCCCGGAATACTCCATCCGCCACCGCCCCGGCTACTGGATTGATTCGGAGTCTGCCGGACTGTAAGCCGGTTTCTGGACCCGGCCTTTCGGCCGGGCGGCAGTCATTCATCTAGGCCTGCCATTGCTGACAGGCTCAAGCAACCTACCCGGAGGTCGAACGGAGCGGGCCGCCCCTCCCCCCCTATTTGGTCTTGCTCCACGTGGGGTTTACCCTGCCACTCCGGTTGCCCGGAGCGCGGTGCGCTCTTACCGCACCTTTTCACCCTTACCCCCCTTGCGGAGGGCGGTATATTCTCTGTGGCACTTTCCGTGAAGCGGGCTTTGAGCCCGCCCCCCCGGCCGTTAGCCGGCACGCTGCCCTGTGGAGACCGGACTTTGCCTCGCCCAAGGGTGGTATTCCCTATCCGGGAACCTGCCCTGGCCGCGACTGCCCGTCCAGCAAACTCCATTTCCATTCTTTCACATTTCTCGGCTATACTGTTCTGAGGTGCTTGTGTGCCCGCAAGCCATTGACTCGATTAGGAATCCAGCTTGAGGAGAGAGAACGTGAGATCCTTCATGACGCGACTTCTGTTGGCGATGCTCGTGCTCGCCGCGATGAGTTACGGCCAGTTGGTCACCGGTGCCACCAAGGACGACTGGGAAGAGATCAACTTCGAGTTCAACGAAGCGGTGCTGACGGACGGCTTTCCCAGCCTCCTCCGTTTGGCCGATCTGTTGAACAAGAACCCCGAGTTCAAAGTGAAGCTGGATGGACACACTGACTCCATCGGCTCGGAGAAGTACAACGAGAAGCTCTCCCAGAAGCGCGCCGAGGCGGTGAAGTCGTTCCTGGAGAAGTACGGCGCGCGCCCCAGCCAGATCGAGATCATGCCGCGCGGCAAGCGCAACCCCAAGGTTACCAACGCCTCCAAGGAAGGCCGCTGGATCAATCGCCGCGTGGCCATGACCGTCACCGACAAGGACGGCAAGATCATCGGCGCCGGCGGCGTCGGTGATGCCATCAAGGCCATGGTCGCCCATTGCCCGGATCACACCCAGACGCTGGCCGACATCCTCAAGAAGCTCGACAAGCTCGACGACATCGCCAGGATGCTCGGCGCACTACAGGCCGAAAACGCCAAGCTCCGCGGCGATCTGGACTCCCTGAAGGGCCAGCAGAAGGACACCCAGACCCAGGTCGCGGCCATGCCCAAGCCCGCCACCGTGGAAGAGGTCCGCAAGATCGCCGACGAGACCGCGGCCAAGACCACTCAGCCGCGCTTCTCCATCCTGGGCGCCAACATCGGTGCAGACAACACGCGCAACCTCACCTTCACCGGCCGCGCACGCTACTTCGCCCCCTTCAAGGAGCACTTCGCCATCCAGGCCCAGGGCGAATACATGTACTTCAAGCAGCGCCAGGAAGGCCAGTTCGACCTCGCCGTGGTCAACCGCTTCAACAAGCGTGCTCAGGCCAGCGCCTTCTCCAGCTTCAAGCACGTCAACCTGATCGACATGCAGCACGGCGCCACGCTCGGGCAGGCCGGCGCCACCATCGATTACATCTTCAAGCATGGCCGGGTCGGTTTCTTTGGCACCAAGTCCTTCCTGGACGGCCAAACCATCAACCGCGTGATGCTGAGCCGCAACATCTTCCTGGAAAGCTATCTGCGCGTGGTGGACCAGGCCGGCGCATCCACCGCCTTGACGCTCTTCGGCAAGACGATGCTCGAAGGCAACCTCGGCATGCTCGCCGTCCACGGCGGCTCCAACAAGCCCGGCGGCACCATCCGCCTGATCCAGCCCATCAACGACAAGGTCGCCTTCACCCTGGAAGGCGGATTCAACGAAACCTACGTCGGCTCCAGCGCCAACGGCCGCGTCGTTGCCGGCCTCCAGTTCGGCAATTTCGTCCAGCCCAAGGATTTCCTGGGCATGGACAAGCCCATTCCGGTGGACATCCCCCGCGTCCGTTATGAGATGCTCACCCGCCGCATTCGCACCGGTAATGACGCTCCAGTAGCCGACGCCGGCACGGACCAGCTGGGCGTGGCCGCCGGCGCGATCACGCTGGACGGCTCGGCCTCCTTCGATCCCGACGGCGACGCCATCACGTTCCAGTGGGACCAGGTCGCCGGCCCGGTGGTCAATCTCAGCGGGCGCAATACCTCCAAGGCGCAGTTCACCGCGGCTGAAGGCCAGAGCTACAGCTTCCGCCTGACCGTCAAAGACGCCCTTGGCTTGGCATCGCTTGCCCGCGTCACCGTCACCACCAAGGACAACCCCAAGGTGGTCATCCAGAAGTTCTCCGCCGTGCCCACCTCCATCAAGGCCGGCGGCCAGTCAACACTCTCCTGGCAGGTGCTGAATGCCGACGAGGTGGAAATCACCGGCGTGGGCAAGGTCAACGCCCAGTCCGGCTCGGCCCAGGTATCCCCGGCCGACACCACCACTTACAAACTCACTGCCCGCAACAAGGGCGGCGAGGTCTCCGACACCGTCACCGTTACCGTGGAGAAGCCCACGGTGCGCATCATCAGCTTCCGCGCCGCGCCCAGCTCCATCCAGCCCGGCGACGCCACCAACCTCATCTGGGAGACCGAGAACGCTGACACGGTGACCATCGCCGGCATCGGCAACGTGCAGGCCTCCGGCACCACCTCGGTCAGCCCGAAGGACACCACCACCTACACCCTGACGGCCAGCAATAAGTACGGCTCGGTCACGGCCACCGCCACCGTCACCATGGCCCAGAAGCCCATCGCCCCGCCGAAGATTCAGAGCTTCGCCGCTTCGCCGCTCACCATCGGCGAGGGCCAGTCCTCCACTCTGAGCTGGAACGTCGACGGCGCAAACGAGGTCACCATCAGCGGCCTCGGCTCGGTCGGGCTCCAGGGCAGC
>JACRKW010000285.1 GCA_016215215.1 Acidobacteriota bacterium
GACAAGTGCCTACTCAATCCAGCCGCCGCCGAGGACGAGGTCCCTGTCGTACATCACTGCCGCCTGGCCGGGGGTCACGGCGCGTTGCGGCGCGTCGAAGAGCACTTCCACGCGCGAGGGATCCGAGCACGGAATCAGCGTCGCCTGCGCCGCTTCATGTTTGTTGCGAATCTTCACCTGCGCCGGCCGCGGTTCCGCGATGGGCTGGATAGAGATCCAGTTCACTTCCTTGGCCACCAACCGGGGCCGGAGCAGGTCTTCGTTTCGACCAACAATTACCTGTTGCGTCATAGGATTGGTGGAGATCACATAAAGTGGTTCTCCAACCGCGACGCCCAGCCCCTTACGCTGCCCGACGGTGAAGTGGTGCACGCCGTCGTGCTCGCCAATCGGTTTGCCGGAGGTATCCACAATCTGGCCGCGCACCGCCTGGCGGGGGATGCCCTGCTCCTCGAAGTACCCGTCGATGAAGGCCGCGTAATCGCCGTTGGGGACGAAGCAGATCTCCTGCGAATCGCTCTTAGCCGCCGTGGAGACGCCCAATTCCGCCGCCAGCGCCCTGACCTCCGGCTTGGTCATCCCGCCGAGCGGAAACAGCGTGCGGGCCAGTTGGTCCTGACGCAGCCCGAACAGAAAGTAGGTCTGGTCCTTGGCCTCGTCGCGGCCACGGCGCATCTCCCAACGGCCGGTGGAGCTATTGAAGTCCAGCCGCGCGTAATGGCCGGTCGCCACATGCGAAGCGCCCACGCCGTCCGCCATGTGGAGAAACTGCTCAAACTTCACGTGGTTGTTGCAGAGCGTACATGGGATCGGCGTCCGGCCTTGCAGGTATTCGTCCACGAACGGCCGTACCACTGTCTGCTCGAACTGCTCCTCGAAGTTGACCACGTAGTAAGGGATATCGAGGGCCGCGGCCACGGCGCGCGCGTCGTAGACGTCGTCCAGTGAGCAGCACCGGCCCGAAGCGCCCTCCACCTGCAACTGCGGCAGCCGGCGCTGGTTCCACAACTGCATGGTCATTCCCACCAGCCGCCTGCCGTCCCGCTTCAGCATGGCCGCCACGGCGGAGGAGTCCACGCCGCCCGACATGGCTACGGCGATCAATGGCTCCGGCGTCATGGCAGCAGATTCACCAAGCCGCCCGCCGGCGCCAGCTTCCGCAGCCGCGCCGAAGCCGCCTCCACGGCGGCGATGAGCAAGTCCACCTGCTCTTCCGTGTTGCCGAGCCCGACCGAAAACCGGATGGACGACCGCGCCTCCGCCATCGACAATCCCATCGCCGTCAGCACGTGGGACGGCTTCACCGCGCCGGAAGAGCACGCCGCCCCGGCCGACACGGCGAACCCCGCCAGGTCCAGGGCGATCAGGAGCGCCTCGGAATCGAGGCCTGGAAATCGCATGCTCGACGTGTTCGGAGTCCGCGCCGCACTCGCGGTGTTGACCACCGCATCGGGGACCCGCGCGAGCAAGCCGGCCTCCAGCCTGTCGCGCAGCGGAGCTACGTCCTTCCGCTGGAGCGAGGCGGCTTCACCCAGGCCGACAATCGCCGCCACGTTTTCCGTTCCCGCCCGGTGGTTGCGCTCGTGCCGTCCGCCCATTTGCAGCGAAGACAGCTTCACGCCGTCCCTGACGTACAGCGCCCCGGCGCCCTTCGGCCCGTTGAACTTGTGCCCGGTGATGGAGTACAGGTCGACACCCAGCTCGCCCACATCCGTGGTGATCTTCGTCGCCGCCTGCACGCCGTCAGAGTGAAGCGGCACGCCGGCCTCGCGGGCGATGGCCGCAATTTCGCCCAGCGGCTGAATGGCTCCCGTTTCATTGTTGGCGTGCATCACCGAGATGAGCACAGTGTCCGGACGCAGCGCCCGGCGGATCTCGTCAGGATCCACCACGCCATCGGAGCCCACCGGAATTACCGTGAAATTGCCCCGCGCACGAACCGGTTCCAGCACCGCCGGGTGTTCCAGCGCCGTGGTGACTACGTGCCCGTCCGGCCCATGACCCGCCACCCCGAAAATGGCGAGGTTGTCAGCTTCAGTCCCGCCGGAGGTGAAGATCACTTCCTTTGGGTCGCAGCGCAGCAGACCGGCCACCTGCGCGCGCGCGGCCTCTACGGCCTTTCGCGCGGCTTGACCCGCGGCGTGGATCGAAGAAGGGTTGCCGAAGAGTTCCCTCTGCGCCCGCTCCATGGCAGCCAGGACTTCAGGTGCGAGCGGCGTGGATGCGTTGTGGTCGAAGTAGTACACGAAAAGCCCGATACTCTTAATTGTAACTATGCCCATCATCACCCTGTTGACGGACTTCGGCTCACGCGACCCCTATGCCGGAATCATGAAGGGCGTGATTCTCTCCATCGCGCCGCGCGCCCGCATTGTGGATCTCTCTCACGAGGTGGAGCCCTTCCAGGTCAGCCAGGCGCGCTTCCTGCTCAAGCAGTCCTGGCCCTACTTCCCCAAGGGCACAATCCACGTCTGCGTCGTCGATCCTGGCGTCGGCTCCGCGCGCCGGCCGCTGCTGGTCCAGGCCGCAGGCCACGTCTTCATCGGACCGGACAACGGGATCTTCACCGACCTGCTCCACCTGAAAGCCGCCCGCGTCCGCCACATCACCAACTCCAAGCTGTTTCTTAAGCATGTCTCGCAGACCTTCCATGGCCGGGACGTTTTCGCCCCCGTTGCGGCCCACATCGCCGTGGGCTTCGCCCCCGCCAAGGCCGGACCGCTGGTGCAGGACGCACTGCGGC
>JACRKW010000286.1 GCA_016215215.1 Acidobacteriota bacterium
CATCGTGGTTAGCGGCAACTGGACCTTCTTGCCGGTCTTTTCCCGGTCGACGACGAAGCTGTGCGCGGCGATGTTATCCGCTTCGATGAACATCTCGAGCGATCCGTCCTTGTCCCACACACCCTTCTCAACAATAACTACCTTCCCGCTTGCGATCTCATCCTTGAGATTGCGCCTCAGCACCTCGATGTTGGATGGAACAGGCTCGATAGCGATCACCTTCGACGCCCCCGCCGCCAACGCCACCCGGCTGTACTGTCCGATGTTGGCGCCGCAATCCAGCACCACGTCGCCCCTCTTCACGCCGCGGTTTCGGGTTGAGTAAATGCCGCGCTCCTGCTCAGCCATGTCGTCAAACAGGACCTGCGAGCCGCCGGCTGGAACCCAGTATTTGCCGCCCGGCGTATCCCAAAGCTCAAATCCATGCGCGTCCTTCTCCACCAGGCGGCTCAAATTCTTCATCGAGGCTGCGACGGATTCCTGCTTGTCAAACGCCCCCACCGCATCCATCGCTCCTTCGAACGAGCAGTTCTGCGCCCGGCCCATCGCGTAAAACGCGATTCCGATCAGTTCGGAGCTGAATTGAATCAGCAGGAATAGCAAGAGCCCAGCGGCAGGCACAACCCGCAAAGCAGTCATAAGGATGGACTTCCGCCCGGTTATGGATCCCATGCCCTACCCATCGGACTTGGACTGCCAATACTGTAGTCCTGAAGGTCTTTTGAGCCTATACCTTGAATTCAATCCCCTGAGACAGGGGTAGGTCCCCGGACCAGTTGATGGTTACCGTCTGCCGGCGCATGTAAGCTTTCCACGAGTCGCTGCCCGCCTCGCGCCCGCCGCCGGTCTCCTTTTCGCCTCCGAACGCGCCGCCGATCTCGGCCCCGCTCGTCCCGATGTTGACGTTGGCGATGCCGCAGTCGCTGCCGCGTGCGCTCAGGAAGGTCTCGGCCGCAACCAGGTTGCTCGTGAAGATCGCCGAAGATAAGCCCTGCGGCACGTCGTTGTGCCAGCCGATGGCCTCCTCCAGCGTGTCGTACTCCATGATGTACAGAATGGGTGCGAAGATCTCTTCCTTCACAATCGGCATGTCCGCCCTGGCGCGCACCAGCGTCGGCTCGACGTAGAATCCGCCGTCCTTTTCCACCGCGCGTCCGCCTTGGATAATCTCCGCTCCCTGGCCGGCCGCCCGCTTCAAACCGTCGAGCATTTCGTCGACGGCAGCCCGGTTCACCAGCGGGCCCATCAGCGTCGAGCCATCCAGCGGGTCGCCGATCCGCACCTGGCTGTACGCCGATTTCAGCCTTTCCACGAATCCCGCCGCGATACTCTTCTGCAGGAACAGCCGCCTGATCGTCGTGCAGCGCTGGCCCGCAGTTCCCACCGCGCCGAACAATACCGCCCGCAAGGCAAGGTCCAGGTTGGCGTCCGGCGCTACGATCACGCCGTTGTTGCCGCCAAGTTCCAGAATCGTCCGGCCCACGCGCAGCCCCACCACCTGCGCAACCCGGTAGCCCATCTGGCAGCTTCCCGTGGCGCTGATCAGCGGTACGCGCTTATCGGCCAGCATCTTCTCGCCCACCGTCGCCCCGCGCCCGATCACCACCGTGAAAACGCCCGGCCAGCCCGCGCGCTCCAGCACCCGGTTGCAGATGTTCTGCACCGCGATGGCAGTCAGCGGCGTATCGGAAGACGGCTTCCACAGCACCGTATCGCCGCACACTGCGGCAATCAGCGCGTTCCAGCTCCACACCGCCACCGGGAAGTTGAAGGCGCTGATCACGCCCACCACCCCCAGGGGGTGCCACTGCTCGTACATCCGGTGGCCCGGCCGCTCGCTGTGCATCGACAGGCCATAAAGCTGTCGCGAGAGGCCCACCGCGAAGTCGGCGATGTCGATCATCTCCTGCACTTCGCCCTTGCCCTCCGCCAGGATCTTCCCCATCTCCAGCGATACCAACGCGCCGAGATCGTCTTTGTGCAGCCGCAGTTCCTCGCCGATCAGGCGAACCACCTCGCCGCGCTTCGGCGCGGGCAGCATGCGCCAGCGCTCAAAAGTCGCTGCGGCCTCCGCCGCCACCTGTTCATAATCTGCCTCCGACGCCATCTGGACGCGGGCGATCGGCCGGCCAGTGGCGGGGTTCAGGCTGGTGAGTTCGCCGCCGCAGGGGGCTGTGATCCACCCGGCGCCGCAGGCGCCTGAATTGAGGGGTTGAATGCCAAGACGGGATAGTAGTGAATCGACGGACATGGTCCTATTCTCCGTTTTCATTCTACGAAGAACAGGCATCTGCCCGTCAGCGTCCGGCGGGCGCCTTCAGATACTTGTCGAACCACGCTCCCATTTCCCAAAGCGTGTGCTCGATACTCTCCTTCGCCGCGTAGCCGTGAGCCTCATACGGCAGGAACACCAGGCGCACCGTTCCGCCGTTCCCTCGCACCGCCTGGTACAGGCGGTCGCTGTTGATCGGGAACGTCCCGGTGTTGTTGTCCGTTTCACCGTGGATCAGCAGGATTGGATCTTTGATCTGGTCGGCGTAGGTGAACGGCGATACTTTCGTGTACATCTCCCGCGCCTGCCAGTAGGTCCGGCGCTCGCTCTGGAACCCGAACGGCGTCAGCGTCCGCATGTAGGCCCCGCTACGCGCCACCCCTGCCTTGAACAGCCTTGTGTGGGCCAGCAGGTTGGCCGTCATGAAGCCGCCGTAACTGTGGCCGCTCACCCCCACGCGTTCCCGGTCCGTCACGCCCATCTCCACTGCCTTGTCGACCGCCGCCTTCGCTCCCATCACCAACTGCTCCAGGTAGGTGTTGTTCACCGTCTCCGGGTCGCCAACGATCGGGATCGTGGCGTCGTTCAGGATGGCGTAGCCGGAGAGCAACAGGTAGAGGTGAGATGCGCCGCGCATTGTCACGAAACGCTGCGTAGAGCCGCCGATCTGGCCCGCCGTGTCGGCGTCGTTGTACTCCAGCGGATAGGCCCACAGGATGGTCGGCAGCCGGTCGCCTTGCTTATATCCGGGCGGCAGGAACAGGGTAAAGGAAAGCTGCACCCCATCCTCCCGCTTGTAAGTCACAAGTTGGCGCTTGATCTGACGGAGGATCGGCGCCGGGTCCTTGAAGTCCGTCACGGCCACCCGATCCTCGCTCCCCTTGGTCCTCACAAACAGGTTGGGCGGTGTGTCGGGAGTCTCGAAGCTGGTCAGGAA
The DNA here is from genome assembly GCA_016215215.1 of Acidobacteriota bacterium. Lineage (GTDB taxonomy): Bacteria > Acidobacteriota > Terriglobia > Bryobacterales > Bryobacteraceae > Paludibaculum. The sequence continues at coordinate 3,210 of JACRKW010000286.1, forward strand.
CTTCGTTCCATCGCTGTCCAGTAGCGCCACCACGGACTCGTAGCCCTTCTCGCCCGCCCGGAACAGCCGCTCGGACTCCAAGGTTCTCAGGTCCTTGCGGTCCAGGAAGGGGCGGTCCCCTTGGGGCGTTGCGCCGTTTCCGGTGAAGAAGACGTAGTCGCCGCTTTGCTGCATCACAAGGTCGCCTGTGGCCAGACGCTTCATCACCGGCTGGCCGGGGTCGCGATAGCGATCCTGCGTGTTCAAGCTCCACACGGGTTTGGGTTTGGCCGAGGGGTCGTCCAGATAAATGAGAAACGCCTGCGTCCAACGCCGGTCGCGGTCGTAATCGCTTACCAGCGCCAGCCCGCCACTCTCCCCGTAGATCACCCGCCGCGCGCGGTGTTGCGCCTTGTACACCTCCACCGGTTGGCCGCCAAACGGCGCCCGCAGCATCGTCAGGCGGTCCCGGAACCCCACCTTGCGCTTCGGATCCCCGCCATCCAGCGCCTCCCACCACACCAGAGCCGCCCCCTCGGTCGGCCGCCACCCGATATTGCGTGGACCCGTTGGAACCCCATCGATGGGGACCCTGTCCTCCAGCGGGCTCGACTTCACCTTGTACACCAGCTTGCCGCTCCGGTCCCACACCTCCACCTCCTTCGGGAAGGCCGTGTAGGGATGCAGGTAGGAATACGGACCGTGAACTGTCGTCACCAGCAAGTGCTTGCCGTCCGGCGCTGGATCGGCCTCAGTGACCACCGCCGGCTTGCCGATCGGCGTTACTTTGCCTGTTGCCACGTCGATCGATGCCAGCTGAGACGTGCAGTAGTACTCGAACAGCTTCTCGTCATGCGGGTTCTTCAGCATGTCCTGGTACGTTCGCACTGGACCGCTCTGCCCTGACGATTCCTGCACGTTCGGCCCAGCAGGAGCCGCCGGCGGTTTGGGCGCCGCGCCTCGTCCCCCCGGCACGAGGTTGACCAGCAGTTCCTTGCTGCCTGCAAGCCACCGCACCGGTTCTCCTCGTCCCACCGCGTCATTCAGCGCCACCCCCGGCACTTTCCGCAATGCCGCCCCGCTCACCGAGCCGACATACAACTCCACGGCCGATGCCGTCGTATTGCTGATAGCGAACGTCTTTCCGTCGGGGCTCCACACGGGAGATCCCAGCCGCGCGCCCGGTGGAACCGCGATCCGCACCGCCGCTCCGCCGTCAATCCGTTTGACCGACAACCCCGTCACGACAACCGTGGGAGAGTGCGGTCCGTTGTTGGCTGGATTGATGCGCAGCCCTGCGATCCGGAGAACCGGCGCTGCCAGTTGCGCGATTCCCGGATTGGCCTGCCGCTCCATCAGCAGCACGTGTGTCTTGGACGGATTCACTGACGGCGTGGGAGCCGCCGGCGCGTTCAGCACATCCAGAATCTCCCGTGGCGGCTTCTGGTAGATGACCTCCGCCCCGCTGGCGCTCAAATTCGCGAACAGGCAAAGCGTGAGCAGCAATCGCATGATGGCACTCCCTTTCACAAGGCAGTATATCCGCCAGCCGCTTGCGAGGGACGCCCCTGTGCCCCTTACGGCTGCAGAGTCAGCGTGCCCCTCGACTCCACCCGCCCGAACTGCAGCGGGAAACTGCTGCCGGCCCGATAGGCCTCCCACTGGTCCTTATAGTGACCGCTGAAGATGTGCCCGCTCTGTCCCGTGGTCACGTTCATGCGGCTTGCCTCCCAGTCGCTCAGGTCAGCCACAAAGCGCATTGACGGCCCAAGCCGCGGGGTGGCGGCGTTGATGCTCGTGCCCGTTCCACTCAGTCCCACTGGCCCGATGTTGAAGTACGGCGCGATCCAGCCGATGCGTCCTGCCACCGGATGCGCAATGGTCACCTCGTTCACCCGGCCGTATTGCCACCGTTCCGGGTTGCGTCCCTGCATCCGCTTGCCCTCTTCCACTGCATCGGCGAGTCGGTTGGCCAGCATCATGTCGAAGTCGTCGAACCAGCCCTTTGGCCGCTCGCGCAGGAGCTTTTCTACCACGGCCGGAGCCATGTAGGTCTTGTAGTTGGCGCCTTCTTTCGGTGAAGCCTGTTCAGCGGCGGCTCTGCGAATGTGCTGGTAGAGCAGCGTCGCCAGCATCGGCGCCGCTGCCTCCGCGCGCATCTGCCCGTCCCAGCCCGTCAGCACCCTTACGCCCTCGCGCGCCATCGGGTTCTGCTCCCCTCGCCTCGCCGCCGCGCGCACGGCCTCATCCGCAACGTACTTCAGAAAGGCCGAGTACACGTCTCGCTGAATCACCAGCATCTCTTCCGGCTTCCACTTCGGCCGGGACGCGATCCGGTCGGCGATCGCCTTGGCCCGGTGGTGCGACGCGAAGAAGCCGCTTACCTGGAAAGGCTCCTTCTCCTTGAACCCGTTTTGATTCGCCGATACCACCAGGCCCGCCTTCGGATTGAACTCCGAAGGCAATTGCTCGAACGGCACAAAGCCTGCCCATTCCGCCTTGCCTGAAGCGCCATCCAGCGGCACGTCCCCATCGAAACCAACCCTCGCCGGCAGCCTGCCCGCCACCTGCCAGCCGATGTTGCCGTCCACGTCCGCATACACCAGGTTGATGTTCGGGCCCGTGAAACGAGCCGCCGCCGCGCGGAACTCGGTCCAGTTCCGCGCCTGATCCAACGCGACCAGCGGGAAATCGAACCCGTCCGCCACAGCCGCCCCCCATTTCAGCGCCATCTGCGTCTGCCCTTCGGAAACAGCCAAAGGCCCGTGGACCGTCACCCATGTCGCCGTCTGAATCGCCTTGCCGCCCTTTACGCCGATCCACTCCACCTCCCTCTCCGCCTGAAGCGTCTGCCCCTTGAACTGATACCGTCCCGTGCGCGGATCGATGTTCTCCACATACAGGTCCATGTTGTCGAATTGAAGCGCCGTGATCCCCCAGGCGATCCGTTCGTTGTGGCCGATCACCACACCCGGCACACCCGGCAGAGTCGCGCCCGCCACGTTCAACCCAGGCGCCTGCAAATGCGCCATGTACCACGTCGCCGGCATCGTCCACTCCAGGTGCGGATCGTTGGCGAGCACTGGCTTGCCTGTCGTAGTACGCGATCCGGCAATTGCCCAGGCGTTCGACCCCGGCGCCGGCTCCATGCCTGATCGAACCGGGAACAGGAAGTTCACCTTGGCCTTGTCTCCGCCCGTCAGCATTCGGCCTTTCATCAGATCCTGCTCCCAGTGGCCGCTCAAGGTGCGGTGCATCTGCAGGGCGCACATCAATGAATCCGTCACGCCCCATGGCCGAGGCTCGTACCCCATCACCGCGAACTCCGGCCCCCACTTCCCCTTGTTCGTTTCGATGTAGTGGTTCACGCCGCGCGCATAGGCCGCCACCAGGGCCTTGTCCCTGGCCGGCATCCGGCCCCGCCAGAACTCCGCAATCCGCCGGATTCGGAGCTTTCTCGAACGGAAATCCAGTTCCAGCGCGGCCTTTCCCGCCACCTCGCTTAACTCTCCGGCCGCCAGCCGCCGTAGCGAATCCATCTGCCACATGCGGTCCTGCGCCGTGGCGTAGCCTTGGGCGAACAGCGCGTCCTCGATGCTTCCAGCTTCAATATGCGGCGTTCCCAGTCCGTCCCGGTTGATCTGAACCTGCTTCGACACCGGCGCCTGCAGGGTCCCGGAGGTCTTGGCCCCCGGCAGCCACACGTACCACCCCACCAGCCCCGCCACTGCGGCCACCAAGGCCAGCAACACCCAGTTCACAACCTTCATGATTCGCGACATCTCTCCAATGGTAACGGCAACCACCCCCCCTGATGCCGTAGCATTGTCCATAAGCCCAATGGAAACCCAGCATTTCAGCTACGGGTACCGCCTTCTCCTCATGCTCCTCATCATCGGCGTCAATGGCTTCTTTGCCGCCGCCGAAACAGCCCTCATCTCCGTGCGCCCATCCCGCCTCCGGCAGATGGCCGAGGAAGGTGTCGTCGGCGCGCACGCCGCGCTCTCCCTGCTCGCCAATCCGGAACGGCTGCTCTCCGTCAGCCAGGTCGGGCTTACGCTCGCCTCTCTGTGTCTTGGCTGGTTGGGCGAGGAAACGCTGTACGGCCTTCTTCTGGCGCTGTTTGCCCCCGTGGCGACTGTCGCCACAAAAACCGTGCTCGGGGTCATCTCTCTGGTCTTCGCTTTCGCATTGATGACCTTCTCCCACGTGGTCTTTGGCGAGGTGGTCCCCAAGAACGTTTCCTTAGAGAAACCGGATCGCGTCGCCGTCCTCGCCGCCCCCATCCTTCTGGTCTTCTACAAGCTCGTCGAACCCTTCGTCTGGATCATCGAGCGCGCTGCCGGCGCCGTTTCGCGCCTTGTCGGCGTCCACGGCCACCACCGCGGCGCGCACTCTCCCGAGGAGCTCAAGTATGTCCTCTCCGCCTCCCGCGCCGACGGCCATATCACCCGCTTCGAGGAGGAGGCCATGCGCCGCATCGTGGATCTCCAGGAGTACAACGTCCGCCAGGTCATGGTGCCGCGCAATCAGATCGTCATGGTCACCTCCGGAGCCGACATTGACGAAGTGCTCCAACTGATGAGTGAATCGCGCTACTCCCGGCTGCCGGTCTGCGAGCGCCAGGGCGAGAATCCCATTGGCTTCGTCCACGTCAAGGATGTACTCGACTTTTGGGCTCTCCGCCGCCAATCCAACCTGCGCCGCCGCGGCGTTGAGCCCTTCCGCGTCGCGTCCATCCTCCGCAAGGCCCCCATTGTGCCGGAGTCGCGCCCTCTTCAGCTTGTCTTTGAAGATCTGCGTGGGCAAAACGCCCATCTCGCCTTCGTCGTCGACGAGTTCGGCACCGTCACCGGCCTGGTCTCCATTGAGGATGTCTTCGAGCAAGTCTTCGGCGAAATCGAGGACGAGTTCGATCTGCAGGCCCAGCGGCCCTGCGGGCACTCTCTCAGCTTCGAGGTGGAGGGCAGCATCCCCATCCGCGACCTGGAGATGCAGTATGGGATCGAGTTGCCCTCCGGTGAGGAGTTCGAAACTCTCGCCGGCTACCTCCTGCTCCGGCTCGGCCGCATCCCCGTCGCCGGTGACGCGGTTGATTATGGCGGGCACCGCCTTACGGTCATCGCTATGGAATTCAATCGCGTCTCGCGCGTCCGCATTGACCGCGCTCCTCCGCCGGCGGCGGATTCCGACTGACTCCTCGAGCCATCGTCGCCGGCCGATGCCGAGCCGCGGCCGCCAGGGAGCGAACAACTCTACAAACCCGGCAGCGCTCGAGCGATCGCCTCCCAACCTCGCGACGCCTCAATCCCGGCTGTGCTCTCCCGGCAGCCAGTCCTCCGAGTGCCCAGAGTAACCGTACTGCCTCACAACGGCTTCAATGGCGCCACTCACCCTCCGCTCTTGCCCTCACTCTTGCCTTCACTCTTGCCTTCGCTCTTGCCCTCGCTCTTGCCCTGGCTCTCGCCTCCGCTCTCCTCCTCACCCTCGGCCCCACCCTCGGTTTCACCCTCGGTCCCGCCCCCACCCGCGACCACGGGTGCTCCCCCGGTTGCGATCTTCTCCAGCGGCAGCCAATACACAAGCTTCCCCGTGTAGCCATACTGCGAGAGAAACGGCGTCACCAACTTGAAGCGGTACCCTTGCACGATCACGCGTATGCGGTCTTCCGCCGTGCCTGCGCCGAAACGTTCCACCACTACCATCGTGCGGGCCAATCCCCGGTAGGGTTGCGCAGCCGCCGCCGGCGCTACGACGCGACGAGATCTGACGCTCTGTCGTTGTCGTTGGGGTACAGGTCTCGAGGCACGTTCCCGCGGCCAAGGGCCTGGAAGACGACGTGGCGCGCACATGAGGTGTTGTCGCCGCGGCAGTACGTGTCTTTGAAGATCTCCGACATCGCCGGCATATCAGCCATCTTGTCGTGGAAGAAGATGCACCCGTC
>JACRKW010000287.1 GCA_016215215.1 Acidobacteriota bacterium
GAGGACGGCGCAGCTTTACGAGAAGACGCGCGGCCTGCCGGTGGTCCGGATGGGGACGCGGCCGGCGATCCGGGAAAGCGAACTGCGGGCGTGGCAGGTTGCGGGGCTGCAGTATCCCGCCTGGTGGGAGCGGGTTCCGGTGTTGCAGGCGTGGGCGCTGACGGTGACGGTTTTGCTGCTGGTGGCTTCTGCAGGGTGGTGGTGGATGTGGAGAACGACGAGGGGATTCGGGGATCCGGCCGGCTTGCAGTGGAACGGATCGATTTTGACGGCCTACGACGCGAAGAGCCGGCCGCTATGGTCGCGGGAGTTTCCGTACCCTGCGACATCACCGGCCGAGTGGAATAGTATCCACTCGCGGATTCTCGATCTGGACCAGGATGGCCAAGCGGAGATAGTGCTCGCCTATTCCCATATCAACATGGAAACGCAGGGCTTGGACCTGTACTGCCTTTCGGCGAAGGGTGGTGACAAGTGGCGCTACGCAGTCGGGCGCGACGTTGCGAACAGGAGCCAGACTTTCCGGCCGCCGTATGTGCTACGCCAGTTTCGAGTCTTCCCATCGCCGGAGAAGGACGGCCGCTGGTGGGTGGCGGCGGTATTTGTGCACCACAACAACTATCCGTCGGTCCTGGTGGTGCTGGACAGTGGCGGGAAGGTACGCGGAGAGTACTGGCATGCTGGGCATTTGAATGCGGTCCTGGCGCAGGACTTGGACGGTGATGGGATTACTGAGATCGTGGCCGGTGGCGTGCGGCACGGCGCAGAACAGGCGGTGCTGGTGGTGTTTGATCCGAGGAACGTTCACGGCACTTCGCAGATCGGCGATACGCATGTGCGGCAGATTCAGGGCATGGGACGCGGGACCGAGAAGGCTGTGGTGTATTTCCCCAGGTCGGCCATGAATAGGAGACTGGAGCAATTCAATTTCGTCAATTCACTCGCGTGGGTGAACGGGGAGATCGAGGCGACGGTGTATGAAAGGCTGGGCGCGCAGTCCGGTTACCTGGTGTACACACTGGGCAAGGATCTTTCGGTGCGCGGCCTCTTGCCGTCGGTCTCGTACCAAGATGCGGCGCAAGCGCTGTTCGCTGGGCGGTCGGACCTTGAGAAGGCATTGGTGGCGGGGGAGTTGGAGAAGATGAAAGGGGAGGTGCGGGTGGAGCGGAGGTGAGGGGCGAGTCAGCGGCCCCCTGGAACCGGGCCGGAGGTTTGGATGGAGACGGGGCGGCGGCAGGAATTGAAGCGGCGCAAGGTGAGGGTGAGGCCGGCTAACCGTCCTGGTGGATCGGCGAGCCGCGGTACGTCGCTCGGGCTCAGGAACGGTTCGAAATGCTGTTGCCGGGGGAATGTGCCCGTACGCGGCGTGTAGTCCACGTCAGCGAGGTTCCATTTCTTCAGGAGTGGGTCAAAGGCGGCGATGGCCATGAACTTGCGATCTTCGCTGGAGTCTTCCTTGAGGATGGAAAAGGCCCTCCGCGCTGTGGACGACCATTTCCAGCGGTTGTTGCCCATGAAGAAGAAGGCGCTGGTCCCGATGAGGACCTGCTCGCCGCTGACTATTTCCTGGATCTTGCCGGAGCCCGGGAGGATTGCAGGCTGCTTGTCGGGCAGGTTCCTTGGGGAATCGAGATCACGCCCTCCTTCACCAGGGTGATATACCAGGCCAGGGCGCGCTGCTGCGCCTCTCGTATTGCGATGTTGGGATTGGAGCGTACGATCCGGACCTCTCCCAGGGGCAGAACTTCATCGGCCGACCGCCATGCCACTTCGAGGAGGCCTGCCGCGACGCCGTCAGAGAGCGCGGCGGTTTTCTTGGAAACGCAGCCGAACAGTACGACAACGAACGCGACCAAGGCGAGTTTCATTTCATTTTTCCAATTCGATGGTTCACCCAGTCGAGGCGAGCCAGCTATGCGCCGGCCTGGAAGGACGAAAGTAACTTGAAGAGAAGGATATGAACAAGTGCAATGAGGCACTTGCGCAATTCCTCGCGTTCAGCCGTCATGGATTTCGCGTTCTAGATTGGGTTGTCGCATGGGGGAGGCGAAGCTCGGCGCTGAAGCGCCGGGACAAAGGGGGAGGGAGAAGCCGGTGAAAACACGGGCGATCTTTACGGTGAATATGTTGCTGAGTGAGTTCACCAATATGGGTGATGGCTATCTCCGTTGACTCTGCCGTCTTCGGCGCATAGGATGACAGCATGTATCGGATCTTGGTGTGTGTTGCTCTGCTCTCCTCGGCGGTGTTCGGAGTCGATCGTGAGACTGGCAAGCGCCAGGCTGCTGATGCTCAACGGATCATCCCTCACTTCGCAGCTGGGAACGAATGGACCACGACCGTCAGACTCATCAACTTCGAGAATGCCTCGGCCATCTTCAAACTCTCTGTCTTTGACTCCAAAGGCAACCTGACATCCGTGCAGATTAACGGGAGTACGGCCAGCTCATATACAGCGACGATTCCGCCTCGAGGTCTGCTGGATGTTGTGCTCACCTCGAGCTCAGGCCTGAAGACAGGAATGCTGGGGATCGACTTCATGGGAGACATCCGGCTTCCGTTCACAGTGTTCTTCAAGACGACAGCGCAGATGGAGGGTGCCGTGTCGTATGAAGAATACCCGGATCAGTGGCTTGAGTTCGTTCAGTTCGACAATACGAACGGAGCATCCACTGGGATAGCCCTCGCCGACTTGCGCCCATTGTCCACCGGCTATGGCGCCAGAATTGAGGTCACCTGCTATGACCACCTCGGAAGCGAACTTGGCACCTTCGCCGGTCTTGGTGGTGGTGAACAGCAGGCGGCGTTCGACCTCGGGTCAAAACTGTCTGCCACTCGTGGCGCCAAGGGACTCTGCACATTCGCCTACAGATCTGACTACTCTTCGATCACGGAATGGGACATGGCAGTCCTCTCCCTGCAATTCAAGGGTGCCAACTTCCTGCCTCTAAAATAGGTGTGCACCATGGACACCGAAGAACGCATAGGCCGAGATTAATTCGTCCGCCTATCTCGGCGAGCGCCTGGCGGACTGCTTCAACCTGCTTCAACCCTCTGCTGGCCGATGAGCGCCGGTGCCAGCGGGGCGAGTTGATCAAGTCGACCGAGACGGACCTGGCCAAGATAGCAGCGCAGGTCAAGCGCAGCACGCGCACCCCGTTCGGCCAGGTCGAGATCGCGCTGAAGGCGGGCGGGGTTTGGAACCGGCTTGCAATCCCACGCCTTCCAACTCCTGGGACTGTAGCCAGAAACAGGAAGCCCAATCCAACCCGTTCTGCTGTCAGATCAAGGAGATAGTCTCTGATGCAAAGTGGAACTTCGGATTAGAATGATGAGGTGCTCGCACTGGTCCTATTGTCCCTTCAGGCCGGGCCGGCGTGGACTACTCTGTTTGACGGCAAGACGGCGGCGGGGTGGGTGGAGGTGACGGGGAAGGCCTTCCCGGCGAAGTCGTGGGCGGTGGAGGATGGGTGCCTGCGGGCGCTGGTTGTGGAGGGGGGATTCCAGGACATCCGGACGGTGGAGACGTTTCGGAACTTTGAGCTGGAATTTGAGTGGAAGATCGAGGCGGGCGGCAACTCGGGGGTGAAGTACCTGATTGAGAAGGTGGACGAGTGGAAGGCGCGAACTGGGGAGGGAATGAACGCGCGGGGGCGCGGGCCGGAGTATCAACTGATCGACGATGAAGTCAACGCCGATTCGAAAGGGCATCCGGAGAAGCAGACGGCGTCGTTATATGGAAAGCTGGCGCGGACGGGCGGGAGGCCGCGCGTGGCGGGGGAGTTCAACGTGTCGCGGATCGTGGTGCGGAACGGGCACGTGGAGCACTGGCTGAATGGGGAGAAGGCGCTGGAGTACGACGGTACGTTGGTGAGGGAAAGCCCCATCGTGCTGCAGAACCATCACAGCGGGGTGTGGTTCCGGGGGATCCGGGTGAGGCGGCTGGAGTAGGGAAGCCGGCGGGCCAGGAGGCGAGTCCCACAGGTGTGATAGAAGAGAGTTGTCATATCAGTTCCCACACGAGGAGTCTTTCAATGAACACACGCAGAACGTTTGTGGCCGGCGCGGGCGGGGTGTTGGTGTCGCACCTGGCCTCGCGGCGCGCGATGGCGGCCAATGAGAAGGTGCGGATCGCGGTAATAGGCAATAACGGCCGGGGCCGCGACCATGTGCAGGGCATCATGCGCCTGCCGGACGCCGAGGTGGTGACGCTGTGCGACGTGGACCTGAACGTGGCCAACGAGAGGGCGGCGGCGTTCGAGAAGCGGTACGGAAAGAAGCCGCAGGTGGTCCAGGACATGCGGAAGGTGTTCGAGGACAAGAATATCGACGCGGTGACCATTGCCACGCCGAACCACTGGCATTCGCTGGCGGCGATCTGGGCGTGCCAGGCGGGCAAGGACGTGTACGTGGAGAAGCCCGGCTCGCACAATATCTACGAGGGCCGGAAGATGGTGGAGGCGGCGCACAAGTATAAGCGGATTGTGCAGCACGGCGTGCAGCTCCGCTCGTCTGAGGCGATTCAAGAGGCGGTCGGCCACTTGAAGAAGGGGACGATCGGCAACGTCTACATGTCGCGCGGGCTGGTGTTCCGCTGGAGGCCCTCGATTGGAAAGAAGGGGACCGAACCGGTGCCGGCGGGGCTGGACTACAACATGTGGACCGGGCCGGCGCAGATGGAGCCGTTCTCGCGGCGGATCGTGCACTACAACTGGCACTGGACGTGGAACTACGGCAACGGTGACGTCGGCAACCAGGGGATCCACGAGACCGATCTGTGCATGTGGGGCCTGGGGCTGGACTCCTTCCCCTCGAAGATCACGGCGATGGGCGGCAAGTTCCTGTTCGACGACGACAAGATCACGCCGGAGGTGCTGACGACTCTCTACCACTATCCGGAGCAGAAGAAGCTGATCCAGTTCGAGGTGCGGCCGTGGTGCACCAACGCCGAGGACGGCGCGATGGTGGGCAACATCTTTTATGGCTCGGAGGGCTACCTGGTGGTGAACGGGTACGACACTTACCAGATCTACCTCGGCCAGAAGAAGGAGAAGGGGCCCGGACGGCGCGCCGGGGGTGATCACTTCGCCAACTGGATCAAGGCGATCAAGAGCAGGAAGACGGAGGACCAGAACGGTCCGGTGGAATCGGCGCACCTGGCCAGCGGGCTGGCGCATCTGGGCAACATCGCCTACCGAACGGGACGGGTGCTCACGTTTGATTCCAAGAAAGAGAAGTTCGTCAACGACAAGGAAGCCGACACCTACCTGACGCGGAACTACCGCAAGGGCTTTGAGGTGCCGAAGAACGTCTGACGGGTAATTACCTTACGAAACGTTCCGCTTCTCCAGTGCGTCGAAAGGCGCAAGGAGAAGCGGAACGTGAGATTCCTCCAAACATCACTACTTGGGCTTTTGCTGGCCGGGGCTGCGCCGGCGCAAGTCGGCATCCAGATCATCATCGGGAGGCCGCCGGTGTACGGGCGCTACTATGCCCCGCAGCCTCGTGTTTACTATCCTCCGCCGGTGGTGGTTTACGACGAGCCGCCGGAGTACTACTACGCTCCCGCGCCGCGCATGTACGGGCCGCCGTACGGCAGGGCCTACGGCCACTACAAAAACAAGCACCATCGCGAGGAGAGGTACGAACACCGGGGGCGGTGGGATCGGGACTGAGCTCGCGTGTCTCCGCAGTGCGGGTGTAGAGTGTTACTGATTCCGATTGGAAGGGAGACACTCGCATGCGGAGACGATGGGGTTTGCTGGTGATGGCGCTGGCGATGGCCGGCGGCGTCGGGATGATGCTGGGAACGGGCGCGGGGCGCGCTGAGGCGCAAGTCCCGAGTGACGGCAAGCTGAGGATTATCATTTTCGGCGCGCATCCGGACGATGCGGAGTACTTCGGCGCCGGGGTGGCGATGAAGTGGGCCAAGGCCGGGCATCACGTGAAGCTGGTTTCGTCGACCAACGGCGACGTGGGCCACTGGCTGATGGCGGGCGGTCCGCTAGCAGCGCGCCGGAGGGCTGAGGTGCTGGAGGTAGGCCGGCGGTTGGGCGTGAGCACGGAGGTGCTCGACATTCACGACGGCGAGATTCTGCCGACGCTGGACAACCGGCGCACGTTCACGCGGCTGATCCGGCAGTGGAACGCAGACATCGTGATCACCAATCGCCCGAACGACTATCATCCGGACCACAGGTACACGTCGATGCTGGTGCAGGACTCGGCCTACATGGTGACGGTGCCGTTCTTCGGGCTGGACGCGCCGCCGCTCAAGAAGAATCCGGTGTTTCTGTACACGCCGGACCGTTTCAAGAAGCCGAATCCGTTCACGGCGGATGTGGCCGTGTCGATCGACGACGTGATCGAGCCGGCGCTGGACGCGCTGCTGGTGATGGAGTCGCAGATTCACGAAGGGGGCGCCAACGGCAACGCCGGGCTGTATCCGAGTGATGAGGCGGCAAAACAGCGGCGGCGGGAGCAGGTGCGGAAGGGGCTCGCCGGGCGCTACGCGCGGAACGCTGAGAACTTCCGAGACGTGCTGGTGAAGTTCTATGGGGAAGAGCAGGGCAAGAAGGTGCGGTACGCGCAGGCGTTCGAGGTGTGCGAGGACGGGCGGCAGCCGGGTCAGGAGGAGCTGAAGGCGCTCTTCCCGTTCTGACGGGGCGCGTCAACAGGGTTCGAAGCGCGCCTGGAAGAAGCGCAGCATCTTCGGCTCGTAGGTCATGCGGAGGCCGCGGAGGTTGTCGCGGTCTTCAAAGACGCTGTAGACGCTCTCGGCGGTGACGTCCATGTGAGCTTGCGTATAGACGCGGCGGGGAATTGTAAGACGGACGAGTTCGAGCTTGGGGGCGCGCTCGACGCCGGTGACAGGATCGCGTCCGGAAGAGACGATGCCGCGCTCCATGGTGCGGACGCCGGAGTCCAGGTAGAGAGCCGCGGCCAGCGCCTGGGCCGGGTACTGCGATTGCGGGACGTGAGGGAGGAAAGCGCGGGCGTCGAGGAAGGTGCCGTGGCCGCCGATGGGGAGAACGATGGGAATGCCCCACTGGCGGAGCTTGTCGCCGAGGTAGAGAACTTGGCCGATGCGGGCGCGGATGTGGTCGTCCTGGACGGACTCCGCGATGCCAATGGCGACGGCCTCCATGTCTCGGCCGGCCATGCCGCCGTAGGTCTGCAGGCCCTCAAAGACGACGAGCAGGTTGCGGGCAGCCTGGGCGACATCGTCATCGTTCACCGCGAGGAATCCGCCGATATTGGCCAGCGGGTCCTTCTTGGCGCTCATGGTGCAGCCGTCGGAGAACGAGCAGAGCTCGCGCACGATCTCCGCGACGGATTTGTGCTGGTGGCCGGGCTCGCGCTGCTGGATGAACCATGCGTTTTCGGCGATGCGGGTGGCGTCGAGGATGACGCGCACGCCGTGGCGCTGAGCAAGCGAGTAGAGGGCCTTCATGTTGGCCAGGGAGATGGGCTGGCCGCCGGCCATGTTCACCGTGCCGGCGACGCTGACATAAGGCACGCGGCCGGGGTTGTCCTGGAGCACCTTTTCGAGCTTGTTGAGGTCGACATCTCCTTTGAAGGGGTGCTCGGAGGCGGGGTCATGAGCCTGGTCGACGATGACATCCACAAAGCGCGCGCCGGCCATCTCCTGGTGGAGACGCGTGGTGGTGAAGTACATGTTGCCGGGCACGACGTCGCCCTCCTTGATGAGGACGCGCGAGATGATGTGCTCGGCGCCGCGGCCCTGGTGGGTGGGGATCAGGTGCTTGTAGCCGTAGTACTGGTGGACGGCTTGCTCCAGGTGGTAGTAGTTCTCGCTGCCGGCGTAGGCCTCGTCGCCGAGCATCATGCCGGCCCACTGGCGATCGCTCATGGCGGAGGTGCCGGAGTCGGTGAGCAGGTCGATGTAGACATCGCGGGACTTGAGCAGGAAGGTGTTGTAGCCCGCTTCGATAATGGCCTGTTCGCGCTGCTCACGGGTGGTGATGCGCAAAGGTTCGACAACTTTGATTTTGAAGGGCTCGGCCCAGCTCCGGCGATTCAGCGGCATGTTGGACACCTCTCGATCAAGGTAACGCCGGCGGCCGTAGCGGAACATGGAGATTTGCTTGATCTTCACGCTTTCCGTTCACGTTCGTAATGTGGAGTGGTAATCTGCTTATCGAACGTGAACACGATGCTCAAGACCCAACTTGACCCGATCGCCTGGAAGATCCTGCGGGAACTGCGCGCCGACGCCAGGCTGTCGTATGCGGAACTGGGACGGCGCGTGGGACTGTCCACGCCGGCTGCGGCGGAGAGAGTGCGGCGGCTGGAGGACGGCGGGGTGATTCGCGGCTATGAGGCGCGGCTGGATCCCTCCAGCCTGGGCCTGCCGGTGGCGGCGTTTGTGCGGATCCGGGTGACGGGCAGCGAAGCGCTGGCGCGCAAGCTGACCAAGACGGCCGATGGGATGCCAGAGGTGCTGGAGTGCCACCGGGTGACGGGGGACGAGTCGTTCATCCTGAAGGTCCGGGTGGAGTCGGCGGCGCACCTGGAGAGACTGATCGACCGGCTGACGCCGTTCGGGATGACATCGACTTCGCTGATCCTGTCGTCGCCTGTTGAGCGGGGCGTGACTACAGGCTGAAGGCCGGGCCGGGACCGCGGCGGGCGCGGCCATTGGCGGAGAGGTGCTCCAGGATGAGGAAGACGCTCTCCACATCTTCACTGCCCGCCGCGGCGGCGAGGGCATCGACGGTCTGCATGGCGGGAGCAAGAGCAGCAAGGACGCGCTGCTGCAGGGCGAGCACGGCGGCGGCGGCTTTCTTGCCGGCCTCGACGCCGGGCTGGTGGTAGGCGTTGATGTGGACCAGCGATGCATAGAAGCCGGTGGCGCGTTCGAACAGGGCGATGAGCGCGCCGAGGGTGTGGGCGTCCACGCGGCGCACCGTGATGGTGAGCGACTGGCGGGCGTTGCCGGAGAGGGCCTCGCGGGTGCCGAGCAGGAAGCCGTCGAGGTAGTCGCCGGTGCGGACGCCGGGCTCGAGTTCCAGCGCATCGCCGCCGTCTTCTAGCACACGCACGAAAAGGGCGAAGAAGTTGTTGACGCCGTCGCGGAGCTGCTGAACGTAGGCGTGCTGGTCGGTGGAACCCTTGTTGCCGTAAACGGACAGGCCCTGATCGACACGGGCGCCGCTGAGGTCGAGCTGCTTGCCGAGGGACTCCATGATGAGCTGCTGGAGGTAGCGGGAGAAGAGCAGCAGACGGTCCTTGTAAGGCAGGACAACCATGTCCTTCGCGCCGCGGCCTTCTGTGGCGTAGTGCCACATGAGGGCGAGCAGGGCGGCGGGATTCTCGCGGGTGGCCTTGGAGCGTGTGCGGGCATCACAAGCTGCCGCGCCGGCCAGCAGCGCATCGATGTCGAAGCCCTGGAGGGCGGCGGGGATCAGTCCGACCGCGGACAGGACACTGGTGCGGCCGCCGACCCAATCGAACATCGGGAAGACGTCGAGCCAGCCTTGACCGGCGGCGGTCTGATGGAGCTTGGAGCCGGGCATGGTGATGGCCACGGCGTGGGCGGCGAAGGAGACGCCCGCCCGGGAGAAGGCGGCCTCGGCGAGCTTCATGCCGTTGTAGGTCTCTGGTGTGCCGCCGGACTTGGAGATGACCAGGACAAGCGTTCGATCGAGGCGGCCCTCGAGGTGGGCCAGGACGCGGGCGATGCCGTCGGGGTCGGTGTTGTCGAAGAAATGGACACGCAGTTTGTCTGTGCCGGGGTGGCCGAGGGCATCGGCGACGAACATAGGACCAAGGGCGGAGCCGCCGATGCCGATGGAGAGCAGATCAGTGAAACGGCCCTCGGCGTGGACCGTGGCGGCGAAGGTCCTGACGCGCGACAACGTGGTTTCGATTTCGGCGCGGGTGGCTGGGGTGGGGGCGAGGTCGGGCGTACGTAGCCAGTAGTGGCCGACCATGCGCTTCTCGTCGGGGTTGGCGATGGCGCCGGCTTCCAGTGCATCCATGGCGGAGAAGGCAGACTGGATGGCGGGCTCCATGGAGTCGAGCCACTCCTCGGTGAATCCCATGCGGGAGATGTCGAGTGTGAGTCCGGCCTCTGGGACGGAGGATAAGTACTGCTGGTAGCGTTTCCAGGTCATGGTGAGGAATACTTCTATCCTAGCGGCCCATCCAGCCGCCGTCGACGGTGAGGATGGCGCCGCTGACGTAGTCCGAGGCTTGAGAGGCGAGGAACACCGTGGCCCCTTGAAGGTCGGCTGGTTCGCCCCAGCGGCCGGCGGGGATGCGGGAGAGGATGGCGGGGCCGCGCACGGGGTCTTCGCGCAGGGCAGTGGTGTTATCGGTGGCGATGTAGCCGGGCGCGATGGCGTTGACCTGCACGCCGCGGCCCGCCCACTCATTGGCCAGCGCCTTGACCAGTTGGCCGACGGCCCCCTTGCTGGCGGCGTAACCGGGGACGGTGATGCCGCCCTGGAAAGTGAGCAGCGAGGCGGTGAAGATGATCTTGCCCGCGCCGCGTTCCAACATGCGCTTGCCGAACTCGCGGCTGAGGATCCAAGGGGCGTTCAGGTTGGCGTTGAGGACGTCGTCCCAGTAATCGTCGGGATGCTCGGCAGCGGGCTTGCGAAGGATGATGCCGGCGTTGTTGACGAGGATGTCGACGGCGGCGTGGGCGGCATTCACGTTCTCGACGAGAGCGTAGACGTCGCCGCGCCGGCCGAGATCGCAGGAGTAGGCGGAGAAGCGGCGGCCGGCTGTGGTGACGTCGAGCTCGACGTCGGAGGCGCCGGGCCGCAGAGTACGGCTGACGCCGATGATATCGGCTCCGGCCTGGGCGAGGGCCGCGGCCATGGCGCGGCCGATGCCGCGGGTGCAGCCGGTGACCAGGGCGGTCTTGCCATCGAGTTTGAAGAGATCCAGGACATGCATGGGCTAACCTCTTCCGATCAGGGGCATGGTGGTGGCCATGACGGTCATGAACTGGACGTTGGCCTCCAGCGGCAGACCGGCCATGTAGAGGACGGCATCGGCGACGTGACGCAGGTCCATGCGAGGTTCCACCATGATGCGGCCGTCTGCCTGTTTGACGCCGGCCGCCATCCGTTGGGTCATCTCCGTGGCGGCGTTGCCGATGTCGATCTGGCCGCAGGCGATGCCGTACTTGCGCCCGTCGAGGGAGATGCTCTTGGTGAGGCCGGTGACGGCGTGCTTGGTGGCGGTGTAGGGGGCGGAATCGGGCCGTGGGACCTGGGCGGAGATGGAGCCGTTGTTGATGATGCGGCCGCCGCGCGGGTCCTGGGACTTCATCAGCCGGATGGCCTTTTGGGCACAGAGGAAGACCCCGGTGAGGTTGACGGCGACGACGCTGTTCCACTGTTCGAAGCTGAGGTCCTCCATGGGGATGCCGGGGGCGTTGGCGCCGGCGTTGTTGAAGAGGAGGTCGAGGCGGCCGAAGGAATTGCGGGTCTGCTCGAACAGCGAGTGAATTTGGTCGGGGACGGTGACGTCGGTGGGTACGGCGAGCAGGCGGCCGCCGGGGGACTGGGCAAGAGAGGCGGTTTCCGCCAGCTTGTCCGCGCGTCTGCCGGCGAGCACCACGGCCCATCCGGCCTGGTGGAGTGCCAGGGCGACAGCGCGGCCGATGCCGCTGCCGGCGCCGGTCACAAGAGCGATGGACGGCGTCATAGGGGGATTATTGCATCTCCATCAAGGCGGCCCGGAGATCAGCGGGAAGGGGATGCGCTTTCTGGCTGCGGCGGGACATGCAGACGACGGTGATGAGGCCGCTGGCGGCCACGTCTGACGTCTCTTCGAGATAGAGGTTGAGTTCGAGCGTATAAGAGCGGGCGCCGATTTTGGCAACGGCGACGGTGACATAGACAGGATCGTCGTAGCGGAGGGCGGAGAGGTAGTCGGCCTCGACGTGGACGCGCGGGTAGGTGAGGTCGGCGGCTTCGCGCTCGGCGTAGGCGAAGCCGATGGAGCGGAAGAATTCGTCCTCGGCGGCCTCGAAGTGGCGGAAGAGGGAAGAATAGTGGATCCGGCCACTGGCGTCGGTATCGACAAAGCGGATACGGGTTCGCCAGGCGAAGGGCGCGCGTGTGGACATGCACCTATTGTGCGGCAGAATCGGCAGGATGCGGGCGCTGAAGCTGGCTTTCTGGCAGAGCCGCCACCGGTTTTCGATTTCGGTGAAGGCGGGGCGGGGAAGGGCGATGAGTAGATTATGATCGGAGGTATGGCGTCCCCCGTACTGGTCAGCGTCGGCGAGTATCTTGCCACATCATACAGGCCGGACTGCGACTACATCGACGGCGAACTGGTGGAGCGAAACATGGGCGAGAAGGATCACAGCGCACTGCAGACCGAACTAGTGACGTGGCTGAACTCCCGCAAGAATGACCTTGGCATTCGGGTCTTTGTAGAACAGCGGGTGCGCATATCGGCCAGCCGGTTTCGGATTCCAGATATCTGCGTTTATGCCGGGAAGGCTCCTGCTGAGCAAGTCTTCACCACGCCGCCGTTGATTTGCATTGAGATCCTGTCACCCTCCGATACTCTGCGTTCGTTCCAGCAGCGCGTGGACGACTACGTGGCCTTTGGCGTGCCGCACATTTGGCTGGTGGACCCCGTTTCGCGGCGCGCATGGGTCTGCTCTGGTTCAGCAATGGTTGAGGAGCAGTCGGGCACGCTCTCCACAGCGGAACCCGCCATTGCACTGCCGTTTGTGGAAATCATGACCGCGCTGGACTGAGCGCCCTGCACTTGAGCGCGCCAGGGACGACCGAAAGTCGCACTTCGGCGACGTCAGCAACGAGCTCGCCGTCGAGCATCAGTTCGCGCGGCCGGTCCGGAGAGATGCGGATCTCAGTGAGCTGGCTCACGCGGGCGGGCATCCAGAGTTCAGTGCCGGCCATAGCTGTGGCGTTGTGGGCCATCTGGGAGAGGTAGCAGGGGGAAGGCGATGAACCCGCCCACATGGCGGGTGTTGTTGATCAAGACTCCAGTCAATTCCCGTGTGGCGGTGTGGCCGCCCCCGGAGATTGTATACCGCGCGCGGCGCGGGGCGGTGACGGCCGTGGCGGCGGCGTAGCTGAAGCGCCGCAGGCGGCGGAAACGGAGGGCGGCGCGGGTCACCTCGGCCGGGTAACCGCAGCCGACCGAGGAGGCGCACCAGCAGCTCCAGGGAGCGCCGTCAGCCGGCAGGACGGTCACCTCCATCAGATCGATCGCCACGTGTGACTGATTGGGGCGCAGATCGCGGGCCAGCGCGTTGCCGCGTCCCGAAGGCACAATGGCGATCTCCGGAAACGGCGGACGCAAATGGCGTAGGAGGTGAAAGAGTGTACCGTCGCCGCCGGAGACGATCATGTAAAGCGATGGGCCTATTTCTCGGTCAGGGCCGCCACGCCGGGCAGCACCAGTCCGGAGAGGAACTCCAGCGAGGCTCCGCCGCCCGTGGAGATGTGGCTGATCCTGTCAGACAGCCCGGCGCTCTTGACGGCCTTTTCCGAATCGCCGCCTCCGACGACAGAGAGCGCGCCGCTTTCGGCCACAGCCTTGGCGACGGCCACCGTGCCGGCGTCGAACGGTTTCTTCTCAAAGACGCCCATGGGACCGTTCCAGATGATGGTCCTGGAGGACTTCAACACAGCGGCGAATGCAGCCGCGGTGGCCGGGCCGATGTCCATGCCCATCTTGCCCTCGGGGATGTCGACGACGACTTCGTGCGGGGCGTTTTCGGCGAACTCGGCGGCGACGATGTGGTCGCACGGCAGCATGAGCTTGTCAGAGGCCTTCTCAAGCAGGGCTTTGGCGAGTTCCACCTTGTCTTCTTCCACCAGGCTCTTGCCGGTGGCCTTGCCCTGAGCCTTCATGAAGGTGTAGGCCATGGCGCCGCCGATCAAAAGGCGGTCGACGAACTTGAGGAGGTTCTCGATCACTTCGATCTTGTCCGAGACCTTGGCGCCGCCCAGAATGCCGACGCAGGGGTGCTCTGGAGATTGCGTGCACTTGAATAGGTATTCGAGCTCCTTTTCCATGAGCAATCCGGCGGCGGCGGGTTTGAGGAACTGGATGATGCCCTCGGTGGAGGCGTGGGCGCGGTGGGCGGTGCCGAAGGCGTCGTTGACGTACACGTCGCCGAGGCGGGCCAACTGCTGGGCGAAGGCGGGATCGTTCTTTTCTTCTTCAGCGTGGTAACGGAGGTTTTCGAGCAGCAGGACTTCACCGGGAGCGGGGAGCATGGCTTCCACTTCGGCGCCGATGCAGTCCGGAGCCATCCGGACCGGCTTGCCGAGGAGTTCGGCCAGCCGCGCGGCGGCGGGCTTGAGGCTCATCTCGGGATTGGGTTTGCCCTTGGGCCGGCCGAGGTGAGAGGCCAGGACGAGTCCCGCGCCCTGTTCGAGGGCGAACTTGATGGTAGGCAGGGCGGCTTTGATGCGCTTGTCGGAGGTAATCTCCTGACCTCCGGGGGCCAGCGGGACGTTGAAATCGACGCGCATGAAGACGCGTTTGCCTTTTAGGTCGAGATCGCGAATAGAGAGTTTTGACATAAGGATGAAGACCTCACATCGATCGTATCATCGGCGTTGGGGAGGGGGCGGCGGCGGGGCGAGTCAACGCTTGCGTGGCGGCTGCAGTGTCACTTTTCAACCGGGGCGTCGGTCAAGGAAACGTCGAGGCCGGCGGAGCGGTAGGCCTCCAGGAGCGCGCCGGCCGCCGGGCCGAACAGGGGGGCTTGGACCGTAGTCTTGCCGTCCCGTTCGAGGCGCGAGCGGAACTCTTCGAGGAGGCGCTCGCTCTTATAGACGCCGCCGATGTAGGCCGCTGCGACGGTTTCCTCCTTGGTGAAGAGTTGCATGCGCGCCGCCAGGGTGATACCGGCCAGTTGCTGGGCGGCTTCGCGGAGGACGTCGGCGGCGACTTCGTCGCCTTGGGAAGCAGCCTGGTCGACGAGGCGAGATAGCGCGGCGATCTTGGGGCGGGGGAAGTCCGGGGTGTAGAACTTGTGGAGCAGGTCGTTGGCGGAGGCAGCGCCGGTAGCCTCGAGCAGGAGAGCCCGCAGAGCGGTTTCCGGACCCCAGCCCTCTTCCATGCGTAGGGCGGCGCGCAGGGCCTGGCGGGTGAGGTCAAATCCGCCGCCTTCGTCGCCGTAGATGTAGCCCCAGCCACCGGCGCGGGCCACTTTGCCGGCGGCGTTGCGGCCGAAGCTGATGGAGCCGGTGCCGCCGATTGTAATGACGCCGGGCTTGCCGGCGTGGGCGCCGGTGAGGGCGATGATGGCGTCGTTGGTCACCACGCGCTTGCCGATGGTGAACATTTCGGCGATGAGGGCGTCCTTATCGGCCGGCCCTCCGGAGAAGCCCAGGCATGCGGCTTCAAATTCGTAGCCCTCCGGGAGCATGGCGCCTTTGCGCGCCTGGTCGACACAGCCGCCGATGGCGTTGCGGAACTTCTCGCGGGATTCGGCGGCCGAAACGTGATTGCAGGGGCCTCCGCGCCCCATGCCGAGGACGCGTCCGGTTTCGTCTCCGATCAGTGCGGTGGTGGAAGACTGGCCCCCATCGACGCCAAGGAAGTACAGCGGCATACATCGATCTTGGCACAGGGGGTAGTGAGGCGCGGGAATTGCGGATACGAACGTCATAAACTATGCTCATGACGATCTCGCTTTCGCTGGACGAGCACCAGAACCTGGTGAGCCGGTTGACCGACGATCAGACCGAGACCACGGCCTCGGCTGCCGACGCCCCAGAGGCGCTGGCTGCGCTGTCTGAAGCGCTGGACGCCCTGGAGCAGGATGGGTTCGGCGAGTGCTTCTGGTCGCAGGCTTCCGGCGAGTACCGCTGGGTGTTCCGGCGGCTCGACGGCCGCGTGCGTCTTGCCGTGCTTTGGTGCGCCAGCGTGGCGGTGGGATTCCAGCACGTCTACTGGGGCGAGGCGGAGTTGGAGCCCTGGGTGTCGGCGCTGCGGGCGGAGATCGCCTCGGTCCAGATTCCGCTGCCCCACTGATGAGACGGAGATGAGGCGCACATGAGCGAACCAGGCATTGAGCGGGGACAAACAAAGCGGCTGGGCGTGTTTGAGCGCTACCTCACTCTCTGGGTGGGCGCTTGCATGGCAGGTGGACTCCTGCTGGGAAAAACCTTGCCAGAGGTCACGGCTGCCCTCCGGCGGATGGAGTTCGGCCAGGGTAGCCAGATCAACGTTCCAATCGCGATTCTGATCTGGCTCATGATCGTGCCGATGATGATGAAGGTGGATTTCGGCGCCATCCTTCACATCGGCGGGCGGCCCCGCGGACTGCTGGTGACGCTGTTTGTGAACTGGGTGGTGAAGCCGTTCTCCATGGCGGCGCTGGCGGTCTTCTTCTTCCGGTTCGTCTTCGGCGGGATCCTGACGGGCGACGAAGCGTCGCAGTACATCGCCGGCTGCATCATCCTGGCGGCGGCGCCCTGCACGGCAATGGTGTTTGTGTGGAGCTACCTCACCGACGGGGATCCGGCCTACACGCTGGTACAAGTGGCTGTGAACGACCTGATCATGCTGGTGCTGTTTGCGCCGATCGTGCGCTTTCTGGTCAGCGGGGCATCATCCCTTGATGTGCCGTTCCTGGTCCTGCTGTACTCGGTGATGGTCTTCATCGTCATCCCGCTCACAGCCGGCGTGATTCTGCGCCACTGGTTCATCGGTCGGGGGGGACGGGAGTGGTTTGAGAGCTCTCTGCTGCCGCGGTTCGCGCCAGTCAGCATGTCGGCGCTGTTGGCCACTCTGGTGCTGATCTTCGCCTTTCAGGCGGACAACATCACGGGCAAGTTCCTTCACGTGGCCCTCATCGCGGCGCCGATCCTGATTCAGGTGTACTTCAACGCCAGCCTGACGTACGGACTGATGCGATGGTTGAAGGTGAGACATGCCGTGGCAGCGCCGGGGGCGCTGATCGGCGCCAGTAACTTCTTCGAACTGGCGGTGGCAACAGCTATCGCACTGTATGGGCCCGGCTCAGGAGCGGCGCTGGCAACGGTGGTTGGAGTGCTGATCGAGGTGCCGGTGATGTTGTCGGTTTGCGGGGTCTGCAATCGCACCCGCCCGTGGTTTGAAGAATGTCACAACTAGGCACTTGACAGTTTCCATATTTCTACTATCCTAGAAATATGGAACAAGATGCCTCCGGAGTAACCCGGTTTGCCGACATGTTCGCTGCTCTGGGCGCGGAGCCCAGGCTGCGGATCGTCCGCCTGCTGCTGTCAGCCCATCCGGAAGGGATGACGGTGGGAGAAATCGGCTCCGAGTTGGGAATCCCCGGCTCGACGCTCTCGCACCATCTGGAGAAGCTACGGAACGAAGACCTGATCAGTGTAAGGCGAGAAGGAACGTTTCTCTGGTACCGCGCCAACTGCGAAGGGCTACAGAAGTTACTGGGCTTCCTGTACGCCGAGTGCTGTACGCGCAACCGGGCCATCCAGCCTGAGGCAGTCGTGAACTGTTGTGAATAGAAAGGAACCAACGTGAGCACTGAAAGCATCAAAGACTCGGTCCGGGAAAAGTATGGGGCGGCAGCCTTGCGGGTGGTGAAGGGAGAGGGAGCCACCTGTTGTGGGCCGGCGCCATCAGCTTCCTCCTGCTGCGGATCAGCGGATCCGATCACCAAGAATCTATACGACGAACTCCAGAAGAGCGAACTGCCGGACACGGCCGTCCTGGCTTCGCTGGGTTGCGGCAATCCGACGGCGCTGGCCGAGTTGAAGGCCGGCGAGACGGTGTTGGACCTGGGCTCTGGCGGCGGTATCGACGTGCTGCTCTCAGCCCGACGGGTGGGGCCGGCTGGCAAGGCCTACGGACTGGATATGACCGATGAAATGCTCGCGCTGGCCAACGACAACAAGCGCAAGGCGGGCGTGGAGAACGTTGAGTTTCTGAAGGGCGAGATCGAGAACATCCCGTTGCCGGACAACTCAGTGGACGTGATCATCTCCAACTGCGTGATCAACCTGTCGGCGGACAAGGACCGCGTGCTGGCGGAGGCCTTTAGGGTGTTGAAGCCGGGCGGGCGCTTTGCGGTGAGCGACGTGGTGGTGCGGGGCGAGGTGCCGGCCGGCCTGCGGCGCAACGTGGAGTTGTGGGTGGGCTGCATTGCCGGGGCGCTGGAGGAGTCCGACTACAAGGCGAAGCTGGCGCGTGCGGGCTTCACGTCGATCGATGTGGAACCGACAGGGGTCTACATGGCGGCCGACGCCCGGGAGTTTCTGGCGGCCGAAGGGATCGACGCCGACGCCGTGGCGCCGGAGATGGACGGCAAATTCATGAGCGCCTTCATTCGAGCCGTCAAGCCGTGAAGCCGCGCATCCTGATCCTTTGTACGGGCAACTCGGCCCGGTCGCAGATGGCCGAGGGGCTGTTCCGGCGAGACCTCGGCCACCGATACGAGATTCAAAGCGCCGGGACGAGGCCTTCGACGGTTCGCCCCGAAGCCATCCAGGCGATGGCTGAGGCCGGCATCGACATCAGCCATCACAGGTCGAAGTCCGTGGAAGAATTCGCCGGTCAGGAGTTCGACTTCGTCATCACGGTGTGCGGGAACGCGCGCGAGTCGTGCCCGGTGTTTCCGGCGCGGACGAGGCTGCTCCACTGGCCTTTTGACGATCCGCACACGTTGGACGACTTCCGGCGGGTGCGCGACGAGATCGCGGCCCAACTCGCGCTCTGGCAGCCCTAAGGCGGGCGCGCCTGGCAGCCCCCCTCTGATAGCATGTCTCACGGTATGCGACTCACAGGGCTGATACTCCTCTTTGGCGCCGTATGCGCAGGGGCAACGGGCCGTCTGAAGGTATCGTTGAACGGCGACTGGCAGGTGGGTGAGAGCGTTTCCGCCGGCGAAATGCCTGCCAGTTTCGCCCGCACCGTACCGGTGCCGGGGCTCACGAACCTGGCTGTGCCGGCCTTTCCGGACGTGGACCGCTTTGACGGGCGGGAGTTCATTCAGATCTCGATCCGAGAGAAGCTGCTGCCTGAAAGCGCCCGAGTGTTCAACGCGGGAGTGCCGCGCCAGCAGCGGAACTATTTCTGGTACCGGCGCAGCTTCCGCGCCGGCGGCAAGCGGCCAGTGGCGATGCTGCGGGTGGCCAAGGCGCAATTCGGCACGGCGGTGTGGCTGAACGGGCAGAAGGTGGGCGAGCACCTGGGGTGCTTCAGCGCAGGCTACTTCGACGTGGCTGCGGCGATGAAGTGGGATGGGGACAACGACCTGGTGATCCGCATCGGGGCGCATCCAGCGGCGGTGCCGGAGTGGTCGCCGGCGGGCACGGACTTCGAGAAATACAAATGGACGCCTGGGATCTACGACAACGTCGATCTGATCTTCACGGGAAACCCATACATCGAGAGCGTGCAGGTGGCGCCGCGGCTGGCCTCGTCGTCGGCCGAGATCGAAACCGTCCTTGTGAACAGAAGCGGCGCCGCGGTGACCGTGACGGCGGTGCACTTCATCGACCAATGGAAGGCCTCTTCCGAGCCCGTGTCTCTGAAGCCCGGGGAGCGGAGGAGCGTGCGGGCGGTGGTGCGGATGCCAGGAGCGAAGCTATGGACACCGGAGACGCCCAACCTCTATCGCGTGAGAACGTCGGCGGGCGAAGATTCCATGGAGACCCGCTTCGGAATGCGGGAGTTCCGCTTCGACACGACGACCAAACGCGCCTACCTGAACGGCAAGCCCTATTTCCTGAGGGGCTCCAACATCACGCTGCACCGGTTCTTTGAAGATCCGTTGTGCAAGCGCCACCCCTGGGATGAGGCGTGGGTGCGGAAGTTGCTGGTGGAAGGCCCGAAAAGGATGAACTGGAATTCGTTCCGGTTCTGCATCGGTCCAGCGCCGGAGATGTGGTTCGACATTGCCGATGAGGCCGGCCTGCTGATCCAGAACGAGTTTTTCATCTGGAACGGGCGCGAGTACTTCCCGCCCTACCGGGAGAGCGAACTGGTGACGCAGTATTCGGAGTGGATGCGCGACCACTGGAACCACCCCAGCGTGGCGATCTGGGACGCGTCGAACGAGACCGATACGGAGATGTTGCGCGAACGGGTGATTCCGGCGGTGAGGAAGCTGGATCTGTCCAATCGCCCGTGGGACAACGGATACTCGGTGCCGACGGGAGTGGACGATCCGGTGGAGGATCACCCCTACCTATTCAGCGCCTTGAGGAACCCTGCGCGGTCGTTCGCAATGACGGACCTGGAGCAGATGACCGGGGCCAAGACCACCAACGCCGGGCATCCCTCAGCTCACGCGGTGATCGCCAACGAATATGGCTGGCTGTGGGTGACGCGTGACGGTACGCCCACTCCGCTCACTGAGAAGGTGTATGAGCGGCTCCTCGGAAAAGCAGCCACGGCGGAGCAGAGGTTCGAACTGTACGCCTACTACCTGGCAGGTCTGACCGAGTTCTGGCGGGCGCACAGGAATTTCGCCGGCGTGCTGCATTTCACGTGGCTGACGTGCAGCTACCCGGGCGTGAAAACCGGGGACCACTGGAAAGACGTGGAGAAGCTGGAACTGGAGCCGAACTTCGCGGATTGGGTTCGGGAGAGCTTCAAGCCGCTGGGGGTGTACATTAACTTCTGGCGCCCGGAGTTGAAGGCGGGCTCCACGCGAACCTACCCTGTGATGATGGTGAACGACCTGGAGGCTCCCGCACGAGGCCGTTTGAAGCTGGAATGGGTAGGTGGCGCGTCGAAGGAGATCGAGTTTGACCTGCCTCCCTACGGGGCGCACACCTGGCAGGTGGTGCTGGAGACGCCGCGCGCGGCGGGACCGGCTTTGTTGAAGGCCACCGCGCAGGCCGG
This sequence comes from Acidobacteriota bacterium, assembly GCA_016215215.1. Classification (GTDB taxonomy): domain Bacteria; phylum Acidobacteriota; class Terriglobia; order Bryobacterales; family Bryobacteraceae; genus Paludibaculum. The sequence continues at coordinate 20,842 of JACRKW010000287.1, forward strand.
GGGCAGGGAAGCGACGGTATCGAGAAGGAAAGTGGAGGTGACGCAATGAAGCATGTCGAGCGGAGAGGATTTTTCCGGGGCGCGCTGGCGGCGCTGGGACTGGGCGCTGCGGCAGCGCCGGAGGCTGTGGCGCAACAGGCTCGCGGCGGCGGAGGCGCGGCGGCGCGTTTCCTGCCCAACTACTGCCGGACGCAGAACTACAAGTCGCTGAAGCAGTCCAGCTACGACACCACCGGGGGCAACTCCGACCGCTGGCCCATCAAGCCGGGCGAGACGCTGGAGATCTTCAACCAGAAGGGCGCCGGCATGATCTCGCACATCTGGTTTACCATCGCCGCCGCCGGTCCGCTGCACCTCAAGGAACTGGTGCTCAGGGCGTGGTGGGACGGAGCCGGCACGCCTGCCATTGAAGCGCCGATCGGCGACTTCTTCGGCTTGAACCTGGGCGACTACGTGCTCTACGAGAGCGAGTACCTGGCGTGTTCGCCGGGCAAGTCGTTGAACTGCTACTTCGCCATGCCGTACCGGACCGCGGCGCGGATGACGGTGACCAACGAGGGCTCTCGCGACGTATCGTCGTTTTACTCCAACATCGACTTCCTGGCCGTGGAGACGCTGCCGGCGGATACTTTGTACTTCCACGCGCAGTACCGGCAGGCGACTCCGAACACCGCGCAGAAGCTGGCCGACCGGAAGAACCCGGACGGCAAGACCAACTACGTCTATTGCGAGACGCGCGGCCGCGGCCACCTGATGGGGGTGACGCTGGGCGTGATCCAGAACAGCGAGGCCTGGATGGGCGAAGGCGACGATATGATCTTCGTCGACGACGAAACGAAGCCATTGATTGTCGGCACCGGCAGCGAGGACTACTTCCTGGGAAGCTGGAACTTTGGTGGCAGGGAGAACGCCAAGGCCTTCGCCTACCACCAGTACGGCGCCCAGTTGATCCAGAGTCCCGAGCGTGTTGGCGGACGCTATTGTTGCTATCGTTTTCATGGAGATAACCCAGTTACATTCACGCGCTACTTGAAGCACACCATGGAGCACGGCCACGCCAATGACCGGGCGGACAACTTCTACAGTTGCTGTTACTGGTATCAGGACAAGCCGTCGGCCGAACTGCCGGCGCTGCCGGGCGTCAAGGACCGGCTCCCCAAGGTGGTGATGGCATGAGGAAGACACTCTGTTTGGCCGTCTTGGTTGCGGTGGCCGTGCTGGGCGCCAGCGCCATTCCGGGCTTCCTACACTGGCCGGCGGTGGAACTGCAGGGGTGGAACGCCAAGCTCACGGCGCAGATGAAGGATTCGACGCCGAAGGGGCAGGACCTGGGCAAGTTCGGCAACCACGGCTTCGGAATCACGCGCCGGGTGGCCGACGGCGAGGCGGAAGTGCATGAGAGGGTGACGGATCTGTTCCTGACCGAGGCGGGCGAGGCGGAGCTGCTGGTGGGCGGCAAGGTGCTGAACCCGAGGACCGCCGGCCCGGGCGAGGGGCGTGGGTCGGGGATCGAAGGGGGAAGAAGGGTCACGTTGCGGCCGGGCGACCTGGTTCGCATCCCGGCGGACATGCCCCACCAGTTGCTGGTCAAGAAAGAGTTCCTCTACTTCGTGGTGAAGATCCAGCAGGCCGGTCCCGAGACGGCGGAGGGTTTCACGCACTGGGCGGCGGCGGACCGCGCTTCCGCGCGATCCAGGCTGGCGTCGCAACTGGCGGGCAAAACCGTGGCGGTGGAGGCCAAAGCCTTCGGCAACCACTCCAAGATGATGGTCTACCGCACGGGCGATGGCGAGGTGGAGGTGCATGAGAAGCAGGCCGACATCTTCATTGTCGAGTCGGGCGAGGGCGTCCTGGTGGTTGGCGGCAAGACCGTGGGCGCGCATTCGACTGCGCCGGGAGAGATCCGCGGCGCGTCGATGGATGGCGGCGAAAGGGTGGAGCTACACCCCGGCGACGTGGCGCGCATCCCGGCCGGCGTGCCGCACCAGGCCCTCACCAGGAAGGAACTCATGTATACGGTGGTGAAAGTTACGCAGTAGCGCCGGCGTGGCTCACCGCTGCGGGGTGGTACGGGAGACGGTCTCGCTGATGGTCTGGACCGGGCCGAGGTCCGCCTTGGGGCCGAGGTTGGGGCGCTGGACGGCGAAGACCTGAACGGTGGCGCCGTCGGCGCTCTGCCGGCTGGTGTAATACTGCCGCTCGCGCAACTGGAGCTTGCCGTCTGTGGAGATAGCCCGTCCCGGCGCGGCGGGGCCGTAGACGTCCACTTCCTTCCGTTCGCCGCCGTCCGCGGTCTTGGCCGTGGTCGCAACGGAGGTGCGTGCGAGCTGCAGGCGGCCGGTGGTCGCCGATTCGTACTCATCCACCTGTTCGCGCACCTTGCCGTCGATGGTGGCGGCCTTGACGATCCGGCGGCCCGTTTCGGCGAAGCGGCCGTTGGAGTCCCGGCTGTAGATGGTCTCGTCCTTCTCCGACGTGGTCTTGGTGGTGGTCTCCTGGACCACGCGCCGTTCCACGGCTTCGAGAGAGCCGCTGATGCCGGTGCGCTCCACCGAAGTTTCGCGCGTGATGGTGTCGCCCGACTTGCGGAACTGCGTGGCGGCGCGTTCGGAGAGCTGGAGATTCCCATTCAGGTCGCCACGGTAGGTGGTGACCGACTCGGTGCCGGAGCCGTCGGGGCGGGTGGTACTCTCAACAACGGTCTTTTCCGGAGGCAGCGGGCGGCCGTTCGGGTCAAAGCGCTTGGTGGTGCGCTCGACGATGCGGACGCCGCCTTCATTGCGGAGGACCTTCTCCTGCACCTGCTCCACGGGGATGCGTTGGCCGTTGACGTCGCGGATGGTCTCCGACGATGCACCCTCGCCGGAACGCGCCTGCGTCCAGTCCGTACGGCGTCCGTTGATGTCGAAAACGTAGGTGGAGGACTGCTTCTGTTGGGCAGGCAAGCCCAGCGCGATCAGTGCGAAGGCGAGAATCCGCATACTCGTAGATCGTCTGGAGCCGGGGCGGCCTTTAGGCCCGGTCCGCTACAATAGACGTAGCTGGGCCATGAAAAGATTCTACATCGAGACATTCGGCTGCCAGATGAACGTGCACGATTCCGAGAAGGTGATCGGCACGTTGGAGGAGCGCGGCTACGGCCAGGTCCAAACGCCGGAGGAAGCCGACCTGGTGCTCTACAACACGTGCAGCATCCGCGACAAGGCGGAGCAGAAGGTCTTCCAGCGCCTGAGCGAGAACAAGAAATCGAAGGGCAAGGTCTTCGGCGTGCTGGGCTGCGTGGCGCAGCAGGAGGGCGAACGGATCTTCGACAAGGCGCCGCACGTGAACCTGGTGGTGGGGTCGGCCAGCTATCCCAAGCTGGGCGAGCTGCTGGTGCAGATCGAATCGGGCGGCCGCAGGGTGACCGGGCTGAGCCTGGATTCCGACGACACCTTCGAGACCGCGGCCACGCGGCGCGACAACCCGCACAAGGGCTACATCACCATCATCGAAGGATGCGACAAGAGTTGCGCCTATTGCGTGGTGCCGTTTACGCGCGGCCACGAGCGCAGCCGGGCGTCGGCCAGCATCCTGGATGAAGCGAACGCGCTGGCACGCGCAGGCTACACCGAGATCCAGTTGCTGGGCCAGAATGTGAACAGTTACCGGGACCCGTCGCCCGCCGGCTGGGACTTCGCGGGCCTGTTGGAGGCGGTGGGCCGCGTGGAGGGGATCAGGCGCGTGCGGTTCACGACGTCGCATCCCAGGGACTTCGGCCGCGAGATCATCGAGGTGATGGACCGGACAGAGACGCTGTGCAACCAGATTCACCTGCCCGTGCAGAGCGGGTCGACCAAGGTTCTGGCGGCCATGCAGAGGCAGTACACACGGGACGACTACATGCGGCGCATCGAGTGGATGAAGGCGTCCAAGCGGGACATCGCCATCTCCACCGACATCATTGTGGGTTTCCCGGGCGAGACGGAAGAGGATTTCGAGCAGACCCTGAGCCTGCTGGACGAGGTGGAGTACGACTCCATCTTCAGCTTCAAGTACTCGGCGCGGCCCAACACGCCGGCGCTGGCGTTGGAAGACCACATTCCGGATGAGGAGAAGGGCCGCCGGCTGATGGTGTTGCAGGAGCGGCAGCGGGCGATCCAACTGCGCCGCAACACGGCGCTGGTAGGGACCTGGCAGGAGGCTCTGGTGGAAGGCCGGAACAGCGCCAGGGGACAGTGGATCGGGCGCACGTCGCAGAACAGGGTGCTCAATTTCGTGGCGGCGGGCAGCGAGCAGCCCATCGGAGGCTATGTGCCCGTGCTGGTGACTCGCGCCGGTCCGAACTCGCTGGCGGGCGAATGTGCTATAGCGGTGTAGGAAAGGCGGGTTATCTATGGAAGTCGAAATGAAGATCCGGGGCCTGATGATGGACCCGGTGACCAACATGCCGATCGTCATCCTGAGAGACCCGGACGGAGGGCAGATTCTGCCCATCTGGGTGGGTATCTACGAGGCCAATGCGATCGCTTTGGAGATCGAGAAAGTAACTACTCCTCGGCCGATGACGCACGACCTGATCAAGAACGTTCTGACCGGGTTGGAAGCGGGCGTGCGGAAAGTGGTGGTGAGCGAACTGCGCGACGACACGTTCTTCGCCCTGATCTGGGTGGAGAAGAACGGCGAGCTGATCTCGATCGATTCAAGGCCTTCTGACGCGCTGGCACTGGCACTGCGGCTGGACTGCCCCATCTTCGTCGACGAGCAGGTGCTTAAGAACTCCAAGAGCACCGCCAACGTGTCCGACAAGGTCTCCAACGAGGAACTCCGCCGCTGGCTGGAAGGGCTCAACGACGAGGACTTCGGCCGCTACAAGATGTAGGGCGGGAATGCTGCCGGATACATTGCAGAAGCTGGAGCGCCTGGCGGCAGCGGGCATCGGCATGATCCCGGCGCCCGAGGTTTCGACGCATTTCCTGTTCGAGAGGGACGGCTGCGTGGTCCTGGTGGAGCGCAGGGGCGACGGTTTCGGTGCGGTGGGCTCACCTGGAGTGCTGACTGAGAGGGGCGGTTTCGCGGCTCTAGTGGAGCGTGGCGGCCGGTCATGGCTGGTCTCCAAGGGCGAGGAGCGGCCCGCGCAGGCGGGGGAGGCTGAGGCTGCTCGGCGGCTATTTACAGATCTTAAGTCGGCATTGCGTTAACTTTGGACCTGTTCAATCGTCTTAGATGGTGTGAGCAGACAAACAATAGCAGCGACGGTAGTGGTTCTGCTCTCCCTGACGTGGGGGGCGCCGCAACCGGTGAAGGCCCTCCCTTCAATGGCTTACAGCTTTGTGCATTACATGAATGCCATCGACCGGAGCGGGCAGGACCTGGGATTCTGGGATAAGGTCACCTACAGCCTGGCGCTGGCGGGATCGCAATCAAGGAAGCCGTCCGATCGGACGGGCCGGAGCTAGCCGGCCTCAGGGCGGACCGCGGACTCAAATGGAAGAGCCCCGGCCGTCGGGGGGGTAGGTGTACCCCCTCCCCACCGGCCGGGGCCTTGATGGTTCGATGCGCTGGCGCTACTTCTTGGGCGCCGCCTTTGGGGCCGCTTTCTTGGGCGCCGCTTTGACCGGAGCCGGGGGAGCCGGAAGGCCCGCAACGTCCTTGTTCTCCACACCGAAGGTCACGTTGAACGGCTCACTGGAAAACTCCGACGGTACGCCGGAAAACTCCAGCTCCGTACCCCTCTCGGGACAGGCGGCGATGGGGGTTTCCAAGGCGAGGGTGACTTCGCGCATGTCCGGGCTGGAGATGCCGACCACCACCTTCTTCGCCTTCTTTGGCGCGTCGCAGTCGACGACCTTGGCCTTGAACTTGTCCACCTTGGTATCGCCGACCGGGGCGCCGCCGGGGATGTGGGCATCCTTCAGGCTGGCGTCGAAGTAGGCCTGGCCGTTGGCGCTGGAGAGCTCCCGCTTGATGCTGATCCAGAGGGCCAGCATCGGGTTGCTCTTCTTCAACTGCTCTTCCTGCTTGATGAGGATCTCGTCCTTGGACTCGATCTTGAAATCGGGCGGCGGGAGGGCGGATGCCTTGGCGAGCGTAAGGACGTCCTCCATGCCATTGGCGTCTCCATGGATGGCGACGTAGTTCTTCTCAAAGCTCTTGCGCAGCTGTTCGCGGTATTGCGCCGTTTGCGAGCCCGGGCCATCATAGACGGCGGCGCGAGCGAAGTGGAACAGGGCAGCGCTCTGGAGTTCCAGCTTCCTGGTCCTGATGCAGGCCTGGCCGAGCCATACGGAGGCCTGAGCGTCGGCGGGATTGCGCTTCAACACTTCGGTGAGCTGCGTCACCGCCTCGTCGTTCTTCTTCCTCTGCAGGGCGACCCAGCCCATGGTGCGGTAGGCGGTGGCTTCCATGGCGACCCGCTGTTTCTTCCAGTCGTCATCGGAGGTGCCTGCCGGCTTGCGAGCCGGACTGTAGGTGTCGTCCAGGACCGACAGGAAGCCCGCGGCGGCGCGCTCGCCCATAGACAGCGCCGCTTCGGAGGTGTCGTTCATCGACAGTGTCAGCAGGTTCATGTAGTAGAGGCCGGCGAAGCTCTTCGGATCGGCCGCGACCTGTTCCTTGGCTGTGTCCAGCATACCCTTGGCGTTGCCGAGCGCCTGGTAGGTGCCGATGATCTGTGCGTACCGCTCATCCTTGAAGTCGGAGGTCGGGTACTTCTCCTTCCATTGATTCAGAAGACCTAACTTGGTCTGGGCGTTTTGCTCCTTGTTGATGGCCTGGACGAGGTCCTCATCAAGCAGGAAGAGCAGTTGAAGAAGGGCAACCCGATGCGGGCCCTCTGGATCAGCATCAAGCGGGAGCTCTCCAGCGCCAACGGCCAGGC
>JACRKW010000288.1 GCA_016215215.1 Acidobacteriota bacterium
GCATACTGAAAAGCAATGTTTTCGATGTTGGCGGTCAGATGCAGTAGTCGGTCGTTAGTCTTCACGGAACACAGCGGCGGCACGATGGGCGGGACGAAGCAGCCCATGAAGAGTGCAAACATGATGCCGGGAATCAGGAAGCGAAACGAGTAGTGGCTATCGTGGAAGCCGCCGTATGGGGGGAAAACGACCGTGACGGGCGAGTCAATTACCGCAGAGACCGAAATCCAGAGGTAGGTGTCCTCTGGAAAACCTGTCTCTCCCAAGAGGAATCGGCGCAGTTGTTCGAGTTGGTCCTGTCGGATGTCGATGGGCTTCAGTTCGTGTTCGTCGATCACCCATTTGTGAACCCCGGCTCTCCAGATCACGCTGGCGGCGAAGTATGCCAGCTTCTCCATCTGAATGCGGGGAACGAGCCGGGTTGGGATGAACCTCGCCTGTGGCAGCGGAAGCGGGGTGCCATCCACGGTGAGGGTTACGGGTTGAATCCCGGCTATCATTTCCCGCAGACGGAAACGAGCCTTGCCACGTTTGCAGTGCCGCAGCACCCAATCCTCACCATACGTGTGGAAGCGTTGTTCGCAGTCGGAACAGAGCAGTTTGTCTGCAAGTTGCCTGGATGATGTCCATGCGGCTTTGCGATTGAACCAGACGGGATCTGGGTTCTTGGTGCTCTGTGTTCGGAGAAGGCGATACCGCCTCAGGTCCGGCCATCTCGGGAATCCCACTGGACTTCTGAGTAGCGATCCTGAAGTGATCCTCTGCACCGGAGCGTGAGCAACATGCCCTGTCGGTTAACGCAACCCAGGACACGAATTGAGCCACGTCTCCAGATCTCCGTACTTGTAGCGAACCGCAGAGCCGATCTTCACGAACATCGGCCCCTTGCGAAACAGTCGCCACCGACGCACGCTGGCAACGCTCATGTTAAGGTACTCTGCGACCTGATGTTCGTTCAGCATCTCCGGTTTGGGAGGAGAAGGCGGGATGGGTGTGGCCGGGTTGATCGCTGGCGGGATGGTGCCTATTGGCTTGACGATTGGCTTCTCGACTGAATGGCGATGCTGGCTCTCCAGTTCGACAATCCGCATGTTCAGCCGTTCAATCTCCTTGAAGGCGATCAGGTGTACTTCTCGCAGAAGTTCGATGATCCTGGCTTGGTTGCTGTCCATGCACGCATTATGGCCGTCGTCGTCGCCGGGGATGCGTGGGTACACCGGGCGGCTGCGGATGAGTCCTGAGCGATCCTATGCGTTGTGGCGGGGCATTCTGGCGGTTGAGTAAGGATGGGGTCACCTGAACCCAGCATGAACGTGAAGGAGAGTCACTCGTATCGGTCTTTGAACTCGCGCTATCGATGTCTGGCTCAATGCGCAGCCCGTACGAGGACCTATGCGCAAGCGGCGAAAGAGGTTGCTAACGGTTTGCTAACGGACTACACGAAACGGACCACGATGACGTGGGACCAGGTGGGACGACGCCGTAACGCAAGCACTGGGAAACAGTGGAGAACGGATCGAAATGGGACCAAGCGGGAAGCTCGGTCGAGATCTTGAAAACCGCAGTAGTCGAAAGGCTACCGGGGGTTCGAATCCCTCTTCCTCCGCCAGAATCGATGCTGCAAGGGCCGGCGCTCCCTGAGTGAGAGCGCCGGCCCTTCTGCTACGCGGGCATCCCCGGCATGTCTATTTCTTCAAGAGCACAATGAGCGTGACCGGAACGGACTTGGTGACCCCGCCTCCAGTTCCAGTCACCGTGAGCGTATAGGTGCCGGCCGCCACCGTGCGGCCCACAGTGACTTTCATGCTCCCCCCGGTGCTGCCGACTGGCAGCGGTTGCGGCGTGAACGAGGCCGTGACGCCGGACGGGAGACCGGTGACGCTCATGGTGAGGGCGGAAGTGAAGCCGTTGGTGGGCAGTCCGACTACTTTGTAGGCGCCGCTTTGACCCCGTACCACAGAGATAGGCGACGGCGAAACCGTGAGTGTGAATGATGGGGCCGGCTGGACCGTCAAGGTGTAGGTGGCGACGCGGGAAATCGTGCCGCTGATGCCGTTGATCAGAACCAAGTACGTTCCCGAAGGAGTGGATGCGGCGGTGGAGAGCGAGACGGTGGCGCTGCCGGAGGCCGGATTGGTGGAGAATGTGGCGGAGGCGCCGGTGGGTAGTCCGGCCGCGGACAGAATGACAGGCGCGCTGAAACCGTTCGAAGGACTAATGGAGAGCGTGGTGCTGAGGCCGCCGCCCTGGGTCAATGTGCCGGATAGAGGGGACAGGGCCAGGGAGAAATCGGGCGCCGGAATCGCTGCGCACGAATTGAGTGCTTGGTAGACGTTCAGCCTGCCGCCGGTGACGGACTTTCCGGTCAGCGTGGCCAGCGGTTGGACGGTATTGAGCAGGCTGCTCTTCAGCGCATCAACACCGAGAGAGCATTTCGCCAGGACCAGGGCTGCTGCGCCGGCTACGTGCGGGGAAGCCATGGAGGTGCCGCTCTTGTAGCCATATCCGCCGGCCAACATGCTCGAAAAGATGTTGACCCCGGGCGCGCCGAGGTGAACGGATGCCGCGCCGTAATTGGAAAAGGACGCCTTCACGTCCAAGTTGTCGGTGGCAGCTACGGCGATGACACTGGAGGCCTTGTAGCTGGCCGGGTAAAATGGCGTGACATCGTTGTCGGTGCCAGCGTTGCCCGCGGCGGCGACCGTGAGTATGTCGTAGGCGGCGGCACGGTTGATCTGATCGAGCAGCGCCTGTGAGAATCCGGCGCCGCCCCAACTGTTGTTCAACACGCGGATGTTGGCCAACCCCTTCTGTTTCAACTGAACTGCGAACTCAATCGCGTTGATGGCGTCGCCAATGGAGCCGCTACCGGTCGAACTCAGGAACTTCAGGCCGACCAGGGAGGTCTGCCAGTTGACGCCCGTCACGCCTGCGGTGTTGTTGCCGGCCGCGCCGATGGTGCCCGCCACATGCGAACCATGGCTGTGGTCATCGTAGGGATCGCACGTCTTTGTGATGGCATTGAATCCGTGTGTTCCGGCGGCGCAGTTGACCACGACGCCGCCGATAGTGACCGAAAACGCCGCCGGAGCCGTCCAGACATTGGCCGCCAGGTCGGGATGGTCATAGGCGATGCCGGTGTCAACGATTCCGACAGCGGCGGCCCGCGTCCCGGTGGTGATGTCCCATGCACGGGCGGCGTCGATGTCCGCGGTAGGCATGCCGGCAACCCCCCCGATTGCCTGCCCGGTGTTCTTCATCCCCCAGAGGGTCGTGAAGGATGGGTCATTGGGCAGCGTAGCCGTGGTTTGGACGATGTAGTTGGGCTCCACAAGATCGATATCCGGATTCAGCTTCAAGTTCTTAAGCAGAGCAGTGACATTTTGCGAATTCGACTTGATTCGCAGCAAGCCGGTGCCGCCGGCTTCGACGGCCGACGGGGCGTCGCTGGCGCGGAGAATGGCCGCCAGGGCGTTGGAAGCGCCGGGCCTGACTCTCAGTAGAACCTCGCGAGCGGCTGCGCGCTTGCCATCCACCACTTCATGGGACTGTCCAGTGGCCAGAGGCGCGAACAGTGTCACAGAAACCAGAGCCAGCATTGTGGCACGCCGGTGTCTCTTCATCTAGACTCCTCCCCTCCGGGCGCGGGTAGTTGCAACGCGGATAGCCCGGGGTCTGCAGGAGGCAGTGCACGAAGGTAACCGAAATCCCGGCTCGTGGACTGTTTGGAATCAGATGTTTGAACCGCTCAGTACTTAGCAGGCGGGAGTCCCATTAACTCTCATTATGAGACAAGGCGAACCGCTCGCTCGGCGGACTGGACCAGCGAAGTCGAAGAAAAGTGAAGCATTGGTTCAACATACGCGGGGCGGCTCAGAATGAATCGCTTCGGAGCCAGAATGGACTCAACTCGTCGGTCCAATAGCCAATGATGCGGGGGTGGTCTGGTCAGCTGGCCAGCGCCTCGGCCACGGCGCGCGAGAGCTGATCCAACGTGAACGGCTTGGGGAGAATTCTCGATTCTCGGCCGTCTTGGAGACGATCCTGGATCTCACCTCTCGAGTACCCGGTGACGAACAGCACCCGGGTGGCCGGGCGGAGTTTCGATACCTCGCCGGCGAGCTCAAAGCCGCTGACTACGGGCATGACCACATCGGACAGAAGCAGATGGATGGGGCCGTGAAACGTTTGGCAGATCTCAAGAGCTTCCGGGCCGCCCTCGGCCTCGAGCACTTGGTAACCCAGGCGGCGGAGCTGGATCGACACGATTTCGCGGACGCCGCGTTCGTCCTCGACCAGTAGAATCGTTGCGGGGCCAGTCGACCGTGGCGCTTGCCCGCCGGCCACCTGATCATGCTCCTCCGGCGCGGGACAAAGAGGAAGACTGATCTCGAATCGGGCGCCCTCGCCCAGGCGGCTCCGCACCTGGATGGTGCCGCCGCTCTGGTGGACAATGCCGTGGACGGTGGCCAGTCCGAGCCCCGTGCCCCGGCCTTGCTCCTTGGTGGTGAAGAACGGCTCGAAGATGTGACTGATGGTCTCGGAGTCCATCCCTTCTCCGCAGTCCGCTACGGTGAGCACGGCCTGGCCTCCTCCGGAGGCCTCCGTCCGATGGTTGGTGGAAATGGTCAGCACCCCGCCCTTAGGCATGGCGTCCCGGGCGTTGACCGCCAGGTTCATAAGAACTTGTTGGATATGGCCGGGATCGGCCCTGATCCACAACGGCTCCGGTGAGACTCGCATCACCAGGTTGATGTCTTCGCCGATCAGCCGCGAAAGGATCTCCTCTGAACCGAGCGCGATGGCGTTCAGGTCAATTGTGCGTGGTTTCGAGACTTGCTTGCGGGAGAAGGCCAGCAAGCGTGCGACGAGGGAGCCGGCGCGGTCCACGGCATCCTGGATCAGTGGAATATACCGGGCCGCGGCGTGATCGGCCGATAGTTGCGTGGCCGTCAGACCTGCATAGCCGTTGATGACGGTGAGCAGGTTATTGAAATCGTGGGCCACGCCGCCGGCCAGGCGCCCGAGGCCTTCGAGTTTCTGCGATTGCATGAGCTGCTCTTCAAGTAGCTTGGCCTGCGTGATATCCTGCAACGCCCCGGTGAGGCAGACACTGTAGTCCGCGCGGTCGATCTCCGACAAAACGCTGATCCTGGCGGCGATTTCCCGGCCGTCGGCGCGGATCACCCGACACTGCATTTCGAAGGTGCCGCCGTGAATCCGAGCGCGGTCGAGCGCGGCCTCCAGTCCCCGCCGGTCCTCGGGATGTACGAAGTCGATGATACCGTTCCAGCGCGCAAGCGCCGCCGCCGGCGGCAGCCCCAGAATATTGAGAAGCTCTGCCGACCAATGGATCTCCTGACGGGCGCTGTCGGGCGCCTCCCCCTCTTCGAATCGGACCTGCCAGCTTCCGAGGCAGGCCAGGCGCTGGGACAGTCTGAGCGATTCGGCTGACTCGGCCGCGGCGCGCTCGGCTTGCCTGCGGTCCGTCTCATCAACGATCATCGCCACCACGCCGGTGACCTCTCCGTCTGGACCGTGAAGCGGGGCAGCCGAAACAGTCAGCTCCAGCTTCCGCCCGCTCTCCGTGGTGTGCGACAGAGGTATGCCGTGTACCGCGTGGCCGTCGCGGAGAGTTGCCGCGACCTCGCTGGAGCCGAGAATCCAGCCCGCCGCATGGACCGAGATGGTGCCCAGCACCTGTTGCCTGGATGTCCCGAACACGGTTTCGGCGGCACGGTTGAATTGAGTAACGCGGCCATCCAGGTCGAGCGAGATCAAGGGCTGCGGTGCGGCTTCCACCACGGCCTGAAACAGTTCCAGACCTTTGCGGCGCTGCTCCTCGGCGGTGCGGATGGCGGTCAGGTCCGTGATGGTCCCGATCAGGCCCAGGAAGCGGCCCGCCGGCGAGGAGACGGGGCTATAGGTGACCTGGACATGTTTGCTCGAGCCGTCCGTCATCCGGAGCACCGTCTCGTGAGAGTGCCCTTGCCGGCTCTTCACGGACCTCGTGTAAGTCTCTTCCACCCACGAAGCGTTGCCTGGATGCAGTCGCGTCTTCCATCCCCACCCCAACACTCGCCCGGCCGGCATCTCCAGAATCTCGCACAGGCGCGGATTGGCGTAAATGATCGCGCCCTCGGCGTCGCTCTGAAAGATGCCCACTGTTGCGGTCTCGGTCAGAGTCCTGAAGCGGGAGGCTTCCTGCGCCAGCGCCTCGCGGCTGTGGATCCAGCGGCGGCGAAGGTACAGGATGACCCAAAGCGCGATAGCCAGCGCCAGCAGCGCGATGTTCAGGTGGTACCAGGGGACGTTGCTCCACGGCGGAGTGTCGGAAGACGCACTTGCCCGTGCCGTTAGGATAGCCTGGAGGGAGAGGGCTCCAACCGCCCACCTGCCAGCGCAACCCGGACGGCGGTGCAAGTGAGCGCTGGCCGGCCAATGGCCAAGTTTGAGGCGGTGCCAGAGCGTCATGATTCAGGGCATGCGGTTGAGGATACGGTACAACGTCGCGCGGCCTATGCCCAGAACTTCGGCGGCGCGCATCCGGTTGCCCTTGACCTGCTCCAGCACGTGGAGGACATAGCGCTTCTCAATCTCGTCCAGCGGCAGCAGTTCTTCGCCCCAGTAGGCGGTTCGAACCGGAGCGTCGCTCCCCTCCCGGACCGACTCGGGGAAGTCTTCCGGCTCCACGACATCCCGCTCCGCCATCATGGCGCAGTAGTTGATGGAGTTCTCCAGCTCACGCACATTGCCCGGCCAGCGGTACCGGCCGATCATGTTTTGCGTGCGGCGCGAAAGGTGGAGATTGGGCTTGCCGTAGACTTGCCCGAAGTGGCGAAGGAAATACTGCGCCAGCAGCCACACGTCCTCGCGGCGGTCGCACAGCCGCGGCGATCGCAATTGAACCGTGGAAAGCCGGTAGAAGAGGTCCTCACGGAAGGTGCGCTCCGTTACCATCTGGGCCAGGTCGCGGTTGGTTGCGGCGATGATGCGCACGTCGATGCGGCGGCTGCGCGGGTCGCCAATCCTTTGGATCTCCCTGCTCTGCAGCAGTCTCAACAGCTTGGCCTGTACCGCGATCGGCACCTCGCCGATTTCGTCGAGAAACAGAGTGCCGCCCGCGGCGTGCTCGATCAGCCCCTTGTGGTCGGCCACGGCGCCGGTGAAAGAACCGCGCGTGTGGCCGAACAGCTCGCTCTCGAAAAGCGTCTCCGCGATGGCGGCGGAATTGCACACCACAAATGGGCCTTCGCTCACAGGTGAAAGCCGGTGCAGCACGCGCGCGATCAGCTCCTTGCCGGTCCCGGTCTCGCCCGTAATCAGAACGTTGACGAAATGCGGGGCGATCCGCTCGATCTTGGCAAAGAGATCGAGGATTTGGGGGCTCCGGCCAATGATCCCTTCGAACCGGAATGTCTCGGCCAGCCGGCACTCCAGTTCGGCCGCCTTGGCGCGCACCTCGGCCTGCTCCAGCCAGTCCAGTACCGTGCGAAGCAGTCGTTCCACCGGCAGCGGCTTGGTGAGGTATCCGCATGCACCCTTCTGAATGGCCTCCACCGCCGAGTCCGTGGAGTAATGCCCGGTAACCAGGATGATATCCGAACCGGGGCTCTCGCTTTTCAGCGTCTCCAGCAGGCTGAAATCCTGTACGCCGGGCATGACAAGGTCCAGCAGTATCAGACCCGGACGGCGGGCCGCCACCGTGCGGACTGCTGCTTCTGCTGTCGTTGCTCCGGTCACCGAAATGCGGTCCGAAAGATGCGCCAGCGACGCCTGCACCAGGTGAATGGCTGCGGGGTCGTCATCCACCACCACAAGGTCGAAGGACGGCTTTGTTGCCGGCGTGGAACTGGAAACTCGGCCGGCTATGCCTGTCGCGTTCATGTTCGCCGCCTTGGGTCTATTTGCATCGGACCTCCATCCCGTTGGTAGTCGGCGCTCCCTGCTGGCGTTCCGGTTTCAACTGGTTCATTACCTCGAACGCCCTCCGCATCCCGTCGCCCATCTGCGTGACGTAATTCCTCTGCGGCGGAGTCAGCGAATCGGCCTCCAATTCGAGCAACTCGCGGAAACCGGATACGACGTTCAGACACCCGGCCAGATCGTGCCGGCAGCGGCTGAGCAGCGCGGAGTGTTCGCGCCTGCTGGTCTCCAGTTCCGCCTCCAATAGGGCTGCGCGCCGGTTCAAGGCCTCGAACTGCTGCAGCGTAGGGGCCGGCGCTTCCGCCGCACGGTCGCTCCTCCGCCGGCGGAAGCGCCTCACGCCGAGCGCCGCGCCGGCTGCCAGCAACGCGATCGCCCCGCAATAGACGTAGAGCTCAGTCACCAGTCGCCTCCTCCC
>JACRKW010000085.1 GCA_016215215.1 Acidobacteriota bacterium
CGCCAGGGAGCGGGTACAGCACGGCCTGCAACTTCTTTGTCCCGGGGCTTCAGCCCCGGGCCGCCCGCCCGCGCCCACAAGCGAATGCCCCACTCCTCTCTCGTGACTCCTCCTCCCAAAAGGAGGAAAATGATCCCATGAATTCCGGCGACCCCGTCTCCACGCCGCGCACCCTCAGCGAGATTCCCCTCCAGAGCCACTACGGTTCGCCCGCTCCAGGCGATTACCCCTACACCCGCGGCATCCATCCCGGCATGTACCGCGCCCGCCTCTGGACCATGCGCCAGTTCTCCGGCTTCGCCACCCCGGAGCAGACCAATAGCCGCTTCCGCTACCTTCTCAGCCAGGGCCAGACCGGACTCTCCGTCGCATTCGACCTCCCCACCCTCATGGGTTGCGATCCCGACGACCCCTCCGCCCTCGGCGAGGTCGGCAAGTGCGGCGTCTCCATCGCCTCCCTCGCCGACATGGAAACCCTCTTCGACCAGATCCCCCTCGATCGGGTCAGCGTCTCCATGACCATCAACTCCCCGGCGGCCATCCTCTTCGCCATGTACCTCGCCGTCGCCGAAAAGCAGGGCGTCCCCTGTGAACGCCTCAACGGCACACTCCAGAACGACATCCTCAAGGAGTACATCGCCCAGAAGGAGTTCCTCTACCCGCCCCGCCCCTCCATGCGCCTCGTCACCGATGTCGTCGAGTTCTGCGCCCGCCACGTCTCCTCCTATAACCCCATCTCCGTCAGCGGCTACCACATCCGCGAGGCCGGCTCCACCGCCGTCCAGGAACTCGCCTTCACCCTCCGCGACGGCATGGAGTACGTCGAATGGGCCCTCGCCCGCGGCCTCGCCGTCGATGACTTCGCCCCGCGCCTCAGCTTCTTCTTCAACGCCCATAACGACTTCTTCGAGGAGATCGCCAAGTACCGCGCCGCCCGCCGCATCTGGGCCCGCACCATGAAGGAACGCTTCGGCGCCGCCTCGGAGCGCAGCCTCAAACTCCGCTTCCACTCCCAGACCGCCGGCTGCTCCCTCACCTGGCAGCAGCCTTATAACAATGTCGTCCGCACCGCCCTCCAGGCCCTCGCCGCCGTTCTCGGCGGCACGCAGTCTCTCCACACCAACTCTCTTGATGAGGCCTACGCCCTCCCCGCCGAAAGCGCCGTCACCCTCGCCCTCCGCACCCAGCAGATCATCGCTCATGAAAGCGGCGTCGCCGCCGTCGCCGACCCCCTCGGCGGCTCCCACTACCTGGAAGCCCTCACCGATGAGGTCGAACGGCGCGCCATGGAATACATCCGCGCCATCGACGGCATGGGCGGCATGATCCCCGCCATCGAGCGCAACTACCCCCAGTCGGAGATCGCCGACGCCAGCTATCGCTACCAGAAGAGCGTCGAGGAGGGCCGCCGCGTCATCGTCGGGGTAAACAAGTTCGTGCAATCTGACGATCACCCCATTGAGCTGCTCCAGGTCGACCAGCAGGCTGAAATCAGCCAGGTCGAGCGCGTCCGGCGCCTGCGCGCGGATCGCGACAACGCCGCGGTTCAAGCCGCTCTCGGGCGCCTCGAACAGGCCGCCGCCGCGGATGAAAACACCATGCCGCACATCCTCGCCGCCGTCCGCGCCTACGCCACCACCGGCGAAATCTGCGGCGCCTTTGCCCGGGTCTTCGGACCCTGGCAGGAGAGGAGCGTCATCTAGCGCTATACTGAAAGGAGCCAGGGGCAATTGGATCCCCAAATGCAAATGGATCATCAGATCCGAGTGCTTGTGGCAAAACCCGGCCTCGATGGACACGACCGCGGTGCGAAAGTCATCGCCCGTGCCCTGCGCGATGCCGGTATGGAAGTGATCTACACCGGTCTAAGGCAGACGCCGGAGATGATCGTCACTGCCGCCCTACAGGAAGATGTTCAGGTCATCGGCCTCAGCATCCTGTCCGGCGCCCACAATGCGATCGTCCCCCGCGTCATGGATCTGCTTCGTGAAAAGGAGATGGACGACGTCTTGGTCGTCGTTGGCGGCATTATCCCGGATGACGATGCCGCTCGCTTGAAGAACCTGGGAGTCGCCGCCGTGTTTCAACCCGGCGCCCCCCTGGAGGAAATCGTCCGCTTCGTCAGGAACGCCGCTTGCGCGGCCGTCTGACGCGGACGCCCCCCGGGCGGCTCCCCCAAACAATTTGTTAGGATTTTGTTACCACCCATGCAAGACCGATTGAATATCGCCGTGTTTGTCGACTACGACAACATCGAGATCGGCGTGAAGAGCACCCTTCGACGTGAGTTCGAAGTCTCGCTCGTCCTCGACGCGCTCAAGGAGCGCGGGGACATCGTCGCCAAATTCGCTTACGCCAACTGGAGCCGCCAGGAGGGCGCCACCCGCAACATGGCCGAAAACGCCGTGCAGATGGTCCAGCGCATCCCCTCTCCTCGCGGAGACAAAAACGGAGCCGACATCAACCTGGCCCTCGACGCGCTCGAGATGGCCTTTACCCACGACCACGTCAACGCCTTCGCCATCGTCAGCGGCGACTCCGACTTCATCCCCCTCGTCAACAAGCTCAAGGAGTACGGCAAGACCGTCTTTGTTGTCGGCGGCAAGGCGTTTACCTCCACCATCCTCCAGCAGAACTGCCACGAGTTCGTCAGCTTCGAGTCCCTCCTCAACGTCGATCCCGGCGCCGCGCCCGCGGCTCCCGCCGGTCCTGAGCGCCTCGGCCCCGAGCGCTTCGGCGCCGACCGCGAGTCTTACCGCGAGCGCAAGGAAAAACGCTTCCGCGAGCGCGAAGAGCGCCGTGAGGAGCGCCGCAAGGAACGCGAGGCCCGCGAGCAGCAGCAGAAGGACCAGCCGCCGCAGGAGCGTCCCAACGCCCTCGACCTCGCCCTCGCCATGCCCCTCGTCGAGCGCTCCCTCCAGGTCCTGGAACGCCGCAACGTCCAGCCGCAGCTTGGGCTCCTCAAGTCCACCATGCTCCAGCTCGACTCCTCCTTCAGCGAGAACGCCTACGGCGCCCGCAGCTTCTCTGACTTCGTCGAGAAGCTCAAGCGCGCCGAGCTTGTCTACGTCAAGGGCACCGGCGGCCGCTACTTCATCGAGCGCAAGCATCGCGCCACCGATAAGGCCCTGCCCCGTCCCGAGGAAGCTCTCCCCATGCTCCGCGAGGTGCTCGAAATCCACCGCCTCGAGTTCGAGGAGTGCGGCCAGGTCGCCGAAGACCTCAACGCCTGGATGAAGGAGGAATATCCCACCTTCGACCACGCCAACTACGGCTACCAGGGCTTCAACGAGTTCCTCAACTTCGCCCAGGATAAGACCGTCGTCCGCCTCGAGCCCCGCCCCGAAGGCGGCCTCCTCGTCAACCTCGGCTCCGAGTTCTACCCGCCCGCTCCGCCCCGCCGCGAAGTGCGCGAGGAGGACCTCCTCACCGAGCACGACTTCCGCCAGCCCATCGTCAAGGGCCAGCCCACCGCCACCGGCGAAATCCCGCCCGAGGACGAGCCCGTCAAGCCCAAGAAGCGCGTCTCGCGCAAGAAGCCGGCCGACTCCGGCGGCGACAAGCCCCGCCGCACGCGCCGCAAGAAGGCCGACTAGGAGCCCTGACCATGAGCACCATCCTGCGCGTCTTCCCATCTGAAACGCCGACACCCCGCGGGCCTTACTCGCCCGCGGTGGTCGCCGGCGATTTCATTTACGTCTCCGGCCAGGGCCCCATCGATCCATCCATCGACCGGTTCTCTTACGGCGATATCCAGCACGAGACCCGCCTCACCCTGGAAAACATCCGCCGCATCCTCGCCGCCGCCGGAGCCTCGCTCACCGACGTCGTCAAGTGCAACGTCTACCTGCGCGACGGCAACGACTTCGCCGCCATGAACAAGGTCTATACCGAGTTCTTTGGAGATCAACGTCCCGCGCGCACCACCGTCGCCGTCGCCTTCGCCGATCCCACCATGAAGATCGAAGTCGACTGCATCGCCTACAAGCCCGTTTGATCTGAACCAAGATCGCGCCATCTCACTTGGGGCACGAGCCTCGTATCCCCTCGTGCCCAGGATTCCACTGAGGTGTCCCCCCGCCGTGCGCTGCCGGGACGGCTCTCAAAACAGCCAGCGGAGACCGAAGACGAAGAAACCGCAGCTCACCATGCCGAGGCCGCCCGCAATCAACCCCATGCGGCGCTTCCTCGGCTGGATCCACCATATGTAGAGGCTGCCAAGCACCATCACGATGGAGCCGAGGGCGACCGCGTCCATCGCGAAAGCCCAGATGGAGGTGAGGATCCAGTCGCGCTGGTTCTTCGTGTCATCCAACCGTACGCCGGTAAAGGTGTGCAGAATGCGGATGACCCCCCAGGAGTTGAGATCGATCTGATGAACGGCCGCCCGCTTTTGGATGAGGTCGGTCTGGACTTCGAAGACGTGCCCCGGGCGGCTCACGCGGAAATCCAGCCGGGTCATGTCCGAGCGTGCGCTCGTCCACTGGATCTCACCGCGAAGTCCGAGTTGGCTCATGACGGAGCGGGCTTGCTGGAGGTCAGATCCTGGCGCCGGCGGTTCAATCTGCCGCGTGAAGCTCGATTGAGTGCGGTTCGGCCAGAACTCGGCGAAGGTCCACTGCGGATGGTTCAGCAGCAGGCCGGTGAAGGAGAACAGCCACAGGAAGAGCAGCAGGTAGAGCCCGATGTAGTAGTGGAGCCGGTGATTCCAATTGGTGAGAACGCCGGCCAGGTTGCGCCCTCGCGTCTTCGCGGAGGCAGTGTCAGTAGGTGATGGCATAGACGATCCCTATGAAGGACAGAGCGCCGGCAATCAGCATCGCGAGTCCGGCAGCGCGCTCGCCGCGCAGAACCGCCCAAAGGTAGACCCCGCTCAGAGTGGTGAACAAGAGCAGGTAAACGGCGCCATCGGCGAACCACTGCCACACTCGCATGGGAAACCAGTTCATCCGGATGGCAGCCAGGTGCGGCCCTGGCGATTTGTGCAACTTCACCAGCCCGTCCCAGATCCCTGAGTCGCGCTGCGTGATGGTCGCACTTCGACCGGCAACGTCAACGGAAACCGTTGTTTCTCTTCCGGGCACGCTGGCCGCAAAGACCAGCCGGCGCTGCTTGGGAATGTGGCGCACGAATCCGATCTCTCCCTCGACCCCGAGCTGGGGAAGAACTGCACGGAGAGCGTCAACGCGAGCGCGCCCGTCAAGGGTTTCGATGTTGGCGGGTAGAGTGGCCCCAGTGACCACCCGTGACGGGTTCGAGGTCTGAGCCTGCCCCGGAATCCAGGCGTGTGTGAGGAAGAAGACGCTGAAGCTGAAGACCAACACGAATGGAGCGAGAAACAGGCCGATGCACAGGTGCAGGTCTCGAACAAGGGGGTAGAGATGCTTGATCATTCGGGTGAGTGGAATCGGACGCGCTCCAGGTTGCAGGGCGGACCACGATTCTATCACCTGATCCAATTCGCGCCGGTTACTCCACACCCCTCGACCATTGCCCCGCGCTTCCGCCCGGTGCGGCTCGAGGCGCGGGCGCCGCTACAGCCCGTCGATGATTGCGTTTAGCGTCTTGCTGGGCCGGAGCGCCAGTGCACACAGCGCGTCGTCCGGACTATAGTAGCCGCCGATGTCCACCGGCTTGCCTTGAACCGCCAGCAACTCCGCGGCAATCTTGCCCTCGTTCTCCGCCAGCGCGGCGGCGGCTGGAGCGAAGCGTTGCTTCAACTCCTGGTCCTCATTCTGGGCGGCGAGCGCCTTGGCCCACGCCAACGCCAGATAGAACGTAGAGCCGCAGTTGTCGATCTCGCCGGCTTTGCGCGAGGGGTAGCGCGCATCCTCCAGATACTGTCCGATCGCTTCGTCCAGCGTCTTCGACAGAAGCGCCGCCCGCGGGTTGCCGGTCTTCGCCGCGGCCAGTTCCAGCGAGGGCACCAGCGCGCAGTACTCACCCAGCGAATCCCAGCGCAGATGCCCTTCGCGCAGGTACTGCTCCACATGCTTGGGCGCCGAGCCGCCGGCGCCGGTCTCGAACAACTGGCCGCCCCTGAGCAGCGGCACAATGGAGAGCATGCGGGCGCTGGTCCCCAACTCGAGAATCGGGAACAGATCGGTGAGATAGTCGCGCAACACATTGCCCGTCACGGCGATGGTATCCGCCCCGCGGCGGACGCGCTCAAGCGAAAACTGCATCGCATCCACCGGCGTCATGATCTTGATTTCCAGCCCTGCGAGATCGTGCTCGGGCAGGTAGCGCTTCACCTTCTCAATGATCTGCGCGTCGTGGCCGCGCTGCGGGTCAAGCCAGAACACCGCCGGCGCGCCCGTTGCCCGCGCGCGCGTTACGCCCAGCTGCACCCAATCGCGGATGGCCTCGTCTTTCGTCTGGCAGGCGCGGAAGATGTCGCCCCGCTCGACGCTCTGTTCCAGCAGCGTCGTGCCGCCCGCATCCACAATACGAATGGCGCCATTGCCGGGCGCGATAAACGTCTTGTCGTGCGAACCGTACTCCTCCGCCTTTTTGGCCATGAGACCCACGTTGGACACGCTGCCCATGGTCGAGGGGTCAAACTGCCCGTGCTTCTTGCAGTCCTCGGTCGCCGCCTGGTAGATGGTGGCGTAGCAGCGGTCCGGGATCATGGCGACCGTGTCTTCGAGCGCGTCTTCCTTGTTCCACATCTTGCCGCCGTCGCGGATCACCACCGGCATTGACGCGTCGACGATCACGTCGTTGGGGACATGCAGATTGGTCTTGCCCTTGCGGGAATCCACCATCGCCAGGCCTGGGCCCTTGACGTAGCAGGCGTTGATATCGGCTTCGATTTCGGCCTTCTTCTCCGCCGGAAGGTGGTCGAGCTTGGCGAGCACGTCGGCCAGCCCGTTGTTGACATTGGCCCCGGTCTCCGCAATTGCGCCGGCGTGTTTCTGCAGGGCGTCGGCGAAATAGACCGAGACGCAGTGTCCGAACATAACCGGATCGGAGACCTTCATCATCGTGCACTTCAGGTGCAGCGACAAGAGAGCGTTGTCTGCCTTCGCGGCGGCCATCTGCTCCGCGTAGAAGCTCCGAAGGGCCGCCACGTTCATGACCGCGCTGTCGATGACCTCGCCCGCCAGCAGGGCGATTTTCGGCTTCAGGACCTTCACCGCGCCGGCGGCGTCCACGAATTCGATGCGAACGTCGGTTGCGGCGCCCACTGTCGTGGATTTCTCGCTGCCGTAGAAGTCCTTGCCGCTCATGTGGGCGACACGCGTCACCGAGCCGGACTTCGGCCATGCCTTCATCATCTTGTGCGGATGCTTCTGCGCGAAGGCCTTTACCGACACCGCCGCGCGGCGATCCGAGTTTCCCTCGCGCAACACCGGGTTCACCGCCGAGCCCAGAACCACGGCAAACCGGGCTTGCAGCGCACGCTCCTCCTCCGTCGACGGCGACTCGGGATAGTCGGGGATGTCATAGCCCTTTGCCCGGAGCTCCGCGATCGCCTCCCGCAACTGCGGAATCGAGGCGCTGATGTTGGGCAGCTTGATGATGTTGGCGTCCGGCGTCTGAGCGAGCTCCCCCAGGCGTGTCAGTTCGTCGGGAATCTTCTGGTCGTCGCGAAGGCGTTCCGGGAAGTTGGCGACGATCCGCCCGGCCAGCGATATGTCGGCTGTTTCCACCTCCACGCCCGTGCCCTTGAAGTAGGCTCGAATGATGGGCAGCAGTGCGTAGGAGGCAAGCGCGGGCGCCTCGTCGGTCTTCGTCCAGGTGATCTTGTAGGATGACATCTATCTACCTCAATAGGAATAAGGGTCGAGACCACGCGCATCGCGAGACGGTCCCCGAATGAAGCGTAACATAGCTCCACCCGCGGGCTCTTCTTGAGCCCAATCCAGCGTGCGTTCCGGCTCGGTATCCTGCCGCTCATTCGTCTTTTCCCTCCCCAACTCGAATACACTGCCGGTATGGGATGCACCCGGAAGCCGGCATTGTTCCTTCTCTCTCTCGCCTGGCTGGCTGCGGCTCAGGAGCCGCGCCTGCCCTATGACCCCAACGATCCTGAGGGCATCGTCGCCAAGCCGAACGGCACCGGACGCTTCGCCTGGAAACGGAAGGGCCACTGGAAGGTGACGCCGCTGGAGAGCCCGCGCGGCAACGCGGGCCGCGCGCCGGCGGCCACGGCCGCCGAACGCCAGGCCATGACGGCGGCGCTGGACGCTCTGAGCGCCGCATTGCGCGCCACGCCGGAGGGCAGCCAGCTCACCGGCTACTGGATGCTTGAGAGCCGCAGCTTCGACTATCCCGATCCCTACGAGTCCGGCGCCGGCCCGGCCCTGGCCCGCGTGCCCTTCCGCTTCGCCAGCGGTCTCTTTCCCTTCTACATCGAAGACAATCTGGTCAACGGCAAGTTCGTCCAGTCCACAGGCGGCGAGACCGAGTCGGTGTACTTCGAGTGCAACCTGCGGCCGGGCCGATATGACCGGCCGGTCATCGCCTCTGAGAAGCGTCCGAACCTCTCCGACATCGAGTTCTATCCCGGCCCGTCATCGCCTCTGAAAAGCGTCCGAACCTCTCCGACATCGAGTTTTATCCGCGTCCGCGGATCACCGCCACTTTCGCCGGCTTTCCTGTCATCGAAGGCAAGGACCTGATGATCGCCCGGCCCGGGCGCGACCCCTGGGCCGCGGTCCCCTACGGCCGCGTTCTCAAAGCCGCCCTGGCGCTTTACGAGAAGGACCGCGCCATGGCGGAACAGCGCCTCGCCGGGCTGAAGAAGCAGAATGACGAAACACAGGCCCCGGCCTACGAGCAGAAGCTGCGCGACCAGTTGGAGAAGGGCTACGGCTCGCTGCGTAGCTCCAATCCCAGCCGCTGGCAGACACGTCAGGCCGCTACTGAACGCGAGATTACATTCAACCGCGAACAGGCTGCCCGGCGCGCCAACCCACAGAGGGATAAGGACGGCAAATGGTACTGGAATCCCGTCGACGCCCTGGAAGAGGCCAACCGCCGTCTCGCCGCGCTCGCTACGGACGAGGCCGCTCGTCCCGCTTGCTTCGCCCCCGCCACTGATCGCGACGGCCGCTACGCCATCCCCGGCATGATCGTCCCTTCCGGTTCCGTAGCGGGCTGCGAGGAACTCGTCACCCACAACCGCGCCTACTTCGATCCGGCCCTGCCGCGGAGCGCCGCCCAGTTGATCCTCGTCCGCAGCCTCGGCCGCTGCGCCACGGTCGAGAACGGCCGGCTCGTCGGGCGTAAGGTCCAGCCCGGACTCTCGCCGCCGCACGGCTGCCAGCGCCACGTGCCCATCTGGGAGGCCATGGACTGGACCAAGCTCGGCGCGCTGCTGGCGCGCTAAGCCCAAGCGCCGCCAGTTTTCATCGGTGATCCGGGCCGGCTTTCCGCGTCAGCAGGTAAAACAGCGGCCCAAATGAACCTGTCGTCACCGTCAGTACCAGCCACGGCCAGTACCTGCGGCCCGTCCTTTTCGCGTCGCGTTTCATCCAAGTCAGGACGAGGCTGAGCGCTATAACCACGTCAGCCAGCACCTGGCCCCCGCCGTAGGTCCGCAGAAACGGCGACACAATCCCCCAATAGCCGTGGTTCCACACGGCGGCCGCGCTCAGCGCGCCAAACAGGACCAGGACAACGATGATCAGACTGCGCTGCATGACAGAACCTCTCAACGGAATTCACTCCCAGTATCGGTTGCGCTGGTTATGTCATCAATTACCTTTGAGGTAATCAATTCAGCGCGCCGGCGTGATTCAATCGAGCTATGACGTCGTTGCCCTCCACTCTGAGGCAGGCACGCAAGGCCAGGCGCTGGAGCCAGATGGAGCTGTCGTTGCGCATGGGCGTTTCCCAGCGGCACGTGAGCTTCGTGGAGAGTGGCCGCGCCAAGCCCAGCCGCGATCTGCTCATCTCCTGGTTGCAAGAACTCGCGGCTCCATTGGTGGTGCGCAATGCGGCCATGCTGCAGGCGGGCTATGCGCCTGCTTACAGCGCCGCGCCGCTCGACGATCCCGCTCTCGCGCAGGCCAACCAGGCATTGCTCCACCTCATCCAGGCGCACGACCCGATGCCCGCCTATGTCGTCGACGCGGAGTGGAACCTGCTCCATGCCAACAAAGGCGGCAAGTGGCTGGCGGGCGTCCTGATGCCCTGGGCCTCCGAACTTCCGGCAGGTTCGCCCGTCAACATCCTGGACATGCTCATCCACCCCGAGGGCTTCGCCCACTGCATGGTCAACCTGCACGAAGTGGGGCCGGCAATGCTGGCTCACCTGCGGGACGACGCCGCTTTGCACCCCGTGCTCACGCCAAAGGTGGATGCCTTCGCTGGACTTCTGGCCGCGCGCCTGGGCGCCAGGAACATGCACTGCGGCTCGCCGCGCTCCGCCGCCCCGGTGCTGACCACCCGCTTTGCCACCGCCCACGGCGAGCTGGCCTTCTTCAGCATGTTCACCACCTTCGGCACGCCGCAGGACATCACGCTCGCCTCACTGCGCGTGGAGCACATGTTCCCGGCCTGCGAAGTCACCCGCGCCGTCATCCGGGCGCAGGTTCCATAAGCCGCGCCGGCCGTCCCGCGCTACTTGCCCTTCGCGAGGAACGACACCAGGTTAGCCATCTCAGGCCCGGTGAATCGCGGCCACTCCCTGCCTTGCTGCTTCATGGCCGCCAACATTGCCGGGCCGTGCCTGGAAAGCGCGGAGATCATCGTCACGGAGGAGAATCCTCTGTGGCCTTTGGCCAGAGCGGGCGCCGAGCCCGAGCCGTTGTGACAGCCGGCACAGCCCTTCTTCGCGAAGACGCGCTCACCGCGCCGCGCGTCGCCGGATTCACCAAAGAATTGCGCCGCCCATACATAGCTGACGATTTCGCGCATGTTGTCGAGGTCGAGACTGGGCCGTTGCGCCCTCATCCGAGGTGAGTGGTTCCACATCGCCCCGGCGATGTCAGCCGGCGTCATCCCGCGCAGTTTTCCTTCAAGCGATCGGTTGCCGGTATGGCACCCCGCGCAGCCGCTCTGCTGGAACAGCGCCTCTCCGTTGCCGCTCGCCGACAATGCGAATCCAGAGACGAGGTTTCGAGTCTCCGGCAGGTTTTGCAGGTAGACCAGCAGGTCAGTCAATTCCTGGCCGGAGAGCATCGGGAACTTGAGCTTCTTCTCTTTGAGAGCCGCCGCCATCTTGGGTGCGTGGTTCCACATCTGCTGCGCCAGCATGATTGGGTCCCCGAGTGACGGCCAGGTGGCGATCGGCGGCGCTGAGGTCTCCGGACTGGAGGAGATCCCGTGGCAGGTGGCGCAGTGTTTCGCGGCAAACACCTGCTTACCGCGTCCGGCGTCACCGGGTCGTTCGAAGAAACGTGCCGAGGAGAAGAAGGCGAACAGGTCGGCAGCCTGCTGTTCGCTCAGTGCAGGTGGAGCGGTCCCCTGCTTCTCCATCGCCGTCCACATCGTGGGCGCATGGTTCCACATCAGGCTGGCCAGCGTGGAGGGAGTGAACCCTCGACCGTGCAGGCGCCCAAGATCGGGCGCGAGTTTGCCGCCCTTTCCGTTCACGCTGTGGCACTGCACGCAAGACTGCTTCTCGAACACTTCCGCGCCGCGCCTGGAGTCTCCGGCCACCGCAGCCGACACTGTGAAGGATGCCGATACGATTGTGGCGGCCAATGCCACCGCCACGGCGCTCCCGTGATTTCGCATATGGACTCCTTTGCTTACCCTGCTCTGATTCAAAAGCGGTATTCCAAAGTGACCGTGATGACGTGCGCCCTGTAGCCCGGGGTGTCGGCTCCCAGGAACAGCATTCTCTGCAAGCCCGTCGTCCCGGCCGGGTCGATTGCTGCTCCTACATACGCGTACGGGTTCATGATCGATGTCTGAAAGTCCTTGTAGTGGGATAGCTGAAAACGATATTCGATCTTCGGCATGAGGTTCTTCGTGAGGTTCCACCTTGCAATGGCGCTCACCTCATGCAGCCGGCTCGAATTGTCC
>JACRKW010000289.1 GCA_016215215.1 Acidobacteriota bacterium
GCCGGAAGCCGACGCGACGCCGTTTCCGTCAATCGTGAGGCCGGCGCCGATCTTGATGCCGCCGAGCACCGAGCCCGACGCCGCTGGCAATGCATAGGAGCCGCCTTGCGCGGTCCAGGTGTTGGCGGCCGTGCAGCCGTAGATGTTCGAACCCGCGGTGGCGTCCGTCTTGTAGAACAACTCACCCACCGTGCACGCTGCTGGGAGCGGTGTGCCCGACTGCACCGGTGCCGGCTTGGCGGCTGAGGTATGGTCGATAATGGCGCCGCTCCGGGCCAAAGACCCGTACGTGGGCGTTTGAGCGCCGGCGGCCAGCGCAAATGTCAGGGCGAAAATCAGAGTCTTCATAGTCTTTCCTCACTGGAAGAGAATCACCGTATAGCTCAATGCGTAGTGCGGATCGAACGCCGCGGCGCCCGTATTGCATACCTGCACCCGGACGGTGTTCGGTCCCACGGTATGGGCCGCCAGAGTGATGCCCGTTGGAAACGCCGTTCCGTCGGTCGCGTTGCCGTTGCTGGCCGCTATCGCCGGCATGCCGGTCTGTGCGCCGGCGATGGTCGCATCCATGCCCTGGCAGGTGTTCTGGGCCACGGCCGGGAAGTCGTAACCGCCGGTCCATCTGAGCACCCGCGGAATGACGGCCGTGTCCACAGAAATCACCGTCGGATTCGCGCCTCCCGCGACGATTCCCGCGCCGCCTGTGACGCTGGCTGCCGCCACCGGGGCGGCCCAGGTTCCATCTCCCCGGAGGAATGTGGTGGCGTCCGGTGTCCCCGAGCCGAGATCGGCCGCGGCGATGGGGCGAAACGACGGCGCTCCGGCGGCTCCCGCGGGCGAGCCCAGGAAACGCTTGGCGGCCTGTGAAGCCCAAGTCCCGGCGAGCGTCCCGGTGGATGTCACCGGAGATCCCGCCACGCTGAATTCCGCTGGCAACGACAGCCCCACGCTGGTCACGCTGCCGCTTCCGCCACCGGCCGTTACGGCCGTCACCGCGACGATCCGCCCTTTGGCGTCCACCTGGATCTGCGGGATCTGCGTCGCGCCGCCGTACGTCCCGGCGGCCACCCCGGTGGGCGCCAGCACCGGGTTCGGATACGTGCCCGACAGGTCGCCGCCCGCCGCTCCTCCCATGCCTCCTCCGCCGCCGGAGCCCGCGCCGATCAGCACGCATATGCCTGAAAACGGTGCCGGGAAGCTCAAGTCCACCTGGAGTGTCGTCTGGTTGACCCGCGCGCCGAAGCCCTCAACCCGATCGCCGGCGGAGTCGAAACAGGCCACGCCGAGGTTTGGCGTCGTCAGCCCGTGCTGCGCCGCGCTGATGCTCTGCGCCGTCTGCCCGCTGAAAGGAACGGTGTAGTTGACCGCCGCCGCGCCGCCATCGCCGAGCAGCGTCCAATTGCCGCTCACACAGCCGTACAGGTTCAGGCCCGCCTGTGCCGTGGAGAGGAAGAACGTCTCACCTGGCTGGCACGTTGCCGGAAGCGTTGCCCCCATCCGGTTGGGTCGGGTGAACGGCGCGGCGGCGCCGTCGAAGTCCTTGGTCTGCTTTCCAACGCTGACCTGCGTTTGCGCCGTCGCATCTCCTCCGGCGCCGGCCAGCGCCGCCAGCGCCAGCCACTTGAGGAATTGATTCATTTTCGGGCTCCTTCCATCCCGGCGCGCAGCGCCGAGGATGGGCGAGCTTCCCCTCAAACGAATCGCGGCCTAGCGGAATCCGGCCGCAAACTATTGCATCGGCAACGAAAATTCTGTGTCTTTTGCGGTCACCGCCTCCCGCCGGAGGTGGTGACCGCGAAATGTAGGTGCTGCTCGAGTTCCCTGTACTACCAGAGGAACTTGGCGCCGAACTGGAACATGCGGGGGGTGCTGGTCCCGCCAATCTGGCCGAACTGCGGAGTGCCCATGTTGGTGTTGATATCGGTCAGGTCCATGTGGTTCATGACGTTGAAGCACTCAATCCTGAACTGGACAAGCGCCTTTTCATAGATGCGGACGTTCTTCAGGGCGACGCCGCTGGTGTTGAACGTCCCCGGGCCATGCAGCACCCACTTGCCCAGGTTGCCGTAAGTATAAGCGGCCGGGCGGGCGAAGGCGGCTGTGTTGAACCAGCGGTAAAGGGTCCGCTGGTTTTCGGGGAGCTGCCATTCGCCGACGAGGTTGGGACGGGAGGCGACCTGGCCGGGAGCGCCGGTCATCGAAACCGAATAGAGGCGTCCGGAGTTGATGAGCCACATGCCGGTGACATTCCAGCCGCCGGCGATGCGGCCGAGGACGCCCCTCTGGCTCTTGAACCAGGGGAGCTCGTAGCTATGGGTGAAGACGACGTTGTGGCGGCGGCTCTCCTCCAGTTCGGAGCGATCGGAGCGGATGTCGAGCGGATTCTGGAAGCCGCCGGCGATGCCCTCATTGCCGTATCCGATGATCTTGCCCAGGGTGTAGGCAAAGCTGTAGGTGAGGTCGCCGGTGCGGCGGCGGGCAGTGATCTGGAGAGAGTTGTAGCTGGAGGTGGCGGCGGGCTCAACCAGGCTGATGCCGTTCAGACCGCGGTAGGGAAGGAAGGGCCGGGGATCGACGCCGGGGCGGGCGGCCAGTTGGGCTGGCGTGAGGAAGTTGAGCGGCCGCGCCCAGGAGAGGTGACGCCCGGCGTTGCCCACGTAGCTCACGTCCAGGGCGGTCTTGTAGGGCAGCAGGGTCTGGATGCCGAAGCTGTAGTTGTAGACAGTGGGGATCTTGTAGTCGGTGGGCAGTGAGCCGGCGTCGATGGGGGTTTGCGGGTTATAGGGGATGCCGGCGCCGGGATTGTCGGTTGAGGCGTTCAGGACGGTGGAGCTCAAGGTAAGCGGGGCGCGCGCGCCGAGGTTCCAGCCGGAGTTGTTAATGGGGGTTACGCCCTGGAAGATGCCGGCGCCGGAGCGGATGGAGAGCTTGCCGTTGCCGAAGACGTCCCAGGCAAAGCTGGCGCGGGGCTGGAAGTTGGTCTTGCGGAGGGGATTGTAGCCTTCGGGAATGCCGCGGAATAGGGCCTTGATGGCGGGATCGGCATACTGCGGGATACGGCCATTGGCGGATTCGGGAAAGCCCGAGCCGGGCATCACAAGACCGTTGTAGGGGTCGCCGGAACCAGGGACGAGAATGCCGTTGGCGGCGACCTGAGGGGCCTTGGCTGGATCCCAATACTGGGGCATGAAGGCGACGGTGTTGTTCCACTTCGTAGACCAGGGGGAGATGAAGGAATAGCGGATACCGAACTCCAGCGAGAGGCGGGGCGAGACCCTCCAGGAATCCTGGACGTAGAACTCCCGGTCGTAGCCCTTGTAGACGGTCTGGACGGGCGGTCCGCCTTCCTGGTAGGCGTCGGCATTGCCGAGCAGAGCGTTGGCGAATGGGTTTCGGGAGTTCTTGGGGTTGACGGCCGAACTGCCGAACTGGAAGGCGCCGTTGTCGGAGGCCGAGTTGAGCTGGTTGTAGGACATCTGCTCGATGTAGACGCCGGCCTTGAGAACGTGCGAGCCGCGGACCTTGCTGAAGTTCTCGCGGATAGTGATGGTGGGCGTGGCCTGCTTGGTGTACCCGCCGCCGGTGGTGGTGGCGTAGCCCGAAATGGCAGTGACTGGGATGCGGGTGGGGTGATTGATGGTGTAGAGAGAGGGGAAGCTGAGGCCGTAGGCGGCGCGGAAGGCGCCGTCGCCGTTGGTGTCGACCGTTTCGCGGTAAGCCGAATAGCCCAGCGCGAACTCGTTGACGGTGGTGGGATTGATGGACGTGGTCAGGCTGAGCATGGAGCTGTCCCCCTTGCGTGCGTTCACCGCCTGGAAGAGCGGGAAGGGGTTGAAGCTGAAGAAGGAGGAGGACTCCTGCTCGCCCGGCATGAAGCGGAAGCTGAGCTGCCAGGCCGGCTTGATGTTGTAGTCAACGCGGTAGATCTGGTCCATGGCGGTGGTGGGCTGGATGCCCATGTTGTAGTAGTTGCCGCCGGGGCCGACGTAGTTGGGATTGGGATAGACCTTGCTGATATAGCGGCCGAAGGCGCTGATGCGGGTGGTGGGGATCTGGTTGCCCGGGAAGGGCGCGCCCGTGGAGGGGTCCAGAGGCTTGATGGCGCTGGCGCTGAAGTCGCCGCCCTTTTCGGCCACTGTGGGCACGTTGATGAACTTCTGAACGAATCCGGGGGTTCTGCGGCCCTCAAAGCCTACGAAGAAGAACAACTTGTTCTTCTCCGTATTCCACTTGCGGGGGATGTAGACCGGGCCGCCAAGGGTGGCGCCGAAGTCGTGATAGCGCAGGTGGGGGCGGCCGCCGATAACGAACTGCTGGCCGGCGAAGGCCTCGCTGAGGAAGAACTCGAAGGCGGAGGCGTGGAAACTCTGGGTGCCGCGGCGGGTGGTGTAACCGATCTGGGCGCCGGTGGTGCGGCCGTACTCGGCGGCATAGTGGCTGGTGGCGACCTTGAGCTCTTCGACGAAGTCCACGCCGACGATGTTGTTCTGGGTGACGCCGTCCTTGCTGTTGGTGTTGGAGATGCCGTCGACGGTGATGAAGTTGGTGTCCTTGCGCTGGCCGTTGATCTGCAGGCCGCCCATGGAGAAGCTGAAGCCGCGGAAGTCGGTGGAGAAGTTGCCGTATCGGGAGACCACGCCGGGCATGATGCCGAGCATGTAATAGGAGTTCCGGCCGGCGAGGGCGAAGTCCTGCAACTGCTGCATGGTGACGGTTCGCGAGACCTCGCCGTTGGCGGTCTCGATGATGGGGGCGTCGGAGGTGACTTCCACCTTGTCGGCGAGCTGGCCGATCTCCATCTGGAACTTCAGGTTGAGGACCTGGTCGCCGTCGAGGCGCAGATTGGAGCGGGTGAGGGCCTTGAAGCCTGGGGCCTGGATGCGGACTTCGTAGTTGCCTACGGGCAGGCTGAGGACGGTGAAGAAGCCGTTCTCATTGCTGGTGGTTTCGCGCTGCAGGCCGATGGATTGGGACAGGACGGTGACCTGGGCCGAGGGGACGCCCAGGCCGGAGGGGTCGACGACCTCGCCTGTGATGGCGCCGCGGTTCTGAGCTTCGAGGGTGCTGGCAACAAGAGACAGGCAGGCAAGCAAGACGAGGCGATACATTTTACAAACCTCCAGAAAGACCGACGAGGAATTGTAACACCTGCGGCAGGAGGGCGCTGAGTTCCGGCCCGCGGCGGGTTGACATGCATTTTGCATGCATGCAAGCTGGAGACATGCCGGTGAATGTCCAGATCAGAAACGTCGCCGATGACACACACAGGCGGCTGAAGGCTCAGGCTGTTGAGTATGGCCTCTCGCTTTCGGAGTATCTGTTGCGCGAGGTGACGAAGCTGGCGGCGTATCCGACAGAGGCGGAGATTCGCGCGCGGCTTGCCCGGCGGCGGCCAGTGAAGATTGCGCCACAGGAGGTGCTGGCGGCGATCCAGGCGGGACGCGCAGGGCGATGATCGTCGCGGACGCGTCGGTGCTGATCGACTATCTGCTGGGGATGGAACTGCCGCAGGATGTGGTGGCCTTGCTGGAAGATCCAGGAACGGCGCGAAGCGCGCCGGAGGTCATGGACCTGGAAGTGATGAGCGGATTGAGGCAATTGATGCTGGCCGGCAGACTGGCTCCGGCGCGGGCGGCGGAGGCCGTGCTGACGTGCGCGGAACTGCGCATCCGCCGCCATTCGCACGGATCGCTGCTGGACCGGATCTGGGAACTGCGGCATAACTTAACACCCTACGATGCCGCGTACCTGGCGCTGGCGGAGGCGCTGGACGGGGAGTTGATCACGCGGGACGCAGCGTTCAGGCGGATTCGTCTAAAGAGCGGCCGGGTGCGGGTGGTGTGAATGGTCAGTCGCGGACGTAGGGGAGGAGTTCCTCGTACGACATGCGGCCGGGGTGGTACAGACGGACGATGCCGGCTTCGTCGATGAGGGCCAGGGTGGGGGTGGTGCTGGCGCCCCAGGTTTTGAAGTTCTCCTCAGAGACTGGGACGGTGAGCCCGCGGATGTCGCCGTAATACTGCTGGCGGATCTGGTCGATATAGCGGACTTCGGCGTCGCGCGGAACCTCCTCCCCGCGGGCGGCGTAGCCGTAGGTCTGGGTGGGGCCGATGACGGTCAGCGAGGGGTATTCGCGGGCAATGCGCGCGATGGCGGCGGCGGTGGCTTTGCAATCTCCGCACCAGTGAGCCCAGAAGAAGAGAAGGACTTTTCGGCCCTTCAGAGGGGTGGTAGGGGGATGCTGGGCTCCCAGGAACTGGCGGGTGTCGAGAGCGGGCGCGGGGTGGCCGACGAGCGAGATGAGGTTCAGGTTCTTCTGGATGCGGGTGCGGATGGAGGTGTCGTGCCAGGACTTGAGCTCCTGCTGGAGGAAGGCGACGGCCTCCGCCCTTTGCCCGCGGGCGTTGAGGACTTGAGCCTGGACTTCTATGGAGGCGCCGAGAGCGATGGGAAGAGCGGGTTCGGCGTCCAGCTTTCGGGACCTGAGCACCTCGAGGGCAAGCTTGCGGGTCTCGGCGGCGTAGCGGTCCGCGGCGTCGTAATCCTTTGCTCCGAGGTAACCGCGGCCCATCCAACTGTGGGCCTCCAGCCAGCGGGGCGAGATGCCGGAAGTGAGTTTGGCGGAGTCGAGGGTCTTCTGAGCGGAGGCAAAGTCGCCCGAAGCGGCGGCGGCGCGAACTTCCCTGACCAAGGAGGGCTGCTGCGCGAAGGAGGCGGAGGCCAGCAGGATGAAAAGGGGCTTCATGAGGGTTTAGGCGAGGAGGAAGCCGCCATCGGCGACGATCACTTCTCCCGTGATGTAAGACGCGCGATCGCTGGCGAGGAGAGTCGCGATTTCGGCGATTTCTTCGGGCTGGCCAAGGTGGCGGATGGGCTGGCCGCCGAACACGGCCTGGCGGCGCTGGTCGTCCTTCCAGAAGAACTCGCTGAGGCGGGTCTGGATGAGGCCGGGGGCGATGGCGTTGACGCGCACGCCGCTGGGGCCGAGCTCAAGGGCGTACGACTTGGTCATCATGATCAGCGCTGCCTTGGTCATGGAGTAGAGCAGGCTTTCGAATTGAGGTTTGATGCCGGCAACGGAGGCGATGTTGACGATGGAGCCACTGCCGCGCGCGCACATGGCGGGGGCGAGCGCCTGGATGAGGCGGAAAGTGGATTTCAGATTCACCTCGACCATCTTGTCGAAGGCAGAGTCGTCGAGGGAAAGGCATGGGCTCTGGGCGACGTTGGTGGCGGCGTTGTTGACAATGATGTCGACGGGACCGAGCTCGGAGGTGACACGCTCCATGA
>JACRKW010000279.1 GCA_016215215.1 Acidobacteriota bacterium
GGCAGGGGCCGGGCGGGCGCGGGGTCCAGAATCGTCCTGGCCCCGGCTGAACGGGCCACCCCGAGCGCGTGCTCCACGGTGGCCAGCGGGCTCTCCAACTGGAAGAGCGCGTACCGCGCGCCTCTGAAGGCGTCGAGGACTGTGTCGATGTCGGCTGGGGAGAGTTCGAGGTTGGCCCCGGATGCGACGACGATGGAGTTCTGCCCCGAACGCTCCACCCAGATCAGGGCCACGCCGGTGGGCTGGCTCGCCGAGTCACGGACGGCCGAGACGTCGACACCGGCTCCGGCGAGACTGGCGCGGAGATGGCCTGCGAAGGGATCGGCGCCGGTGCGTCCAATCATGCGCACGGAGGCGCAGGAGGCGAGCTTCCCGGCCGCGCAGGCCTGGTTTGCGCCCTTCCCACCTGGGATCATCTGGAAGCCGGAACCAAGGACCGTCTCACCCGGAGCGGGCAGGCGGTCCACCTGAACGACGAAGTCCATGTTCAGGGAACCGGTGACGACAAGTGCGGGTGCCGGCATGTGGGTGGGAAGGTCTCAGCCGCGGGTGAGATCGATGCCGAGGTTCTTCAGCTCCTCGGCATAGTAGCGCTTGTGGAGAAGATCCCACTCCTCGCTGCCCTCGGGGATCTCCTTCTTTTGGGTCCGGATCTTGGCGCGGGCGGCCTTTTCGGCCTTGTCCTCATTCAGCAGCACGTCGGAGACCAGCCGCACCAGTTCCAGCCGGACGTCGTTGGGGTCCTTGCGGAACCGGCACTCCCTGGATTTCTTGAGGACGGGGATCAGCTTGTGGGAGATCTCGTTGATCTTGTCCCGGCTGAGCTTCATGGCGTCGCCGGTGTCGCGCCCGGCGGCGCGCACGATCTTGCGCTGGGCCACCAACTGATTCTTGATCTTGCGGAACATCTCGGAGTAACTGATGCCGTTGTTGGACATGTACACCGAGTACTCTTCCAGCAGATTGCGCACTTCGTCGTTCAGCCGGTCCTCAACGGTCAGCTCCTCGATGACGACGTTGTTGATGATCTCGGCGACGGCCGCTGGATTGGCGATCTCGATGAAGTTGGACCCGAGCTTGGCTGTAAGCTGGCGGCTGAGATAGGCGACGAATTCTTTGGCGAGCAGCATTGCCGGCGCCCGGATGAAAAACCAGGCTAACTTTCAGTCTAGTGAGTGTGGCGAGGGGTGTCAAATCGGACGCGCGCCAAGCAGCCTGCTGACGGTCTGACAGAGCTCTTCGGGCAGGAAAGGCTTGGCCAGGAATTCGACCGGAGAAGAATCGTGATCCGTGTGGCGGAACTCCGCGGAGTAGCCGGAGATAAAGAGCACCGGGAGCCCGGGGTAGCGTCTGCAAAGCTCGGCCGATAGAGCTTGGCCGCCGGTGGCTGGCATGATCAGGTCCGTGATCAGCAGGTGCGGCCGGATGGAGGCAGCGGCCTGCAATGCCTTCTCCGCGCTGGAGGCCCGTAGTACGGAATAGCCTGCCGCCTCGAGCGCGCCGGCGGCCAGGTTGAGGACCTGCGTTTCGTCGTCGACTAGGAGGATTCGGGTGGCGGCGTTGTCAGCGGGCTGGCTTAGCTCTGGAATTGGGGCTGCGTTTGCCTCGGAGCCTTCCGGCTGTTCGTCGATTCCAGGGAAGAGGAGCTTGAAGGTAGCCCCCTGCCCCGGCGCGCTGATCACGTGAAGGTGGCCGCCGCTCTGCTTGACGCTGCCGTAGACGCTGGGCAGGCCCAAGCCGGTGCCCTTGCCGACCTTCTTGGTGGTGAAGAAGGGTTCGAAAATACGTTCGCGGGTGGCCTCGGACATGCCGGTTCCCGTATCGGTAATCGACAGGCAGACGTGGGGGCCAGGGTGGATTTCGAAACCGTGCCAGGACGTCCGTTCGGTCACTTCCTCGTTCGTCGTGGCGATGGTGATGGTGCCGCCTTCCGGCATGGCGTCTCGGGCGTTGGCGGCCAGGTTGAGGATGGCGTTCTCAATCTGGCCCTTGTCCAGCCGGACACGGAGCAGGCCGGGGGTAAGCGAGTAGACCAGCCTGACGGAATCGCTCAAGAGCGGTTTGAGCAGGCCCTCCATCGAGAGGGCTACTTGGTTGAGATCGAGGACCATGGGCCGCAGCACCTGCCTTCGGCTGAAGGCGAGCAACTGGCTGGTGAGATCGGCCGCGCGCTTGCCGGCGTGGCTGATCTCCAGAAGCGGTTGGTGTTGGGGTTGGCACTCTGGGGTCTGCGCCAGCATCATCTCGGTATAGCCGTTGATCACGGTCAGCAGGTTGTTGAAGTCATGGGCGATGCCGCCTGCCAACCTGCCGAGAGACTCCACACGCTGAGTGTGGAGAAACTGCTCCTCGATCTCTCTGAGTTCAGTAATGTCCTGTACGATGCCGACCCTCAGGTGGCGGCCATCCGGAGTAACGATGTCTTCGCCATCGCTGCGTAAGTGCCGGGCGACGCCATCGGGGCGGATGATCCGGAACTCGAGGGATGCGCCTCGCGGTCGTGCTCCATCACCCGCTATGACCGATCGCATTCTTTCCCGGTCGTCCGGATGTATGACGCTCAGGGCGAGGTCGATGCTGGGCTCCACGCTCCCTGGAGAGAAGCCGTGGATGCGGTAGGTCTCGTCCGACCAGACCATTCGGCCGGTGACAAGATCCCATTCAAATGCGCCCAGGTGAGCCACGGCCTGCGCCCTGTCGAGATTTGCGCGACTCTCCAGAAGCGCGGCCTCCGCCCGCCGGAGTTTCCGCCGGTTCAGCACAAGCGCCGCGATGATGAGCGTCTGCGCCAGGAGAAAGGTGACGCCGGTCCAGACGACCGCGCGGTTCTGCTGGTATACATCCGCGAGGCTGGCGGGCGCGTTCACGATTTCCGATCCGGGAGGCAATCTGGACCTGTCGACGCCCCATCGCTGCATCGCCGCGTAGTCGACCACCGGAGCGGGCCTGCTTTCCATCACCAGCGGAATCGCGGAAGGCGCTCGCCCGTTGAGCGCCTGAACAGCCAGGCCCGCGGCAAAACGGCCGTGGTGATATCCCTCGTTGCGGTTTCCCATCAGATAGCCCTGACCCATCACACTCGTATTCGGGCTGAAGACCGGCCCCGTGGCGGCACGGGCGATCTTCGAGGCGGAGGTCCTTTCCGGGATATAGGCGCCACCATGATCGTGCGTGAACATAGTGGCCAGCACTATGCCCCCGGCAGG
Source organism: Acidobacteriota bacterium (assembly GCA_016215215.1). Classification (GTDB taxonomy): domain Bacteria; phylum Acidobacteriota; class Terriglobia; order Bryobacterales; family Bryobacteraceae; genus Paludibaculum. The sequence continues at coordinate 3,207 of JACRKW010000279.1, forward strand.
CGCGGTCCGGAGGCGCTCCAGAATCACCTCAAAAGGCATCACCGCGCCGTCGAGGAATTCGAATTGGAGTTGGGGCATGGCCGGGACCAGTTCACGCATCTGGGCCAGGTGAACGGCGCTGGTGGCGGAGTTGTCCGTCACGACGATAATGGACTTGGTGCGCGGAAAGAGAGCCAGCGCCTCGCTTACCAGGCTGCGCAGGTTGAACTGTTCCTCAACGCCGGTGTAGGAGTCTCTAGGCACACTGGCAATGAGCTGCTTGCCCGAGACGCCACAGAAGACCACCGGCACGTCGCCGAAAAGGGACCGCTTGTGTTCCAGCAGGAAGGCCAGCGCATCATCGTCGACGCTGACGATGAGGTCCAGCCGTGTTCCCGCGTACTTCCGTGCCAGCCAGCCGCGGATTTCGTCAAAGTAACCGGGATCGGCTTTCCGCTTGGTATCCAGGAACTCATTCCAAATCTCCACTTCGAAAGGCTGGTCATGGAGCACCGAACGCAGACCGCGGCCGACCTCATCGGTCCATTCTAAGCCGGCGTGATAGGAGTTCAGAATGAGGACGTTACGCTTGGGGAGACCACCGGATTGCGCGCCGGCGCCTGAGCCCGGAACTGCGGCCAGGACGGCCAGGATGACAGGCAGCAGGCATTGGGGCACTCGGTGTAGCACTCCCTGTGGAACTGAGGCTCCTCAGATTGTATATCGTCCGGTTTCACCGTTGTCTGGGGGGGGATTAGTGCTCGGGATCACCCGCGTGGTGATCGAGGAAATCGCGGTCGATTCTCTTTCGCCCCCGGAATCCCTCCTCAATACCGTGCCAGTGGGAGATGCCTGCCTCGCCCAACCGCCAGCAGAGCAGCACCTCCGCGCCCCGGTACAGGGTGGGAAAATCCACCAGGCCGGCCTCGAGATCCTTCACATGGACTCCCAGCTCAACGATGGACTCCACCGAGCTCTGGAGAGCCCCGGCGGCATCGGCGCGCGTCTGTCCGGCTTCGGCGACGCGGGCCGGATCGACTCGCATGCCGCCCATCAGCCGGACCCTCCCGGTGAGGCTGGCAATCTCTGATTGCGCCTCATCCAGGGCCGTCTTGGCTTCGACGGCGCCTCGCATCAGCCGCTCGATTTCAGGCAGCAGGTTCTGGGCACGGTGGAGAGTGAAGTAGCGCGGCATCAATAGATTGGACGCGTGCGCCGGAGGGAAGGATTCGCCGGGCGGGGCGATGAAGGACAATGGAAGAGAGTGTCTTTCGCTTCCGTGAACCGATTCCTTCTTCCCTCTCTTCTGACCGGCCTGCTCTGCGCCGCCGGGCTCTCAGCCCAAACCGGCGATATTCGCGGCCATGTCAAGCTCGCCGACGGCGGCGCGCCTCTGCACGGCGCCAGCGTCCACTTGAGTCCGCTCGGCCGCATCGCCTCGACCGACGAGAAAGGAGAGTTCTCATTCAGCGGCGTGCCGGCAGGAGACTATTCCTTGATGGCGCACATGCACGCCCTGGCCGATGAAAAGCAGAGTGTCACCGTGCGGCCTGGCGAGGCATTGGTGGTGGAATTCACGCTGAGACTCTCCACATTGCGGGAGTCCATCACTGTGACCGCCTCCGGACAGGAGGAGACGGTGATGGAATCCTTCCAGTCTGTCACCTCGCTGGAGGGTTACAAACTGACCGCGCGCAGCGGGTCCACTTCGCTGGGGGATCTGCTGGACCAGGAAACAGGCGTGGCCAAGCGCAGTTCCGGCCCTGGCTCCAGCCGTCCGGTCGTGCGTGGCTTCGACGGAGACCGTGTGCTGATTCTGCAGGACGGCATGCGCACGGGCACTCTCTCCTCCCAGTCCGGCGACCACGGCGAGCCGGTCGATTCGTCCAACATCGAGCGCGTGGAGGTGGTGAAAGGGCCGGCCACGCTGCTTTACGGCTCCAACGCCATCGGCGGCGTGGTAAACGTCCTCACCGACCACCACATCATCAACCAGCACCCGCACGAAGGGCTGCACATGACGCTGAACGGCGTGGGCGGCTCTGGAAACGCCCAGCTCGGCGGCGGCGGGTCGTTCGAGTACGGCGCCGGCGACTGGATGATCTACGGCTCGGGTGGCGGCATGAGAACCGGCGACTACCGCACGCCCGTAGGCGCCGTGCTCAACTCCGGCGGCGAACTGACCAACTTCAAGGCCGGCGCGGGCCGGTTCGGAGAGAAGTTCTCCTTCAATTCCAACTTCCAGAACGTGGAGACCACCTACGGCATTCCTGTTGAATCGGCCGCCGGCGAGATGTCGGTGCCCAAAATGCGCCGCAACAACGTGCGGTTCAACGGGGCGGTGAAGCAGATGCGAGGTTTCGCCGAGCAGTTTCAGTTCGACCTGAACTACTCCGACTACACCCACAGAGAAGTCGTGGAAGGCATCACCGGCACCCAGTTCTTCAACAAGCAGTTCACTTACCGCGGGACTCTCAACCAAAAGAAGCGCGGGCCGCTGACCGGCAGCCTGGGCTTCTGGGGTCTGCGGCGCGACTACGAGGCGCGCGGCGCCGAGGCGCTGACGCCGCCTGTCACGCACGGCTCTCAGGCCGTGTTTGGCCTGGAGGAGTTGACTTTCAAACGCATCCGCCTCCAGTTCGGCGCGCGGCTGGAGCGCAACGCCTACTCACCCGCCGGGCTGGCCCACCGCGGCTTCACCGGACTGTCCGGCTCCGCCGGCGCCTACCTCCCCACGTGGAAGAACGGCGCGCTGGTGGTGAACTACATGCACTCCTATCGCGCCCCGGCCCTGGAAGAGCTCTACAACATGGGGCCGCACCCGGGAAACCTGGCGTTTGAAATCGGCAACCCCGATCTGCGGCGCGAGAAAAGCGACGGCGTCGAGGCTTCGATGCGACACCAGAGCGGCAGGGTCCGTCTGGAGGCTAGCGCTTTCAGCTACCAGATGCACGACTTCGTCTACTTCCAGCCCGCGGGCACGGAAGTCGACGGCCTGCCGGTCTATTACTATCGCCAGCACGACGCCCGTTTCCTCGGCGCTGAGGCACGTCTGCAATTCCTGCTGGCGCGATCGCTCTGGCTCAACACGGGCCTGGACTACGTTGACGCCAACCTCACCGGCAGCGGCATAAACCTGCCGAGAATCCCGCCGGGGCGAGGGCGTGCGGGGCTCGACTGGTTTTGGAAGGGCCTCAACATCCGCCCGGAGCTGGTCCTCGCCAATAAACAGTGGCAGCTTGCGCCGAATGAGACCAAAACGCCGGGTTATGCCCTGCTGAACCTGAACGCCAGCTACACCCGCACCACCCAGCACCTGATGCACACCTTCAGCGTGAACACCTTCAACCTGGGCGACCGGCTGTACTACAACCACCTCAACTTCCTCAAGAGCTTCGCCCCCGAGATCGGCCGGGGCGTCCGCCTCGGCTACACGCTGCAGTGGTTCTGAGCCGCTATTCGGTTTCCAGCGGCAGGGCTCCGTTGCCCGCCGCTGCGGCCAGAAGCGCCAGCTCAGGCGCCTGGACGGCGCGCGGCCGGCGGTCGATGGCGAGGGCCGGGTCGATGTCCTCGCCGCCGGCTGCCGACAGATCCTTGAAGCGGCGCGCGGCTACCAGCACGCGCGTCTCCAGAGAACCCACGGCCTTGTTGTAGGCGTCCACGCCCTTCTCCAACCCGCCCCGGACACCCTCCATGTGCCCGGCAAAGACGCGCAGGCGCTCGTAGAGATCCTTGCCCAGGTCGGAGATCTGCTGGGCGTTGTCGGCCAGCTTCTCCTGGCGCCAGCCGTAGTGGACGGCCTTCAGCAGCGCGATGAGGGTGGTGGGCGTGGCCAGCAGCACCTTGTTCTCCACCCCGAATTCGATCAGGTTGGGGTCCTTCTGCAGGGCGGCGCTGAAGAAAGTTTCACCGGGCAGGAAAGCGACCACGAAGTCAGGCGCCTGCTGGAACTGGTCCCAGTACGCCTTGCCGGCCAGGCGCTGGATGTGCTGGCGCACCTGCCGGGCGTGCTCGGCCAGCTTGTCCTGGCGGGCGTCCTCGCCGGCAACCTCGAGCGAGTCGAGGTAGGCTGCCAGCACCACCTTGGAGTCCACCACGATCTCCCGGTGGTTGGGCAGGCGGATGATCATGTCCGGCCGCAGCTTGCCGTCGCTGGTATCCACCGAGACCTGCTCCTCGAAGTCGCAGTACTCGATCATGCCGGCCATCTCCACCACACGCCGGAGCTGGATCTCGCCCCAGCGCCCGCGCACGGACGGGGCGCGGAGAGCGTTGACCAGTTTGGAGGTCTCCACCTCCACCTTGAGCTGGGCCGAGTGCAGGAGCTTGACCTGCTCGCCGAGTCCGGCAAATGCCTCGGTACGGTCCTTTTCTATCCTTGTAAGCGCTTCCTTGAGCGGATTCAGCGTCTCTTCGATCGCTTTTTGCCGCACGTCCAGATCGCCCTTGGCCGTCTCCTGCGCCTTCTGGAAGGCGGTCTCGGCCAGGGTGAGGAAGTTCTGGTTGTTGGAAGCCAGCGCTTCCGCGGCCACTCCCTTGAATGTTTCCGCCAGCCGCGCCTGGGCTTCGTCGAGCGCCTTCAGCTTCTCGGCCTGCGACTTTTCGGCCTCGTCGAGCCGGGTGAGCAGGGAGGCGTGCCGCGTCTCAAGCGCCAGGATCTTCTGGTTCAACGCGTCGTTGGCCTGGTCCTTCTCCTCCAATTGTGCGGTGAGGCGCGGGACGGCCAGGGCGCGCTCCTCGGCCGCGCTGCGCGCGCCCACGGCCTCGGTCAGCTCCCGCTGGAGCTTGTCGGCGGCGGCGCGTTCTTCGTCCACCTGCTGCCGGATTTCACCCAGCAGGCGGTCGCGTTCCTCGACTCGGGCCTTGAGATCGGCCAGTTCGGCTTCGCTGGCCGCCAGGCTGCCGGTACCGCTGCCCTTGAGAAGGAAGCTGCCCAACACGCCACCGGCGATCAGGCCGATGATCAGTACGACGAGATAAATTACCGGTTCCATAAGCTTTCCTCTGTCTTTCGGCTTATTCCGGAATGCGCCGTATCGGAGATTCGTCCTAGTCCGCGCCTAATTGCCCCCAGAAACCAATCAGGGGCTCCCTGGGGAGCCCCCTTGGTTCTGTTCGTGCAATACCTTACGAGCAGCCCGATGTCCCGCCGCAATTCTCGCACTTGTAGCACGAGCCGTTGCGGGTCATGATGCCGCCGCACTCCGAGCAGGCCGGGGCGTCGTCCATGCCCTCGGCCGGGCTGAACGCCAGCTTCTGTTGAGGTTCGGGCTCGGTGGGCCGCAGCCGCAGGCTCTCGCCGGCCTCGTTTTCCACCGAATTCGGCCCGATGAACTTCAGGGCGAGCCAGCGGAAGATGTAGTCCATGATGGACTTGGCGTAGGGAATCTGCGGGTTGCCGGTGTAGCCGGAGGGCTCAAAGCGGACGTGGCTGAACTTGTCCACGAAGAACTTGACCGGCACGCCGTACTGCAGCGCGTAGCTGACGGTGGTGGCGAAACTATCCATCAGGCCGGAGATGGTGGAACCCTCCTTGGCCATGGTGATGAAGAGTTCACCCGGGGTGCCGTCGTCGAACAGGCCGACGGTGATGTATCCTTCATGTCCGGCGATGGAGAACTTGTGGGTGAGCGACTGCCGCTCGTCCGGCAGCTTGCGGCGCTGCGGGCGGTAGACGATGCGCTCCTCGACGCGCGCCGGCGCGGCCACGGGCACGGCGGCTTTCTTCTCACCCTTGCTGCTGCCGGAGCTGAGCGGCTGGACGCGCTTGGAGCCGTCGCGGTAAATGGCCACGGCCTTGAGGCCGAGCTTCCAACTTTCGACGTAGGCGCCGGAGATGTCCTCCACAGTGGACTCCTCGGGCATGTTGATGGTCTTCGAAATGGCGCCGGAGATGAACGGCTGAACTGCGGCCATCATGCGCACGTGGCCCATGTGGTGGATGAAGCGGCTGCCGTTGGGGGCCTTGAAGGAGCAGTCGAAGACGGGCAGGTGCTCGGTTTTCAAGTGGGGCGCTCCCTCGATGGTGCCGGAGGAATCGATGTGGCGGACGATCTCCTCCACCTGCTCGGGCGAGTAGCCCAGGCGGATCAGCGCGGAGGGGACGGTATTGTTGACGATCTTGATGACGCCGCCGCCCACCAGCTTCTTGTACTTCACCAGGGCCAGGTCGGGCTCCACGCCCGTGGTGTCGCAATCCATCATGAAGCCGATGGTGCCGGTGGGAGCGATGACGGAGACCTGGGCGTTGCGGTAGCCGGTCTTCTGGCCGAGTTCGTAGGCCTGCTTCCAGACCTCGCCGGCGGCCTGCAGGGCGGCCGGGGGGACGTGCCTGGAATCGATGCCGTTCACCGAATCCCAGTGCATCTTGATGACGTCGAGGAAGGGCTCCTCATTGACAGCGTAGCCGGGACACGGACCCACCACCTCGGCGCAGCGGGCCGAGGTGAGATAGGCCTGGCCGGTCATGATGGCGGAGATGACGCCGGCCCAGGCGCGGCCCTGGTCGCTGTCGTAGGGCACGCCCATCGACATCAGCAGGCAGCCGAGGTTGGCGAATCCCAGGCCCAGCGGCCGGTAGTCGTGCGAATTGCGGGCGATGCGCTCGGTGGGATAGCTGGCGCTGTCCACCAGGATCTCCTGGGCCAGGATGACGGTGTCGACGGCGTGGCGGAAGGCCTCCACGTCGAACTGCCCGGCGCCGTTCACAAACTTCATCAGGTTCAGCGACGCCAGGTTGCAGGCCGAGTCGTCCAGGAACATGTACTCCGAGCAGGGGTTGGAGGCGTTGATGCGGGCGGTGTTCTTCGACGTGTGCCACTTGTTGATGGTGGTGTCGAACTGCATGCCCGGGTCGCCGCACTGCCAGGTGGCCTCCGCGATGGAGCGCATCAGGTCGCGCGCGCGATAGCGTTTCACCGGCTCGCCGCTGACCACCGAGCGCGTCCACCAGTCGGAGTCGCTCACCACGGCCTGCATGAACTCGTCGGTGGCGCGCACGCTGTTGTTGGCGTTCTGGAAGAAGATGGAGCTGTAAGCCTCGCCGTCCAGCGACTGGTCGTAACCGGCGTCGATCAGGGTGTGGGCCTTCTTCTCTTCCTTGGCCTTGCACCAGATGAACTGCTCCACGTCGGGGTGCTCGGCGTTGAGGATCACCATCTTGGCGGCGCGGCGCGTCTTGCCGCCGGACTTGATCACGCCGGCGAAGGCGTCGAAGCCCTTCATGAAGCTCAGCGGCCCGGAGGCGCGCCCGCCGCCCCACAGCAGGCCGTTCTCTTCGCGCAGAGTGGAGAGGTTGGTTCCCGTGCCGGAGCCCCACTTGAAGAGCATGCCCTCGGTCTTGGCCAGGTCGAGGATGGACTCCAGCGAGTCCTGCACCGAGTTGATGAAGCACGCCGAACACTGCGGGCGGTGGGTGGACTTGTCCATCTTGACGATGCTGTCGGTGGCTTCGTCGTAGTACCAGCCGTAACCGCGGTTCTCTTCCTTCACGCCGACGTTGAACCACACCGGCGAGTTGAAGCAGGCCTTCTGGGTCAGCATCAGGTGGGCCAGCTCGTTGCGGAAGTTGGCGGCGTCCTCCAGGCTGCGGAAGTAGCGGCCCTCAATGCCCCACTCCGAGATGGTATCCACCACGCGGTGGACCAATTGGGAGACGGAACGCTCACGTTCGGGCGTCCCCATCTTGCCGTGGAAGTACTTGGAGGCAACGATGTTGGTGGCCGTCTGGGACCAGTCGGCCGGGATCTCGGTGTCCTTCTGCTCGAAGATCATCGCCCCCTTGTCGTTGCCGATGGAGGCGGTGCGAGTCTCCCAGCGGACTTCGTCATAGGGGGTTCGGCCGGCTTCCAGCCGGGCTGTAAAATAGCGGGGAAACGCAAGCCCCGTGCGTTCTTCTTTCCGCAAGCTCCGACGGAAAGACTTGATGTGAGCTCCCAAGTCGACACCCAGTTGGCCCATGGAAGGCTCCTCCTTAGAAAAAGACAAAAACGGGAGCCCTGGTCCCAGGTAAAATTCATCCGTGTGAGACCAGTGGCACTCGAAACAATACCCCAAGATGTTGTGGACGGTCAATACCAAGATCCATCATGGTGTGTATCTAGTTGATTTGGAACGGAATTGAATCCGACGTTGAGCGCACTGTAGAACCATCCTCCACGCAGTTCCACGAGGGGACGAATAAACGACGAAAATGGAGCACCACAAAGGGGTGTCGACAGCCCACCTCTGAAGTAAAGGTTTCAGGGTGGCAGCTCAGCGTGGAGAAACGATTGGCTCGGCAGCGATGACGCCGTTTCCCCAGACGGTTTGGCGGCCGACGCCGGTCCAGGCGGCGGCCTGAAGCCAGGGGAGGTAGGCTCCGGGGACCTGGGCGTAGTCGACGAAGCCGGTGACGCCGCCGAGGGGGTGGGTCTGGCCGGTGCGGGCGCTTGCGCGGGCGGCGGAGACGTGGCCGAGACGGCCGCCCAGGGTGGCCACCCCGGCGGCCGGAGCGCGAAAGGCGGCGTGGTCCAGCTCCAACGGTCCGGGGCCGTAGAAGGCCCGCAGGGCGGCGATGCGGTCGCAGGCTCGGGCCAGCAGGGTGGCAAAGGGGGGCAGGCTGCCGGGGGGGATGGGCGGCTTGAGCTCTGTGGGGGTGAGAAAGCGGATGCGCAGGTCGGCTTGGGACAGGCCTCCCGGCCCTCCAGAGGCCTCCAGGTAGAGCTGATGCAGTGTCTCCGACCAGTCGGCCAGGGCAACCCAGGGCAAGTGCGCGAAGGCGTCACGGAAGGGGGCCGGATCGGCGTAGAAGAGGTTCAGCGCGAGTTCGAAGGGCTCACCCGGTTGTAGGGAAACTCCGTCAAGATGATGGGCGCGGAGCGAAAAGGGACGCGGCCGGTCGCGCATGCCTGAAGGCCCCTGCTGAACCGAGGGACGGAAGACTTCTTCGGGAAGCTGGAAGCCGAGCGCGCCGCGGAAGCGGTTGGAAGCGGGCGCGGGCAGATCGAGCGGCACGCGGGCGCGGAGCGTGATGCGGCAGGTCCGGACGTGGAAGTCGAGACCTGCCGCCATGGGATTACTTTGCCAATCGGACAAGCGGATTAACGGCTACCGTGGAGGATCCTATGGTCATCCGATTGCTTTCTGTGCTCCTGTAAGCGATCACGAAACCGTAATTGCCGTCAGCCGGCACTTGTGGAACCTTGATTTTGACGCGCCAGACACCTGGCTCGTTGGGATCAAGGGTGGAAGACAAGACAGAAGCCAAGATGCTCTGAGTGGAGGTCAGAAGGATGGCGGCCTGAATCTCGCCTGGCACGGGGACTTCGCCACCGGGAGCGACGCCGTCGTCGGGCAATCCATCAAAGGCGCCTTGGCCGGTCAGATACACGGTCAGTTCTTGGTTGAAACCGGCCGCCCGACTGGCTCCGTTGACGGAGCCGTCCTGGTTGACGGCGCGCGCCTGAGCCTGGACATCGGGATTCTGGCCGGCATAAATGACACCAGGAGAAACCGTCGTCACGTACAAGCGGCCGTAAGCCAGCACCTGGCCAGTCGAGACGCGCCGGACTTTGAACTCGGCCATGTCGAGGGACTTTGTACCCTTCGGCACGATGAAGCGGATGGATTCGCCCACCTTCAGTAGCGGGCTGGCCACCCCATTGACCAAGACCTCAGTGTCTGCGAGCTCCTTGGGCAGGCCGGGGCCGGAAGCCTCGGCGCC
>JACRKW010000280.1 GCA_016215215.1 Acidobacteriota bacterium
CCTCGCGTCCAGCAATGCAAGGTGCGTCTTTCCCGAATCGGCCCAGGCACACGTCACTGTCGCGTTAGTAGAACGCCATTTCCTTCATCGGGTAGTGCTTCCTATTGCGAGTCCACAAGGTGGCCCGATGACCCACAGTTGCGGCTGCGATCAACGCATCGCCAAGTTCCAAGCCGTGACTCTTGCGATATTGTTTCATGTATTCGCCTGCACGGCGGCCGACCTCAGCGTCGACTGGAACGCAGATTAGCGCCCTGAACAACTCGGTGAGCGCCTCGTGCTCGCCCGGACGCACACCTGCCCACAATTCGGCCACGCTCACCGGAGTGCACAGCACCAGATCTTCGGACAACCCGAGGTCCAACCATCTGGCTACAATCGCCCGGTCTCTGCCCCGCGAAACCTCGATCAGAATGTCGGAATCAACAAGGATCGTCACTTCTGCAGGAGCCTCTCCAATCGCTCTCCCCTGCGCAGTCCTCGCACATACTCCTCTGTCTCAGGCAAATCGTCCCGATCCTTTCGGATACCCACAAAGGCCTCCATCGCCCTTCTGCGCGCATCCGCGTTGCCTAGGTATCGCTCCCGTACGGCCTGCCTCACCAGTTCTGACATCGTTGTGGACTGGCTGAGCGCCTGCGCGTGCAACGCGTTCCAAAGGTCATCGTCGAGATAAAGTTGAGTACGTTTCACGATGTATAGTATACATCATCGCTCACACTAGCTTGTACTTGCCCGGCTCCGGTAGCTCCGGCGGCGCCATCTGCAGCTTGTAATCGAATGCCTTCGGCTGCAAATCCAACTGCGACGCCATGATCTGGTCCCAGGTCACCATCGTGCCTGAGTAGGCCGACTCGCGTCCCATGATGCACGTCATCGTCGATTCGGCGATCGCCATCCCCTGGTTCTGGTACGGCCCCGTGCCGCGGATTGAGTTCACCAGGTCGGTGTGCTCCTGCACGTAGGGATTAATGCCCTTCTCCGTCGACAGGTCCAGCCCGTTCGACGCGCCCTTGGTCCCCACAATCATGTCCGACACTTCGTTGAAGACGCCCCTCGGGTACTGCCGGCAGTGCGACGAGTACCGCACGCCGTTGGCGTACTCGAAATCCGAAGCCATGTGGTCGTAGATGTTGCCGTACAGCTCTTTGCCCTTGCGCCACGAGATCCCGCCCGATGCCACCACCTTCACCGGATGGCCGCCCATCACCCAGTTGATGAAGTCGATGTTGTGGAAGTGCTGCTCCACGATCTGGTCGCCGCAGATCCACACAAACGAGTACCAGTTGCGGTGCTGCCACTCCATGTCGCCCCACTTCTCGTCGCGCCCCTGCGCGTGGAACACCGGCCCCGACAGGTACTTCGAATAGCACGCGCGAATGTCGCCGATCGCCCCCGATTTGATCTTCGCCACCGTCTCGATGTAGTTCTTCTGCGCGTGCCGCTGCGCGCCGGAGACCACCGTCCGCTTCTTCTGCTCGGCCAGTTTGGCCGCCGCCATGAACCGACGGCAGCCCACCGGATCGGTCGCAATCGGCTTCTCCGTGAAGACGTGCTTGCCCGCGTTCACCGCCGCCTCGAAGTGCTGCGGGCGGTAGCCCGGCGGCGTGGTCAGCATCACGATGTCCACATCGGACTTGATCAGCTTGTCGAATGCGTCGAAGCCCACAAAGTGCTTGTCCGGCTCCACCTTGACGCGCTCGGCGAATTCCTTGGCCAGGTCCTCGGCAGTCATTTCCTTGATCTGCCCTTTGCGCATCACCGGCGTCCCCACGTAGCGCTTCACCACGCCCGGATCCCGCAATCGTTTCAGGGAGCCTTCCAGCTTGTCCTCAAAGACGTCGGCCATCGCCACCAGCTCAACGTTCTCCGTGCCCGTCAGCATGTCCGTGACGGCCTGCGTGCCGCGGCCTCCGCAGCCGATGATCCCGGCGCGCAGCTTCTCTTTCCCCTGGCCCCGCACAAGCTCAGGCCTCACGATGGTGAACGCCGAGGCGGCGGAAAGCAGCGTCCGGCGGCTGGGCCCGGCAGTGGATGTATTCGGCATGATGATTCAACTCCTTCGCCGAACACAATATCGACTTCCGCGCCCCGGAGCAATGCCCGCCGGTTTACGCCGCCATCAATCGAGCTTCTCGGTCAGCACCACCGGCTCCTTCAGCCGGAATGTCAGCCGCGTCTCGCTCGGCAGCTCCACGTCCTTCCCCCTGGTCAGCACGGCCCCGCCCGCGCCGGCTGCGCCGCCCGCGCCCGCTCCGATCGCCGCGCCCTTTCCGCCGCCGATCATGGCGCCGATGGCCGCCCCGATGCCCGCCGCCACCGCGGTCCTCTTGACGTCGCTCTTCACCCCGCTCTCTTCTTCCTTCCGGAACGTCTCGGTGCGAATCTCCACCTTTTGCCCATCCGAGGTGTTGAGCTCGATCAGCTCCAGCGCCAGAACGGAGCGCCCCTTCACCCGGCCCGCCCGCGCCACCTCCACCACCCTGCCACGCTGCTCCGTTCCGCGCTCACAGATCACCATCCCGTCCACAATCAGCGGATGGTCCAGCGTCGCGGTGAAGTTCATCCCGTCCTGCACAGACCCCGCCGCCATGCCCTCACGCAGCCGCACCGTGATCGACGTGCCGGCCGGTATGGTCACCGTTTGGGGCTGCCGCACCGGTTTCGGCGCCGGTCTCACGTCAGCCGCCGGCGCGGCCGGCGCAGTCGCCGCCACTTCTGGCCGCCAAACAGTTGTCACAACAACCGGCTTGTCCGCCTGTGGGACGGCCGAATGCACAGCCGGAGCCGAGGGCACGGGGGCAACAACCTGCTCAACTACCTTGGCCACCTCCGCCTTCCCCCTGCTTGCAGGTTTCTTCGCCGGACCAGGTACCGCCACCGGCTCAACCGCCCGCGACTTTGGAGCCGCCGGAGCGGCCTTCTCCGTCTGCTCCACCGGCGTTGCTTCCACCTTCGGCGCCGCCTGAGCCGGCAGGATGATCTTCACCTCCGGCGCCGGCGCCGGCTTCACCAGCCACACCGCCAGCCCAACCGCCAAGCCGCCCAAAATGATGCCCGTTACAGTCCTGGACCACATCGGAATCGTCCTTCCTTTCAATTTGTACGTCCCCCGGCCCCGCTTCGTTTCACCCGGTACAATGAAGTGAATGGCTGACTTCCCCAGCTCATACAGCATGGGTCCCGTGACAATTGAACCCGCCACGGTGCTCGCTCCCATGGCCGGCGTCACCGATACCGTCTTCCGCCGCCTGATTCGCGCCCAGGGCGGTTGCGGGCTCATCATGACGGAGTTCACCTCCTCCCACGGCATCGTCGCCACCAGCCGCCACCCGGGCCGTAAGCCCTCCAAGAGCTTCCATTACCTTTACTTTGAGCCCGAGGAACACCCCATCAGCGCCCAGTTGTTCGGCGCCGACCCCCAGGTCATGTCCGAGGCCGCCCGCCACTGCCAGGACATCGGCTTCGACGCCGTCGACATCAATTTTGGCTGCCCCGTCAAGAAAGTGGTCTCCTGCAACGGCGGCTCCGGCCTGCTGCGCAACCTGCCCCTCGTTGAGGACCTCCTTCGCAAGGTCCGCGCCGCGGTCACCGTTCCCCTCACCATGAAGTTCCGCGCCGGTTGGAACGACCGCGAGCTCGTCCACATTCAGATGGCCCGAATGGCCGAGGACAACGGACTCCAAGCCATCGCCCTTCATCCCCCTACCCCCTACCAGGGTTACGCCCGCCACGCCGACTGGACCCGCATCGCCGAGGTCAAAGCCTCCGTCCACATCCCCGTCATCGGCAACGGCGACATCACCCGCCCGGAGGACGCTGTCCGCATGGTCCGCGAAACGGGTTGCGATGCCGTCATGATCGGCCGCGCCGCGTCCTCCAACCCCTGGATCTTCCGCCAGATCCAGGAGTACGTCGCCACCGGCAGCTACTATCAGCCCACCGAGCAGGACCGCTGGAACCTCATGCATACCTATTTCGCCATGCTCATCGAAAAGGGCGGCCTCGACGTCGTCGGCAAGATGAAGCAGTTCACCACCTACTTCACCCACGGCGTCCGCAATGGCGCGAAACTCCGCACCGCCATCTACCAGGAGCGCGACGCCCAACCCATCCTCGACATGGTCGACCGCTTCTTTGAGCGTGAAATCCACAGAGGCGAAGAGAAGCTCGCCACCGTACTGCTCTAATGCCTCGCACAGCCAAACAACCGGCCGTGAAACCGGCAACAAAACAAGCCGCGACAACGGCGATGAAACCAGCCGCGACAGCGGCAATGAAACCAGCCGCGACAGCGGCGATGAAGCCAGCCGCGACAGCGGCAATGAAAAAAGTCCAGGCCATCACCGACGGCTCCTGCCTCGGCAACCCCGGCCGCGGCGGTTGGGCCTGCATCCTCCGCTACGGCGCGCATACCAAGGAAATGTCCGGCGCCGAGGCCCAGACCACCAACAACCGCATGGAGCTCACCGCCGCTATCCGCGCCCTGGCCGCCCTGCGCGAGCCCTGCGAGGTCGAAATCGTCACGGACTCCCAGTACGTCAAGAACGGCGTCCAGTCCTGGATGGCCGGCTGGAAGAAGAACGGCTGGAAGACCGCCGCCAAGAAACCTGTCCTGAATCAGGATCTATGGATGGCGCTCGACGAGCAGGTCGCCCGCCACACCACGCACTGGGTCTGGACCAAGGGCCACGCCGGCCACCAGGACAACAACCGTTGCGATGAACTCGCCCGCTCCGCCGCTGAGAGACAATCCCCGCCCCTCCGGTAGAATTGATCCGCTGGCCGACTAGAAATCACCCAGGAGGCTCGCCTGTTGCGATTCCGACCCTATCTCTGGCTATTCGTAGCCGCCGTGTTGCTCTACCTCCCGGGAATCCCCTGGGGCCTCCCTCATGCCAACGATGCCGGTCGAATAGCCCCCTGGGGGCCTGATGAACTCGCGCCCCTGGCGCCCGCGGCAGAGTTGTACAACGTCTTCATCGCTCGCAGGCCACCCTTCAATCCCCAGTACCCGTTGTTCCATTACTTCGTCGTGGCGCTCTTTGTCGGACCATATCTGGCCTGGCTCTGGCTCATGGGCGCCCTCTCCGCCGTCTCCACCGTCTACCCCTTCGGGCTCTCCGACCCGGTTGGGGCTCTCAGAACCATGACCCTCCTCGGACGCCTGCCAAGTACCCTGATGGCCGCCGGAATCGTCGTTGTCAGCGCCTGGACCGGCCGTAAGCTGTGGGGTCCTCACGCCGGCTGGATGGCCGGACTCTTCGTGGCCGTTCTCTACCCCATGGGCTTCTACGGCCGCACGGCCAACGTGGACGTGCCGGCGCTATTCTGGATCGCCTGCGGCTACGCCGTCGTAGCCCTGTCGCTTCGCGATGGCTGGACCGTCCGGCGCGGGCTCCTGCTCGGCCTCTTCGCCGCCTTGGCCACCGCCACCAAGGACGCCAGCTACACCGCATTCGTGGTTCCCGGCACGGCCCTGCTCTTCCTCCCCAATCCCGCTGGACGCCGGAAGCCCAATCTAGCCCTGTTCGGCGCCGGCGCGCTCGCCTACGCCGTGGCTTCCGGCGTCCTCTTCCACGCCGGACGCTTCCTCGACCACCTCTACTTCATCACCCACGGACCGGACGTCGGAGCCTATTTCATCGCCCCTCCCTCGCCTGCCGGCTACGCCTCGCTCGTCGGAGAAACCGGGCGTCTACTCGCTGATTCGATGGGCTGGCCGCTCCTGCTACTGGCGATCTGGGGCATTCTCTGTGTCTGGAAGGAAGACAGGCGGCTGCTCGTGCTGGCAGGCGTTCTGCCCTGCCTCCTGTTGCTGATCGTCTTCCCCGTCCGCTTCGTCCTGCTCCGGTTTGTCTTGCCCTCGGCCTGGGTATTGGCTCTGTTCGCCGCGCGCGGCGCTCTCGACCTCTGGCAGCGCCGGCCGCTGCTCGGCCGCGTCGCCACTGTGCTCTCCCTCGGCTGGGCCCTCGCCTTCCAGGCCGACCTCTACTGGCAGAGCTATCATGACACCCGTTACGCCGCCTCGGAGTGGTTTCGCCTCCATGCCAAACCAGGCGACCGCGTCGTCTACTTCGACATCGCCGTCAAGATCCCGCACCTGCCCGACGGCGTCCTCTCCATCAAGAAAGCAGGCCACGGCGATGCCTTGAGCGAAAAGCCCGAGTTCGTCCTGTTGATACCATGGGAGGCCTACGAGCCGGTGCGAGAGAAAAGTATGACCCTGGACTTCCATCGCGCGCTCCTCGACGGCAGCGCCGGATACCGCCAGGCGGCTCACTTCGCTCCCCGCTCATGGTTCAACTCACGGCCTATCTCCATTGTGAATCCACCCGTCACCGTTTTCGTCTGGGCGGACCGGCATTAACTGCTCCGTTCGCGGCGCCCGCCTCTGCGCGCCGCCGGCCTTTCAAGCGACACTGGAGAGGATATCCGTCCGGCCCCCGGACGCCACAAGGACACCTCTTGCGCATCGCCATCTTCGGAGGGACTTTCGATCCCATCCACAACGCTCACCTCCGCATCGCCCGGGAAGCCGCGGACCGCTTCCACCTCGACCGGGTCTTGTTCATCCCTGCCGGCAATCCACCCCACAAAGCTCCCGGCGCCACAAGCCCCTTCCTGGACCGTTACCGGATGGTGGAACTCGCCTGCGCCGCCGACCCCCGCTTCGTCCCATCCCCGCTCGAACAGGGCGACAGCAAGTCCTATTCCATCGACACCATCGCGCAAGTGAAGAGCTCCCTCGCTCCCGGCGATGAGCTCTTCTTCCTCATCGGCGGCGACGCCTTCGCCGAAATCGCTTCTTGGAAACGCTCAGCCGAGGTCCTCGCCGCCGTCGAGTTCATCGTCGTCTCCCGCCCCGGCTACCATTACCCAGTCCCGCCCGCCGCACGCGTCCACCCCCTGGAAACCCTCGCTCTTGTCATCTCATCGTCAGATATCAGGCGTAAACTGGACTCCGGAGAAAACGTCGGCGAACTCCCCGCCGGCGTCCTCGCCTACATCCGCCAGCACCGCCTCTATTCATGACAGCCCGCATCTTCCTGAAGCTCATCGCCGCCGTCCTCCTCATCATGGTGGTGGCCCTCACCACCGTCGACTTCCTCGCCTCCGGCGTAGCTGAAAGAACCTACATCGACGGCCTCACCCGGGCCATGGACGAAAAGACCAGGATGCTCGGCCAACTCTCACGCGACCATCTCCTCACCCTCACGCCAGCCCAGGTCAAGACACTCGCTGCTGCCGCCGGAGGCCGCATCACCATCGTCGCCCCCGGCGGCGCCGTCCTCATCGACTCGGAAAACAACCCCGCCGCCATGGAGAACCACGGCCACCGGCCGGAAATCGAGGCTGCCCTCGCCGGCAGGCCGGGCAAGTCCATCCGTCGCAGTCCCACCATGGGTATCAACTACCTCTATGTCGCCACTCCCATCCCCGCCGGCGCCCTCCGCCTCGCCATGCCGCTCCAGGAGGTGAACTCCCAGGTCTCGGCCATCCGCTCCCGTCTGCTCCTCTATACGGCGCTGGCCTTTCTCCCCGCCATCCTCCTCGCCGCCTTCTTCGCACGCTACTTCTCGCGCCGCCTCGGGGCCATCATCGACTACGCCCATACCCTGGCCACCGGCAGGTTCGACGCTACGCTCAACGTTCACGGCTCCGACGAACTCGGCTCTCTGGCCAGCCAGCTCAGTGAAACCGGCAGCAAGCTCCGCCGCATCGTCGAGGACTATGAGCGCGAACACGCCGAGTTGGAGAAGCTGGAACGTGTCCGCAAGGACTTCGTGATCAACGTCTCGCACGAGCTCCGCACACCGCTCGCCTCCATCCAGGGCTACACAGAAACGTTGATCGACGGCGCCATCAACGACGCCGACAACAACCTCCGCTTCCTGCACATCATCCGCCAGAACGCCGAGCGTCTCGGCCGTCTCACCGCCGACCTGCTCACCCTCTCGCGCCTGGAGCTGAACACGCGGCCCTTCGCGCCGGCCCTCTATTCCATCCACACCCTCCTGGCCGACGCCATCGACTCCTTCCAACCCGTTGCCGGCAAGAAGGGCGTCTCGCTCGTACTCCACCCCGCGTCCGCCGGAGGCGAAGTCTACTGCGACTCGGAGGCCGTCCACCAGATGATCTCCAATCTGATCGACAACGCCGTCAAATACACGCCTGAAAGCGGTTACATCAGCCTCCAAACGGCACTTCTTGGCGATCAACTCCGAATCAGTGTCTCCGACACTGGTCCCGGCATCCCCGGTGAGGAACTACCGCGCCTCTTCGAACGCTTCTATCGCGTCGACAAGGGCCGCTCCCGCGAACTCGGCGGCACCGGCCTGGGCTTGGCCATCGTGAAACACCTCGCCCGCGCCCAGGGCGGCGATGTCGGCGTCCAATCCTCCCCCGGCCAAGGCTCGACGTTCTGGTTCACCCTGCCCACGCACCCACCCCGCGGCGACGCGCCTCAAAGCGCGCCGGTCTCAGCTTAGTCGCGCCGCTGCCACCACACCACGGCCGCCACCGCCAGCGCCGCCACTGCCGCAATGCCCGCGATGTGGCCGAAGCGGTGCAGCAGGTCGACAATGTCCTTCCAGCGCTCGCCCAGCACGTAGCCGAGCGTGAGGAACGTCGCGCTCCAGATCACGGCCCCGGAATAGGCGAACGCCGCGAAAAACGGGAACTCCAGCCGCGACGCGCCCGCCACGAACGCCGTGAAATGGCGCACCCCGGCGATGTAATAGCCGAATGTCAGCGACAGGCCGCCCAGCCTGTGATAGAAGTCGTGGGCCCGCTTGATCTCGGCATCGCCCACCCGCACCCACCGGCCGTACTTGTGCAGCAGTGGATATCCGGCCCACCGGCCCAGTATGTAGCTGGCCGTGATGCCGCTCACGCTGCCGCCCAATGCGGCGAGCGCCGTAGGCGCCAGCTTCAGCTCGCCCCGGAACACCAGGTAGCCGGCAAACGCCAACAGCGTCTCGTCCGGTATGGGCAGGCCAACGATACCCAGCGCCAGCAGGGCGGAGATACCCCAGTAGCCGTACTGCCCAATCCAGTGCTGGATGACTTCCATGCGCCTACCCGCGGCGGCCCAATACGAAGTCTTCTTCAAACATCTGGTACGCCGTACGCATCATCCCGCAACGCTCGTAGGTCGCCTGCGCTCTTGCGTTGTCGTTCTCCACGTACAGCCGCAGACCGCACACCCGCCCGTCTGCCCGCGCCAGCCTCTCCACGTGGGAGTACAGCGCCTTGAACACGCCCTGCCCGCGGAACTGCGGCTCCACCCACACGCTCTGGATCCACCAGAAGTTGCCGTTGCGCCAGTCCGACCACTCGTAGGTGATCATCATCTGCCCCACCCGCCGCCCGCCGCTCTCCGCCACGTAGTAGACCCCGCGGGCGGGCTCCTCAAACAGCGCATGGACGCCGTCTCTCAGCCGGTCCAGGTCCAGGGAGAGGTGCTCGGTCTCGAGCGCCATTTCGGCGTTGCCGCGCACCAGAAACTCAGCGTCGGCCACCGCGGCCGTTCGGATTGTGATGTCTGCCATGTCGAGTGGTCAGGCCAGCCGCCGCAACTTCGTCACGCGGCCCACCTCCACCCATTCCACCACAAAGATGTTGCCGTCTTTGTCGAAGCACGCCGAGTGCGGGCAGATGAACTTGCCTGGGATGAACTTCTCCCGAGGCTCCTTCCGCAGCTTGCCCCAGGTGTTGGACTCGTCGTCGCCCAGGTGCGCCAGCACTCGGTTGTCCTTGTCCATCAGCGTGACCCGCGCCTCCAGGTCCGGCACCAGCAGCAGGCCCTTGCGCTGGTCGAAGTGGCACGGCAGCTTCACGTCGCCCTCGGCGCCGAACGCCAGGTGCTTGCCGTCCAGGCTGAAGTATTGGAAACGCCGGTTGGACCTGTCGGCCACCAGCACCTTCGGCTCGCTCCCGCGCATGTCGATGGCGATGCCGTGCGGCGAATCGAGCTGTCCGGCGGCCTTCCCCTTGCCGCCGAAGGTGAACTTGAATTCACCCTTCGGGTTGTAGACGTTCACAAAGCTGGAGCCATAGCCGTCGCCGACGTAGATGTCGCCGTTCGGCGCAATCGCCAGGTTGGTCGGGCTGTACTTGATCCGCTTGCCGTCCGCCCCCGGCTTGTAGCTCGGGGACTCTTCCGGGTATCCCACCTCCCAAACCTTCTCGCCCTTCAGCGAGTACTTGGCCACCAGCGCCCGCTTGGTGTCACACAAGTAAAGAAACTCGTCGCGCCCTTCTTTGCGGATCGTCAACCCGTGCGCGCCGCCCTTGAACTCCATGCCCCAGCTCCGAACGAACTTGCCTTTGCGGTCGAACACCACCATGGTGTCGTCGGACTCCGACGCCGCGTTCACCGTGTGGTGAATATAGACGTGGCCCTGCGCGTCCACGCACACCCCGTGCGTGTTGCCGTAGCGGATGGTGCGCGGCAGCTCGCCCCAGTCGTGAATCACTTCAAAGCTGTGCGCGCCGCTGCCCGTCACAGGGCGCTTGCTGCCGGATTTGTAGCCTCCGAAGACCGCCGGAGCGGCCAAAAGCGCGGACGTAAAGCCGCGGCGTGAGGTGGTTTGCATCCCTTTTACCTCCAGATACGTCTTTCAACTGTAGCAGAACACTGTTATCCTGGAACCGTCCGTATGGCTTCGAAGTGGCTCAAACTCGGCGCGATCCTCCTGCTCAGCCTGAGCATGGTGGCCGCTCCCTGCCGCAACTGCCAGCCGAAACCGGAAACAGCTAAGAACTGCGGCCACGATTGCTGCCCCAAGCCCAAACCGGCCCACAACCCACAGAAATCCTGCTCGTGGCAGCCGGCCGGCGATGCTGCGCTTGAAACCAAGGACGCCAAGCACGATCCGTCCTTCACATTGGCCTTCACCGTCAGCCTGCCGGCGCCGGTTGACCTGACCGCTGCATACCATCCGATCCTTCCGGCCGATGTCGCCTTGGCCGCTTCTCCACCGCCTCTCTACCTCGCCCACGCCTCGTTCCTGATCTGATCCGTCCCCCTCTCGCGGACCTTTCCACCCGTCCATTTGCTGTTGTCAGGGAGACGTGTCTATGTTCCAGGCATTCCTATTGCTTGGCCTGCTGGCGCCACAGGACGCCGGCAGCCTCAAGGATCTGATCGACCAGGCCCTGCTCCGGAATCCGGAGATACGGGCCGCGCGGAAGAAGCTCGAGTCCGCGCGGCAGAAGCCCGCCATGGAGAGGAGCCGTCCCGACCCCATGCTGGGCATCGGCTACCAGAGCTCAGGCGGGCCGCTGCCCGGCCAGGGACTGGGCCAGGAGCCTACCGCCAACATCGGCTTCATGGTCTCCCAAACCCTGCCCGCCGCCGGCAAGCTGCGCCTGCGAGAGCGCGTCGCGCTGAAAGAAGCCGACGCCATGTCCCAGGAGTACTGGCAGGCGCAACTGGCTGTCATCGCCCGTCTGAAGACCGCCTGGCACCAGTTGCACCACGCCTACGCGCTCACCGGCATCCTGGAACGGAACCGCGACCTGCTGGAGCGGGTCCTCAAAGTGACCGAGGCGCGCTATGCCGTCAACAAGGCGGCGCAACAGGACCTGCTCAAGGCCCAGACGCAGTTGACCCTGCTTGAAGCCCGGCTCACCAAAGCCGCGCAGGAGAAGCGCAGCCGCGAAGCCGAGATCAATATGCTCTGCGCCCGCCCGTTGGAGTCGCCCGTGCCCGAGCCTCCCGACATGGGGCCGGAGGAGTCCATCGTCACCCTGGACCGGCTCTACGAGCAGGCCAAGGCGTGGTCGCCCATGCTGCTGCGGGACCGCCACAACATTGAGCGCACCGAGCTTGCCCTGAACCTCGCCCGCAAGGAGGGCTCGCCCGATTACACCGTCTCGGCAGGCTACTACAACATGGGCTCCATGCCGCCCATGTTCATGGCCAAGGTCGACTTCAACCTGCCTCTCTTCACGCGTAACCGCCAGCGCGCCGCGGTGGCGGAGCAGGCCCATTCGCTGGAAGCCGCCCGCCGCAGCTACCAGGCCACCGGCAATACACTGCTGTTCAAGATCAAGGACGACTGGCTGATGAGCGCCGCCGCCTGGAAGCTGGTGCGCATCTACTCCACCACGCTCATGCCCCAGGCCGCCCTCACGCTGGAGTCCTCGCTCAACTCGTATGAGACCGGGCAGGTCGACTTCCTCACCGTCCTGATGAACCTGATGGCCGTGCTCAACGCCGAAATGAGCTATCACGAAGCCCTGATGGACTACCATCTTTCGCTCAGTCGCCTGGAAGAGATGACTGGCCTGGTGCTGTTGGAGGAGTAACGCCATGAAGAAGACCTTCGCCATCCTCTTCCTCGCCGCCGCCTGTTTCGTGGCCGGCTTCGGCTACGGCCGCTGGTACGGACCCGGCGCGCCCGGTTGGCGCTGCCCCATCTGCGGCATGAGAATGGTCCCCGACGACAACCCCGCCTCTCAGCAGCCGCGGGGCCGGATCCTTTACTACCAGGACCCCCACCAGCCGTCCTATCGCAGCGACAAGCCCGGCCTGAATCCCGAAACGGGCAATGAACTCCAGCCGGTCTACGAGCAGCCCAATCCGGGGCTGGTCATGATCCCAACGGAAAAGCGCCAGTGGATCGGCCTCAAGACCGGTCTCGTCGAAGTCCGCCCGGTAACCGAAACACTGCGCGTCCCCGGCCGCGTGGCCGTTGACGAGACGCGCGTCATCCGGGTCCAGACGCGCTTTGAAGGCTGGATCGAGAAGGTGAACGTCGACTTCACCGGCCGCCTCGTGCAGAAGGGCGAACCCCTGCTCACCCTCTACAGTCCAGAACTCGTCGCCAGCCAGCAGGAGTACCTGTTGGCGCTCAAGGCCCGGGAGACCCTCTCCCACTCGCCCGTGCCCGGCGTCCCTCACTCCAATTCCACACTGGCCGACGCCGCCCGCCTGCGGCTGGAGCACCACTGGGGCATGACGCCCGCCGCCATCGC
>JACRKW010000086.1 GCA_016215215.1 Acidobacteriota bacterium
CGCCCGGAGATGATGGGCCTCCATCGCGACAAGCTCAACAACGTCGAATTCAACCGCTCGCTTCGCCCCCTGCCCCAATTTCTAGGCGTCGACATCTTCAGCCAGTGGCCCGACGGCCGTTACCGCCGGGAGGCCGCCTCGCTGCGTGTGGAAAAACGCACCTCCCAGGGTCTCTCCCTCAACGCCACCTACGAGTACTCGCGCCAGTACGACGACTACTCCGGACCATACGGCAAGCAGGACGTCTTCAACCGCCACAACGAGTGGGCCCTCACGGCCTACAACGCCCCCCACCGCCTCTCCCTCAGTTTCATGTACGAGTTGCCCATCGGCGCCGGCAAGCCCTACCTCGCCTACCAGGACTGGCGCCGCTTCCTCACCAACGGCTGGTCCCTCAGCGGCATCTCCTCGGCCACCAGCGGCGAGCCCCTCGCCCTGCGCGCCCAGTTCAACAACACCGGCGATGCGCTCAACACCGTCCGTGTCAATGTCGTCCCCGGCGTCGATCAGACCGTCCCCAATCCCGGCCCCGCCCTCTGGTTCAACCCCGCCGCCTTCAGCCACCCGGCCGACTTCTCCATGGGCAGCGGCCCCCGTACCCATCCCACCCTTCTCAATCCCGGCAACCAAAACCACGACCTCTCCGCCAGCAAGCGATTCGCCCTCGACCAGGAGCGCAGCGTCGAGTTCACCGCATCGGCCTTCAACTTCCTCCACCACGCCGACTGGAATAACCCCGACGTCGTCATCGGCACCGTGGACGCACCCAACGTCAACGCCGGCCGCATCGTCGGCTCCCGCGGCGGCCGCGTCATCCAGCTCGGCCTGAGGTTCAGTTTCTAGCCATGCTGCGCCGCGACTTCATCCCTCTGCTCGCCGCTGGCGCCGCCCCCGCCGCCGCCGCTGTCCGCCGCGTCACCGCCTGGACTGCCTCAGGCGAGCCCGGCGCCCTCAATGCCACCGTCGAGGGCCGCGCCGTGCGCGTGCTGCGCGTCCGCAAGCCCTCTGAGGATCTTCTTCTCCTGATCGTCCTCGATGTCACCGGCGACCTCACCCTGGTCGACCCCGCCCGCCAGGCCGCTATCGCCGAGATCGAGAAGCTCCCTGCTTCCGCCTGGACCGGCGTCCTCCGCTCTCAGGACGGACTGCGCGTGCTGTGCGACCCCACCGCGGACCGCGAGGCCGTCTCAGCCGCCATCCGCAACGCCCAGGTCTCCGGCCGCGCCGGATTGCTCGAAACCATCGAGCCCGCAGCTGCCCTCGGCACCTCTCTTCTGCGCAAGGCGCCCATCCGCACCGCCCTGCTCTACATCACTGACTCCAACATCTTCAACTACCGCGAGGACTACACCAACCCGGTGATCAACATGAGCGACCAGCGCGACCTCAGCCGCCGCTTCCCAGAAACGCTCATCCGCGAAAAGGCCGCCAAACTCAGCACCGCCCTGGCCGAGACCGACGCTCCCGTCTTCATCACCCACCTCGCCTTTCTCCGCGACCGCCTCAACGAGGCCTACCAGACCGGCCTCCAGCAAATGGCCGAGGCCACCGGCGGTCGCGCCCTTTTCTGCCGCGCCCTCGGCGACATCCCCGGCGTCATCGCCCAGACCTTTGAGCAAATCAATTCCCTCTGGGCGGTCGATATCGAGATCCCCGGCGGCACGCCGCGCAACTTCACCGTCCACCTCGCCGCGCAGGGCGGGGAGCTGCAATACCGCACGCGCTTCATCTTGGGAGCCAGATCAAAGGAGTAACATTCCGTCATGCCGAAACCACTCCCGGCCGTTCTGTTCGCCCTGCTGCTCCTGGCCACCGGCGTGGGCCTGTACTTCTTCACCAGCAGCTCGCGCTCCGGCGAGCGCGCCGCCGGACTCGAGTCGGCACTGCGTAAGCAGCAGGCTGAGATGGCCGATCTCCGCGCCACCCTGGAGGGCCAGAACGCCGCGCTGCGCCAGCAGCTCGCCGAACGCGGCATCGTCCCCGTGGTCCCTCCGCCCGCCTCCCACAAGGCCGATCCCGACGCCCGCCGCGTCGAAATGGTTCGCGAGATCGCCCAGTTGCAGGCACGCCTCGCCGCCGCCCACGCCTCCATCACCGAGCTGCAAAACCGCACCCAGGAACTCGAGGCCGTCTCCGCCAATCTCACTGCCGAAAACAAGCGCTTGGCCGCTTCGGAGTCTTCAGTGCGCGAGGATCTCGACGGCTCCCGCCGCGTCGTTCAAGCCATGGAGGCCGAATTGAGGGCCAAGTCTGACCGCCTCTCCCAGATGGAGGTCACCCTGCGCAAAGCCCGGGAGGAGCAGACCGCCTCCGCCCAGAAAGGGAGCGCCGCCGCCACGCTCGCCACCGAACTGCTCGAGATCAACCGCCGCCGTGAGAACACCGTCACCGCGCTCCAGCGCCGCTACCGCGAACTCACTGACCAGCTCCGCGCCCTCGCCATGCGCCTCGATCGCGAGCGCGACAACCCCGTCGCCGCCGTCCCCGATATCTCACGCATCCAGACCGCCGTCCAGTCTGCCGAGGACGACCTCCGGCAGCTCGCCAACCTCAACGTCCAGGCCCAGCGCGTCACCCAGAAGCTGAATCAGAAGTAGGATCGCGGCCCGCGCCGCCCCGTCAGATCGCCCGCGTAGGCGTCCACCACCGCTTCGGTCTCCTCGTGGGTCAGCACGTAGAACTTTCGCTCCCTCACCGCCGCCACGGTCCTCTCCGCCACCTCTTCCGGACTCATCCCCGCGGCGATCACTTCGCGGATCCCCGCCAGCGCCGGATCCGGCTCAGCCACTGGTCCGCCGTATTCCTCAGGCCGGTTGCGTGCCGCATCCACAATGCCTGTGGCCACCGCCGCCGGGCACAGCACCGACACGCCGATCCTGTCTCCCTTGGCCTTCAACTCCAGCGCTACCGCCTCGGACAGCGCGATCACCGCGCGCTTGGAAACCCCGTACGGCGCCGCCCCCGGCAGGGGAATGAACCCCGCCAGCGATGCCATGTTCACAATGTGCGCTTCCGCGCCATGCTCCAGCATGCCCGGCACGAATGCGCGGATGCCGTGGATCACTCCCCACAGGTTCACGCCCAGGATCCACGCCCATTCGTCGCGCGTGGTCTTCCACGCCGGGCCGATGCTTCCCGAAACCCCCGCGTTGTTGCACAGCAGGTGCACGGCGCCAAACCGCTCCCGCGCCCGTGCCGCCAGCGCCTCGACATCGCTTTCCCGCGACACGTCGCAGCGGACCGCCAGGCTCCCGCCGATCTCCGCTGCCGCCGCATCCAGCGCCGGGCCTTCCACATCGGCCAGCACCACGTTCATGCCCTCTCGGGCAAAGCGACGCGCCAACGCGAGCCCAATGCCGCCGGCCGCGCCAGTCACCACCGCGGTCTTTCCCGTTAGTTCCAGCATCCTCGCCAGTATCGCAGGCCGGGCGTCAGTCGTCCGACTCCACCGCGCCCACGCCCACCGTCTGCTCTTCCTTAGCGGGTCCCTTGAGCAGCAACTCCTCGCCGAATTGGAAGCCCCGGTCGAACGCCTCCGTGTTCAGCTTGCGGAAGCGCTCCGGCACGCTGTCGGAAACCGCCTTCAAACACGCCTCCCGGTCCACGGCCTTCGTGATGGCGCAGAAGAACCCCACCATCACCACGTTGAGCACCATCTTCTTGCCCAGTTCCTCGGCGATGCGCGTGGCCGGAATGCCATAGACTCGCGCCTGCGGCGGCAGGTTCTCCAGCCGCACCAGGTCCTCTTCCACCAGCAGCACGCCGTCGCTCTTCATCTCCGGCGCGTAGCGCGTGTAGGCTTCCTGAGAGAGCACCACCAGGATGTCCGGATGGGTCACATAGGGGAACAGCACCGGCTGGTCGCTCACCATCAGCGCCGCGCTTGCGGCGCCTCCGCGCGCCTCCGGCCCGTAATTCTGCGTCATGGTCGCGTAGCCGCCCTGGTGGATCGACACCGCGCGTCCGACGATGTGCGCCGACAGGATCACACCCTGCCCGCCGAAACCTGCGATTCGTATTTCTTTCAGCATTCCGAACAGGCCCCCTCGCTGATCTCTTCTTCCGTCTGTTCCGGAAACTCCGAGTAGTGCGAGCCCAGTTGCCGCCGCATGCGCGTCAGGTAGTCCTCGCGCTCGCGGTCCACGAACTCGCCTACGATGATGTCCCCGCCCGGCTCCAGCGCAGTCTCCCACGTGTGGCAGCCGTGCTTGATCTTCGAACGCTTCTTGTAGTCCACCATCGCCGTCAGCGCGTCGCCCAGGTTGTTCTTCCGCTGGAAGTAGGTCGGGCACGGGCTCAGAATCTCGATGAACCGCAGGCCCTTCTTCTTCAGCGCCTTGGCCATCGTCCGCTCCAGCTGCATCACGTGGAAGCTCGTCCAGCGCGCCACAAAGCACGCGCCCGCGGCGTCCACAAGCTGCGGCATGTTCAGCTCCGGCTCAAACGCCCCATAAGGCGTCGTAGTCGACATCGACGAGCCCGGCGTCGTCGCCGCCGCCTGCCCGCCCGTCATCGCGTAAATCATGTTGTTCACGCACACCACCATCAAGTCGATGTTTCGGCGCGCGGCGTGAATCAGGTGGTTGCCGCCGATCGACGTCAGGTCGCCGTCGCCGGAATACACAATCACGGTCAGCTCTGGATTGGCCAGCTTCAGCCCCGTGGCGAACGGGATCGCCCGCCCGTGCGTGGTGTGGAACGAGTCCAGGTTCATGTACCCGCTCACGCGTCCCGAGCAGCCGATGCCGCTCACAATCGCCGTCTTCGACAGGTCGATGTCCTGCCCCAGCAGCGCGTGCGCGAAACTGTTCACCGTCGTCCCGATGCCGCAGCCCGGGCACCAGATTGTCGGCACCCGGTCCTGCCTCAGCAGGTCTTCCACCGGGTTGTGGACCACGAAATCGGTCGTACTCATCGCGCACCCCTCTCAATCGCCGCCAGAATGTCGGCCGGCTTGTGAACCGTCCCGCCTGCGTGCGGCACGCTGATCACCTGGCACTTGCCGCCGGCGCAGCGCTCCAGCTCCAGCACCATCTGTCCCATGTTCAACTCCGGCATCACCAGCGCCTTCACCTTCGGCGCCAGCTCCCGGATCAGCTTCTCCGGGAACGGCCACACGCAGATCAAGCGCAGCTTGCCCACCTTCAGGCCCTTGTCGCGCGCCATCTGGATAGCCCTCTGAGCCACGCGCGAAGTGATGCCGTAGCTCACCACCACCACATCGGCGCCTTCGATTTCCTCTGTCTCCACAATGGTGAGTTCATCTGCCGCCCGGCGGATCTTCTCAAACTGCCGCGTCACCAACTCGTGCTGCGCCTTCGGGTTCAGCACCGGGTAGCCGCGTTTGTCGTGCGTCAACCCAGTCACGTACACCTTGTATCCCTCGCCGGCATGCGCCATCTCCGGCACCAGGTCCTCGCCCGCTTCAAACAGGTTGAACTCGCCTGGCGGCTTGGAAGCCAGCCGGCGCGGGTAGATCTCGATCTCCTCCGCCTTCGGGATCACCACCTTCTCCGTCATGTGGCCGACGCATTCGTCCATCATGAACATCACCGGCACGCGGAACTGCTCGGCCAGGTTGAACGCCTTGATTGTCAGGCTGTAACACTCCTGCGGAGAGTTCGGTGTCAGCGCGATGGTCAGATAGTCGCCGTGGGACCCCCAGCGCGCCTGCATCATGTCGCCTTGCGCCGGCAGCGTCGGCAACCCTGTCGACGGCCCGCCACGCTGCACGTCCACAAACACGCACGGCGTTTCGGTGATCGCCGCGTATCCGATGTGCTCCATCATCAGCGAGTAGCCGGGACCCGAGGTCACCGTGAACGACTTCTGCCCCGCCCACACCATCCCTTGCAGCGCGATGGAGGAGGCCAGTTCGTCTTCCATCTGGATGAACAACCCGCCCACCTGCGGCGCCCGGGCTGAAAACCGCTCTACAATCTCGGTCGACGGCGTGATCGGGTATCCTGCGGCAAATCGCGCACCTGCCGACAGCGCGCCCTCGCAACAAGCGGCGTCCCCGTTAATAAAGTGCGTCCCTGTGAGAACGCATCGTTGGTCGGCGTGCATCATGCGGCCTCCCCCTTTGCCTTGTTGGCCGGGTACTTGTACCCGAAGATGGCGAAGTCCGGACAGTACATCCCGCACAGGTTGCAACCCGAACATTTCTCAGCACTTATCATGTGCGGAGGGTGGTAGCCCTTGGCGTTGAACGCGCTGGAGAGCTCCAGCCCGTGAGTGGGGCAAAACTCCACACAAAACCCGCATCCCTTACATCGTTCGGTCGTGATGGCAACAGAGCCTTTGGGCATCGAGCCCCTCCTTGACCAAATGGTGTATGCAATCACCTTGCCAGTGTTTTGGATGTGGAACTCTTCAACGGGCGGTACTCCCCCGGCTCCCAAGCCATTGATTTCTCACAGGCGTTTGGCCCAGGCCGATTCGAGATGGAAGACCCGGCCGGTTATGTCATCTTGCCCGAGTGGGGCAAACCGCGCATCCGCCTACTTCACCAGCCCGCCCAGCTTCGCCATGTCGATCCGTCCGCCGATCGTCTCCCGGTAGTCCGGCCAGCCCTTGATCCGCAGCACCACGTTCTGCACCGTCGTCGCCGCGCCTTTCACCGGCGTCTTTGAGCCCCACACGTACACGTCCTCGTTTAAGCCCTTGCCCGGGGCGGGCACCTCCTTCCGCTCGTTGACGGTCACCGCCACAAACACCTCCGTGCTGTAATCCGGCAACGTGCTGCGGATCTCCTTGATCCTCGCCTCCCGCTTCTTTACCTCGGCACCGATGGAGGCCAGGTAGTCCTTGCGCAGTTTGTCCGCCTCCTGGCTGATCGCGTCCGCTTCGCCACGCAGTGTGCGCGCTTCGTCCTTGTTGCCGGCCCGGTCTGCCGCCATCGAAGCTCGCCGCTTCTCGCTCTGCCTCGCCTGCACCTCGTTGATCTGCTTCCGCAGTTCAGGCGGCGTCACCTGCATGGCCGTGATCTCGTCGCCCAGCCGTTTCATCTCCGCCTCTTCCTGCGGGAAACTGCGCGCCTTCGGCGGGTTCATATAGCGGAACATCATCGAAGTCGCAACTGGGATCGTGCCCGGCGCCTCGCCCCGGCAGGGAGTTGTCTCCATCGGCGTCGCGCTTCCGCTGGACAGCCTCCAACTCTCCGGTGGCTGTGGCAGCGCGGCACTGAACGCTGCGGCCACCTCGTCGAACATCTTCTTCTCCGCCGCGTTCAACTTCCTCACACCGTCCACGCAATCGGCCAGCGCCGGGCCAGCCAACAAAACAAGAGCAGTCACCAGACTCTTCATGTGGCCTCCTCAGCCGGATTCTCTCTTCTCCTGTCCGGCTTGACGAGATTGTACGCCCAATCGCCGATGTCCGGGGACGTTTCCTGCGATCGGCCGCAACCACTCCGTGAACGCGTCCGCCACGTCGCAGCCTGAGGACGAAATCCACGCCTGAGGGAATGCGCGCACGTTGCCCGCCACCTCTCGCAGCTGCACCGTCGTACCATCGCCGGTGACCATCACCCCCGACTCGCCCCGCCCGGCCGCGCGAGCGGCGTCCTGCCCGCAGCGCCACGACAGTTCGCGGTCCGCCTCCGACGCCAGCGCCGCGAAGCTGCGCCCCACCAGCCCCGGCCGCTCGCTCCTGGCCCGCACCGCCAGCCGCTCGCCGATGGACCGCGCCAGCGCGTGGCCCAGCGTTGAGGCCAGCCGTGTGCCGCCGTCGCGCTCCCGCTGGATCTCCGCGCCGAACGGCTCGCCCTTCTCGTCTTTCATCCCTTCGCACACCGCGATCACGCAGCGGCCCAGCCGCACCAGCACACGATCCACGTCCGCGCACACCCGGTCGAGCGAGACGGGCTTTTCCGGCAGGTAGATCAGGTGCGGCGCGTCGCCGTCGTCATACCGCGCCAGCGCCGTCGACGCCGTCACCCAACCAGTGTCCCGCCCCAGCGTCTCCAGCACCATCACCGGCGAGGGCAGAGAACGGTTGTCCTCCCCGGCGTCTCTGGCGGCGTGCGCGAAGAATCGCGCCACCGAGCCATAGCCCGGCGTCCAGTTGAGGCCTGGGATGTCGTTGTCGATCGTCTTCGGAATCCCGATCACCGCCATCGCGCCGCCGCAGGCCTGCTGCAGCCGGTGCGCCGCCATCATCGTGCCGTTGCCCCCGCTCAGGAAGACGAACCGTACGCAGCGTTCGCGCAGCCGCGCCGCGGTTCGCTCGTAGTCGAGATCCTCTCTCGACGATCCGATGGCCGACCCCGGCGCCAGCGCCACCTCGCGCAGCACGTTTTCGCTCTGCGCCGACAGGTCCAGCCACTCGTCCGTCCACAAGCCGCGGAATCCCCCCCGCGCAGCCATCAGATGCGGGAACCCGGTCAACTTCCGAGCCTCCAGCGCGAGCGCCGCCAGGCTCGCGTTCCACACCGCCGTCGGCCCGCCGCCGTGGATCAGCACTGCCAGCTCGTTCATAACATCATGTAGGTGGCCATGCCTGTGGCGATCAGGTGGCCGTGCGCGTCGTGAATCTCCACCGTCCCCACCGCCAGCGTCCG
>JACRKW010000281.1 GCA_016215215.1 Acidobacteriota bacterium
CCACCAGCAGAGAGACACCGCGCAGCCGGCGGTTGGAGGTGTTCTTCAGAAACAGCGTCGAATGCAGGTCCAATTGGATCGCCCCGCCGCGCACCGAGCTGCGCGAGGCGCCCCAGTCTGCCGAGTCCAGCGCCAGGGGGCCGCCGGCAGGCAGGTTCACCTTGTAGGACGACGCGGCGCTGGCCTGCGACGGCTGGGCCTGTGGCGGCTGGGCCTGCGCCCAAAGCAAGCCGCACACGCTGGCCGTGATGAGCAGCTTATTCCGCATAGACGTGGTGGATGGTCACCTGACCGGTTTCAGAGTCGATATATCGCGCCCGGGCCGCGCCGCCCCAACTCACCGTGGTGGTCACCGGCTGTGCCGAGGGACTGAGCAGCGTCAGCGCCCGGTCCCGCTGCTGGACGGCCAGCCCGTCGGGACCCGCGTCCAAAACCACCCCCGCGCGCGCCTGTTCCGGACCGCCTGGATGCGCCGGCCTCAAGTACCAGCCAGTGAAAGCGACAAACGCCAGCGAGGCCATGACCACGGCCACCTTCCAGCCTCCCGGTTCGGCCACGTTCCGGACCGGCGCTGGCGCTTCGTCCACCAGCGCGCCGGCGGCCAGGCCGAGCCGGATGTTGGCCTTCATCTCCGCCGCCAGGATTCCCCAGTCCACATTCTCCGGAATGGCCAGGGCGCCGTCGCGCAACTCGGCGCACGCTTCCCTGACGGCCTCCACTTCGGCCGAACACCGCGGGCAGCGGCGCAGGTGCAGCCTGACGCTCAACCCGGCAAGCACGCCCAGGTCCCCGCCGGCGAAAAGAGCCAGCCGCTCCGAGCTGGGATGCTTCCTCATGGCCGCCTCCTTTCCATATACCGCTTGAACTTGATGCGCGCATTGGCGATGTGCGACCGGACGGTCGCCTTTCCGCAGCCCAGCCGGCGCGCCACCTCGTCGGCGGGCAGATCTTCCACGTCCCTCAGGATCAGGGCCGCCCGTTCCCGCGGCGTCAGCCGGCTCAAACCCTCTTCCAGGTAGTCTTGCCGTTCGGCGGACAGCAGCAGCGCTTCCGGGCTGCGCTCCGGAGGCGCGGCAATCGGCGACACCGCCTCGTCCAGTTCGGTGAAGCTGGCCCTCCCCTGCCGCCTCAGGAAGTCGATGGCGGTGTTGGAGGCGATCCGCGACAGCCAGTGGGCCGCCTTGTCCAGATCCTTGAGCTGATCCTGCCGCTGAAGCGCCTTGATGAACGCCTCCTGCGCCAGATCCTGGGCGTCTTCCACGTTCCCAACGATCCTGTAAATGATGAGGAAGACACGGCGAAGATGCTCGCGGACGAACTCGTCCTGCCTCTCCTGCCACCCGGCGGCCTGCGCCGGCGACTCCGGCAGGGCTGGACCGGGGCGGTGCTCCCTGGAGTCACTCATCGTACTGTCCCAAACTGCTGTCTGGACGCGCATGTCGCCTGCTGAAATAGTTGACGGCCAGCGCGTCCCTACCGTGCAGTCTATATTCTATCGGCGGTATGCTGAAATTGTACGAGACCGGCCTCGTCTCGGGAAGCGCCATGTTTAGCGCCACCGCTCGTGCCGGCTTGTTCCCACGTAGGAAGGTACAGATTCATGAAACTTGCAGAGAGCATGTCCCGGCTCGGGACCGAGACTGCATTTGAAGTGCTTGTGCGCGCCAAAGGGCTGGAAGCCCAGGGCCGCAGCATCATCCACCTGGAGATCGGCGAGCCCGATTTCGACACCCCGAAACACATCACCGAGGCTGCCAAGTCCGCTCTGGACGAGGGTTGGACCCACTACGGTCCCACCCAGGGGCATCCTGAGCTGCGCGAAGCCATCGCCGAGTATGTCTCCTCCACCCGCGGCATCGACGTCAATCCTGCCCACGTATGCGTGGTCCCCGGCGGCAAGCCCATCATCTTCTTCCCCATGATGGCGCTGCTCAACCCCGGCGACGAGGTCATCTACCCCAACCCATCATTCCCCATCTACGAGTCCATGATCAACTACCTCGGCGCCACGCCGGTGCCGATGCCCCTGGTCGAAAGCCGGGGATTCAGCTTCGACCTCGACCTGTTCGAGAGCAAGTTGACCAGCAAGACCAAAATGGTCATCCTCAACTCCCCAGCCAATCCCACCGGGGGCGTCATGCCGGAGGAAGACATCGCCGCCATCGCGGGACTCCTCCAGCATCGCGATGTCGTGGTCCTCTCCGATGAGATTTACAGCCGCATGAGCTACGGGAAGAAACCCGTCTCCATCTCCACGTTCCCCGGCATGCGCGAGAAGACCATCATTCTGGATGGCTTCTCCAAGACCTACGCGATGACCGGCTGGCGCATGGGCTATGGCGTGCTGCCGGAGTTCCTTGTCGCCGCAGTGAACAAGTTGATGGTCAACTCAAACTCCTGCACGGCGAGCTTTACGCAGCGCGCCGGCATCGCCGCATTGCGCGGTCCGCAGGACCAGGCCGAAGCGATGATCGCCGAGTTCCGCCGCCGCCGGGACTCCTTCGTAGCCGAGTTGAACACCATTCCAGGGTTCCGTTGTCCGATGCCGGAGGGCGCCTTCTACGCATTCCCTAACATTGAAGGTACGGGATGGAAATCCAAGGCTCTGGCCGATGCGCTTCTGGACGAAGCTGGCGTGGCTTGCCTCAGCGGAACGGCCTTCGGAGCGTTTGGCGAGGGTTACATCCGCTTCAGCTATGCGAATTCTGACGAAAACCTGAGGGACGCAACCGGCAGGCTTCGTCGTTTCTTTGCCACCAAACATGCGCAATAGCGCGAATGTACCATCTTGCCTCTGGCCCAACTGGACATTTTCTGCGCTAATCCTTGCATGGAGCAACGTGCACTTCTGCTGATAGGACCGGCCGGCCAGGTGATCGCGATGGATCCCGCCGCGCGCCTGATTCTCGAGGAGGGCGACGGGTTGCGGGTGGAAGACAACTTCCTGCACCTGCCGTCTTGGAGCGCTGAAGATGGCCAACCACTCACAATCAGCCGTCCCTCGGGACGCCCGCCATGGAACCTGCTCGTAACCCCTCTGATGAACGGCTCATCCGACGTCTCATTCCGGGCGGTCACAATCTACGACGCGATGCCGGAACGTGAGTCGGAGCAGTCATTGCTGAAGGAGGCGTTCAGACTCACCAAGGCGGAACTTCGCCTGGCCGATCAACTCCTCGCGGGTCGAACGCCGGCCGAAGCGGCCGAGTCATTGGGTGTGTCCATACACACAGTGCGGACTTACCTGAAGCGGCTGTACGGCAAGGTGGGCGTGCGCAACCAGGCGGGCCTGGTCCGCGCCCTGATGATGGCGGTGCAGCCCCCTCCGATGTCCGCCCAATGTGCCGGCTAGCGTGCCCCCACGCCCAGGCAGAGAACCCGCCCGTCGAGCGTCCCAACTACCAACCGGCCCTGTGACAAGGCCGGCGACGCCGTAAAGGACGCGCCCGCTTCCCATTCCCACAGTTTCGCGCCCGTTCGCGCTTCGAACACGTAGAACCGCCCGTCTCCCCCTCCCAAGTAGACCTTGCCGGCGGCAACCAGAGGCGATCCGTCGATGCGCGCCCGGGTCATGTAGCTCCAGCGCTCCTTGCCGGTGGTTGCATCCAGGGCATGAACCATCTTGTCCCGCCCGCCCAAGATGACCAACCCCTCCCATAGGGCCGCCGAACTGATGTAGGGAAACTTCCGCACTGGGTGCTGGTAGCGCCACAGCACGCGCCGGGTCTTGAGGTCCACGGCCAGCACTTCGTTGTCATAGGTGGCGAAGTAGGCGCGCCCGTTGTCAATCACCGGGGAAGCGGCGGCATAGGAGTCGGTTTTCACCACTAGGACCTCCTTGCCGTCCGCAATGCGAATACCGCGCAAATGCCCGTCACAACCCGCGATGTAGGCGATCCCCTGATCCACTCCAGCCGAGGAGTGGATCTGCCCGGCGGTCGTGACGCTCCATGCCAGCTTGCCCGACGCGGCATCCAGCCCGTAGAGCGTCCCGTCATAGGAGCCAATCACCACCTTGCCGCCCGTCACCACCGGCGAGGCCTTCACCTCGCTGGCCGTCTTGTAACTCCAGACCCGCTTCCCGTCGGCGGCACGTACCGCGTGGACCACCCCGTCCAGATCGCCGATGTAGACCAATCCGCCTGCAACCGCCGGCGACGACTCGCCAATCGACTCCCCGGCCTTGTACTTCCACTGCGTCTTGCCCGTCGCCAGATCGACGGCCACCAATTCGCCCGAGGCGGTCCCAAAGTAGACCGATCCGCCGGCGATCGCCGCCGAGGACTCCACGGCCTCCCCGCCCTCCCACGTCCACAGCAGCTTCAGCGGCGGGGCCGGCCCCGCCTCGGCAACCGCGCCTGTCATGCGCGGATTGCCCCGAAACTGCGGCCAGTCCTGCGCCATGCAGGCAGCCGAGGCGACACTCAGAAACAGAAGCGTCTTCATTTGCCGTTCCGGGCGGAAGAGACCATCCTGGTGATCTCTGCCTTCAAGGCGGACACACTGTAGGGGATGCCGTCCTTGATGGTCCATTCGATCCCGCCGTTGTGCGGATAAAGTGCCTTGAAGTTCTGGAGCGGATTCGAGTTGACCACCACCAGGTCCGCCAGCCATCCGGCGCGTACCCGGCCGAGTTCGGATTCGCGGCCCAGAATGGCGGCGCCGTTCAATGTCGCGTGCTTGATCACCTGCAGAGGATGGAACCCGGCCTCCTGCTGAAGTTCAAGCTCGCGCAGGTAACCAAAGCCATAGATGCGATAGATGAACCCGGCGTCCTCCCCCGTGCCCACCACGCCTCCCTTGCCGGCGAAGTCCTTCAGCGCCTTCATCCAGATGCGGTAGTTCTCCTTCCAGTAGATCTCGTCCTCGGTGGTCCAATCGGTGTAGAACGACCCGTGGTTGTCCAGGTTGGGCCGGAAGAAGGCCTC
>JACRKW010000282.1 GCA_016215215.1 Acidobacteriota bacterium
CGTAGCAGTGTAGGCCGGAGACAGCAACTCAAGTTGGACCCCCATTGCGCAACCTCCAACCGGGCATATCGGCGGTGGCTGGCTTGGGTTGATGAAACATCGGAAAGAGCCGTTCTCACCGGTGCCGCCGGATGCCTCCGCGGTACACCCGCACTCCTGTGTAGAAGTAAGGCCCCCCGCCCCAGTAGTACGGCCCGTAGAACCACGGATACCCGAAGCCTGCCCAGTAGGGCGGAGCCACGGTCCGCCGCCGCTCCAACTGCCTCTGGCCGTAGTCCTCCTGCGTCACCGGCCGGAACGACGCGCCCGAGCGCTCCGTCGAAATCGTCACCGGCTCCAGCAGCCTTAACGTCAGCAGCGCCTCCGGATCGATCTCCGCCGCCCTGCCGCGCGACGCCGCCACCACGATCCCCGACACCGCCGCTCCCACTGCCGCTCCGATACCCGCGCCCGGCCCGCCGCCGGCCGCCCCGCCGATCGCCGCCCCCGTCCCGGCGGTCGTCAGCACGCCCACCGCGTTGCGCCCGCGCGCGCTGCCGCCGCTGTACTGGATCAGTTGCGTCCGCACCCTCGCCTGCGCCCCGTCGGCCAGGCTCAACTCCGTCATCTCCACCGCCAGGCTCGCGCCGCCCTTGCCGCGCGCTCCCGGCTGGACCTCAGCCACCCGGCCCCCCAGCGTCTGCCCGCGCCGCGCCACCACCAGCCCTTCGGCCACCAGCGGCTGCTCCAGCGTCGCCGTAAAGGCGTCGCCCGGCCGGTTGTGCTTGCTCGACAGCATCTGGTCCACGCGCACATTGATGAATGTTCCCGCCGCCAGCGTGATCGTCGACGCCGACGCCGGAGCCGGCTCGCTGAACTTCCTCCAGCCGCTCTCCTGCGCCAGGCACTGCCCCGCCACCAGCATCCCCAACACCGTTACTTCGAGTCGCATATCGTCGGTTCTCCTGCCCGTGTCAATGCAACTCCCGTGCCACTCCCCAAGCCCTTCATTCCAAAAGCCCACGCCTGATCCACCGCTGGCCGACTCCAACCACGCTGGTGCTATTCGGCCACCACCCCCCCTAATCCATCGTCGGGGTCATGCTCCGCTCCCACGACTCCCGCACCACCTGCTCGGCGATGTCCCGGATCTCGGTCCACTCCAGGCTCGACCCCAACTCGCTGTCCGATCCCGCCGCCAGGTTCGACCCGCCCCAGATCCGCTCCTCCGGCCTGTCCTCGGCCGCCTGGAACGCCTCCAGCAGCTTCAGTACGTCGAACGTCTCATCGTCGTACGGTGACCCGCGAATGATGCTGTACGTCCGCCGTCCCGTGCTCCGCGTGCACACCAGGCTGATCAGGTTCGTGTGCCCGTCGGCCGCCAGAACGAGCCGCGACGCCGGATCCCCCTTCTCATCGGCGATCACGAAATTGTAAGGCGACTTGTACAGGATCTCCGGCTCCGCCATGATCGGCGCCGTCCCGGCCGTCCCGTCGATCAGCTTGGTCAGCCGGTCGCATACCTCGCGGATGGTTCGCCTGACCAGATCCTCATCGCCCATCACCTTGCCCCGCCGCCTCTGCTGCTGGTACGGCTCAAACACCCACGTGAAGTGGTTTTTCACCAGCTCATCCAGGTTGAACGGATACAGCCCGCCGCACACGTCGATCTTGTTGTTGTACTGCACAATCCAGCGCAGCAGCGGCGTCCCTTCGGCCCGCTCCAGCATCTCGTGGTTCTCCAGCACGAATGCCGCCAGGCACACGTCCTGGTCCGCGTTCCACGTGTAGACGTCCACCGGGCGCTTCTTCCGCAGCCACTTGTCCATCAGCCGCCCCTGCCGCACCGCGATGTAGGCCTGCAGCGCCGCGCTCATCGTGGCTTCGCGGATCACGCCCTCGTGGTGGTCGAAGTGCACGTGGTGCTGGCGATGGCCCGGCGTGTCATCCATCACCTCCAGCCCGATGGAGTAGTCCGGCGTCTCCCGGATGAACTGCTCCCAATTCCTGAATCGCTTCCCCGGTACGTGCAGCCTGATGTTCCCAAAAAGATCGGCCATCTGCTCCTACTCTACGCCCCCGGCGCCCCCCGGCGCTAGAAGCGTAGTTGCTGCGCGAACTCCGCCAGGTACCGCCGCCACACCAGCCACGTGTGCGCGCCCTCGCTCTCCACCCAGGTGTGCTTCACGTTCTTCGACTTCAGCCAGCCCACGAACTTGCGATTGTTCTCCATCAGCCGGTCGTCCTTGCCGCACGCCAACCACAACAGTTTCAGCCGCGAGTTGTCCGCCTCGCCCAGCTTCGGAAACGTCTCCTCGTACTTCGCCGTGCCCCCGCCGGCGCTCATCGCCCCCACCCAGGCGAAGTAGTCCAGCCGGTTCAGCCCAATCTGCAGCGACTCGCCGCCGCCCATCGACAGCCCCACTATCGCCCGCTGCGTGCTCTTCTTCGGCAGCTTGTACAGCTTCTCCGCCGACGGCAGAACCTCCTGGAACAGCGTCTCGCCGTACTTGGCCGCGTTGTTCTGCCACAGGTTCTGGTCCCGCGGGATGCCCGTCCGCAGCTTGTCGATCGGCACGCCGTAGCCCAGCGTCATCAGCACGATCATCGGCTTCACCTTCCCCTCGGCCAGCAGGTTGTCCATGATCAGGTTCGCCTTGCCCACCGTCGTCCAGCCGTCGGCGTAGTCGCTGAAGCCGTGCAGCAGCACCATCAGCGGATAGGTCTTCTTCGGGTTGTATCCCGGCGGCGTGTAGACGTAGTAGTCGCGCTTGTCCCCGGCAATCGCCGACTCGAAGAAGTGATGGTGCACCACGCCGTGCGGAACGGCAGTGTGCTCCCACGGCATCGGTTTGTCGCCCGGCACCAGCACCGCGCTCGACACCGCCAGCGCGTTGGTCTTCAACTGCCCATTGGCCGGGTCCACGAAGCCCGTCCCGTCGATATTGAACGTGTAGCCGTAAATGTCCGGCGCCAGCACGCCCGTCGTCGCCGTCCACACCCCGCCTTCGCCCTTCGCCATCGCCAGCCGCGGCTGGCCTTCCAGCGCCACCTCCACCTTCTGCGCGTTCGGCGCCTTCACTCGAAACGTCACTTTGCGGTCCGCCTGGACCTCGGGCGACATCGCGTTCTGCCCCAGCATCTGCAGCAGCGGCAGGAAAACCAGCGAAAGGCTTCTACGGGTCATGTGGATCATGATTCCTCTCCAACGGCAGTCTACATGAACCCGTGCGTGCCCGCGCGCCGGTGGCTTTTACTGGAATCGGAACGATCGAGACGCCAGCCAGCCCGTTCCCACCGCCAGCGCCAGCAGCGCCCCAACGTGCAACAGCACCGCGCCCGCCGGCTCGCCAAAGCTCATCAGCCGGTGCAGGCCGTCCATCGCCAGCCCCGTCGGAAGAAACAGCGACAGCTTCTGCATCCACAAGGGAGACAACTCCACCGGCCACCAGCACCCGCCCAGGGCGCTCAACAGGTTGCCGGCCAGGACGCCTACCGCCGACGCCTGCCCCTCCGTACGCGCCAGCGAGCCCAGCAACAATCCCAGGCTGCAGCAGAAGGCCGAATAGGCCGCCAGCAGGGCAGCCGCCGCAAGCGGCGCCTCGCCCCACTCGATCGAATACAGCAGGGTGCCCACCGTCGCGCCAACCGTCGTTTGTACTGCTGCCAACCCGGCTCGCGAAAGCCACTTCGACGCCACAATGGATGTCCGCGGCATAGGACTCGATGCCAGCCGGCGGAGGATCCCCAGCCTGCGTTCCACTACGATCGAGATGCCGCCGCTGGTTAACATCACCATCAGCACGAACATGACCAGTACTCCTGGCACGGACTGCTGGTAACCCGATGGCACCGTCCGGCGTTTCCCCGCCGGCTTCACGTCGATCGACAAGCTGCGCGGCATCTCCGCGATCCGCTGCAGCTCCTCTTCCGTCACTTTCTTACCTGCCCGCTTGGCTGCGATGATCTCCGCCAGCAGCCCGTAGGTCGCCCGTGACAGCCGGATCTTGTCGTAGTCCCCGCCGAGCCCGGCCTCTCCGCTCCGCTCGAAGCTCAGCTTCCGCGGACTTCCCGCCAGAACCGCCGCCGTCAGCCCGGAGGGCACCGTCAACCGCCGCTCAAACCGCAACAGCTCCGCTTCCTTCGATACTCGCTGGACATCGTATCCCGCCTTGTTCAGGTGCCGCTCCAACGCGTCGGCCAGGAATCCGGCGTCGGTCCCGATCAGCACCCCGATCTTCTCGCGCTGGGCCGGGTCCGGCCCGGCTCGCCCGGTCACCTTGCCGAGGAATGAGAAGAACAGCACCGGCATCACGAACGCCCAGAGCAGAGTCACGGGTTGACGCATCAGGTACCAGAAGTCGCGCCGGGCCAGTTGGTATATCGCGGAGTTCATGACTTACCCTCGAAGGAACTTCCGCCGCAGTTGCACGCCGGAAAGAGCCAGCAGCGCCAGGCTCGCCGCGCACACCATTACCAGCCAGCCTGTCACTTGCCCCGCCGTTGCCTGCCCGCGCAGGATCAGGTCAAAGTTTGCAGTCATCCATCCCAGCGGTGTTGCTTTCCCCGCCGCCGCGATGCCCTCTGGCATCATTTGGAAAGGCAGCATGCTGCCGCCCGTCAGCATCGACGGGAACAGCACGAAGGAAGTCAGGATCTGTCCCCGCCGCGCGCTTCCGGCCAGTATCTGCAGGTGCAGCATGATCAGGTACCAGCAGCTGGCGCACGCCAGCACCCACCCCAGAGCGGCCGGCCAATTCGCCACCTGCACTCCGAGCCAAAGCCAGGATGCTGCCAGCGCCGGTAACGCCACCCCGGCCGCCGTCGCCGTCGCTGCCAGTAGCCGGGCCAGCACGAAAGTTCCGGTCGGAGCTCCGCAGGCATGCCATCGCTGGAACGTCCCATGGCTCAGCTCCTCCCACAATCCATCGCTGGTGCCACGGGTCAGGAAAAGGAGGCTCATGAACATCATCCCGGGGAAGAAGATCGCCGTCAGATTGAACGGCTGCGTATTCTTCGGCTCTTCCACCCTGGTCTTGAACTCCACATCGAGCAGAGGCGGGTCCACGTAAGGCCGGATCTCAGCGATCGCCCGGTGAACGGCCAGGCTGGCGGTGAGGAATTGTGCTTGGTTCAGCCCCGTGGACAGACCGGTGATTTGCTTGATCTGGCCGCCCGCGGCCAGGTGGATGTAGTGCGTTCCCTCGGCCAGGATCTTCAGAGTCTCGCCCGCGATCGCCGGCAGAACACTCTGGGTCGGATTCGTCACCAGCGTCAGCGTCACCGGCTCATTGTCCAGAATCCTGCTTTGGAAGCCCTTCCCCACCACCACCAGGGCCGAACCGTCTCCCTTCGCCAGCCGCCGCCGCCCCTCCTGCTCGGTGGTCTGTTCGACGGTGAAGATCTCCCCCATGGGCCCCTGCCCAAATGCCGAGCCCAGCATCCTGCTCACCATCGTCCCGTCCTGATCGGCGATGAACAGAATCCCGCGAGGCTTGGGTCCTCCAGTCGAGCCGCCGCCGAACGCCAGGTTCATCAGCGTCAGAAGCATCACTGGAATGCCAAGCCACAGCAACAGCCCAAACGGGTCGCGCAACACCAGGCGCATATCTTTGGCGGACGAGGTCAGCAGCAGCCGCATCACTACTCCCGAAGCTCCTTGCCCGTCAGCTTGATAAAGAGGCTCTCCAGATTCGGCTGGGTTAGTGTGGTGCCTCGTACCTCCGCGCCAGCTTCGGCCAGTGCCGTGAAGAGCCGGGGCAGCCGCGCCGACGCTTCGGCCATCGACAAACGCAGTTGCCCGCCCTCGAATCCCAGAACTTCAACGCCCTCTTCCCGCGCCAGCGCCGCGCGGACCGGTCCTTCAGGGAAGCTGCCCGTGAGCCGCAGCAGGTCGCGCTCTCCCAGCAGCGCCCGCAATTCCACCAGAGTGCCTTGGGAGATCAGCCGCCCGTGGTCCATGATCGCCAGCCGGTCGCACAGCGCTTCGGCCTCTTCCATGTAGTGCGTGGTGTAGAGAACGCACGTCCCCGCCCCCGCCTGCGCCCTCACCATCTCCAGCAGCCTTACCCGGCTCTGCGGATCCACCCCCACCGTCGGCTCGTCCAGCAGCAGCACCTTCGGTTCGTGCACGATCGCCGCGCCGAAGTTCAACCGCCGCTTCATCCCGCCCGAGAACTTCTTCACCGGCTCCTTCGCCCTGTCCTCCAGACCGATCATCGCCAGCACTTCGTCTACCCGCTGCTTCAGCCGCTTGCCCGTCAAGCCCTGCACGCTTCCCCAATAGTCCAGGTTCTCGCGCGCCGAAAGCTCCTCGTAAAGCGCAATCTCCTGCGGTGCCACGCCCGTCGCCCGCCGGGCTCGCGCCCCGTCATTCACCAGGTCGTGGCCCAGCACGCGGATGCTCCCAGATGTGGGCGTCAACAGGCCGCAGATGCAGCCCAGCGTTGTGCTCTTCCCCGCCCCATTCGGCCCAAGCAGTCCGAAGATCTCCCCCGGCCGGGCCGTGAATGTGGCTTGGTCCACCGCCACAAGCTGCCCGTAGGCCTTGCGGAGTTGTTCGACTTCAATCATGGTTCGCTCCCAGTGACTAACGAGAACCGCCTCTCAAAGTTCAAACTTTGTTCATCTTGCCAGATCCTGATGCAGCGCGCAGCCCGATGGAGTATCGTGTTCTATGAGGAAGTGAAAGGGAGTTCCGGTTTTTTATGTCCAAGAGCAAATTTTCGAGACGACACTTTTTCTACGGCAGCCTGCTGGCTGGCGCGGTCCCTACCGCCGGCTTCGGCAGCGTCGCCTCTCTCAAGGCCGCTGGCTTCAAGTCCCCCAACGAGAAGCTCAATATCGCCGCCATCGGCGCCGGCGGCAAGGGCCGCAGCGACATCGCCGGCTGCGCCACAGAGAACATCGTCGCCCTCTGCGACCCCGACGAGAAGCGCGCCGAGTCCACCTTCAAGCTCTACCCCAACCTCCCCAAGTACAAGGACTTCCGCCAGATGCTCGACAAGGAGAGGGGCATCGACGCCGTCCTGGTCTCCTGTCCCGATCACGTCCACGGCTCGGCCGCCATGTGGGCCATGAACCGCGGCAAGCATGTCTACTGCCAGAAGCCGCTGGTCCGCACCGTCTGGGAGGCCCAGGAACTGCTCAAGGCCGCCGCAAAGCGCGGCGTCGCCACCCAGATGGGCAACCAGGGCTACTCCAACCCCGGCGCCCGCGAGTGCGCCGAGATCGTTTGGAACGGCGACATCGGCAGCGTCACCGAAGTCCACGCCTGGACCGACCGCCCCGGCAAGTACTGGCCTCAGAGCCCCGAGGTCGAGCCCAAGGAAGCGCCCATCCCCGCCACCCTCGATTGGACCGCCTGGCAGGCCGGCTCGCTGCCCGCTGCTTACAGCCCGGCGTATGCGCCCCACCACTGGCGCGGCTACCCTCAGTACGGCTGCGGCGCCATCGGCGACATGGCCTGCCACATCCTCGGCACGCCCAACATGGCCCTCCAGCTCGGCTGGCCTACCAGCGTCGAGTGCGTGAAGAAGGAGGGCGTTGGCAAGTACTGTTTCCCGCACCAGACTGTCATCCGATTCGACTTCCCCTCCCGCGGCCCCGGCTTCCCTGCCCTGAAGCTTTTCTGGAACGACAGCCTCAAGGCCCAGCCCGTCATTGAGGGCGTGCCAGCCGGTGAGTTGATCGGCGACAAGGATATCAACGGCAGCCTCCTGATCGGCGACAAAGGCATGGTCACCACCGGCTGCTACGGCGAGCGCACCCGCCTCATCCCCGACGCCAGGATGAAGGACTACAAGCTGCCCCCGCAGTTGCTCACTCGCTCCCCCGGCCACTACCGCGACTGGATCCGCGCCTGCAAAGGCGGCGCTCCGGCCTGCTCCAACTTCAGCGTCGCCGCCCCCTTCGTCTCCTGGATGCTGCTCGGCGTCATCGCCATGCGCTTCGACGGCAAGCTTGAATGGGATGCGGCCAGGATGCGCTTCTCCAACAACAACGCCGCCAACGAGTACCTCAAGCCCAAGTTCCACAAGGGCTGGAAGTTCAACGGCTAGCCCGCTACTTCGAGTAGTCCGGCTCCCTGCTCACCAGCATC
The DNA here is from genome assembly GCA_016215215.1 of Acidobacteriota bacterium. GTDB lineage: Bacteria > Acidobacteriota > Terriglobia > Bryobacterales > Bryobacteraceae > Paludibaculum. Next base: position 8,081 of record JACRKW010000282.1, read on the forward strand.
GCCGTCACCCCGGCGTCGGCCGGGATGTTGGCGCCCGTGATGGCCGAGCTCCGCTCGCTCAGCAGGAACGCCGCCAGTTCGCCGATCTCCACCGGCTCGATCACGCGCGCCTGCGGGATGTTGCTCTGCCAGTACTCCAGGCATCGCGCCGGGTCTTGCGACTCGGCCAGAGCCTTCTGCCAGATGCCCGTATTCACCAGCCCCGGCGAGATCGCGTTCAACCGGATGCCCGCCGGCGCCAGCTCCACCGCCAGCGACTTGGTTAACCCCACCACGCCCCACTTGGCCGCGTCGTAGACCGCCGCCCCGGCCATGCACGCCATGCTGTGCACGCTCGATATGTTCACCACGCTGCCGCCGGCCGGCCTCTGCGCCAGCATCACCCTCACGGCCATCTGCGTCAGCACGAACACCGGCCGCAGGTCCACGCTCATCAGCCGGTCGCCCTCCTCCACCTTCGTTTCCAGAAAGGGCTTCGACATGTGGATGCCCGCGTTGTTCACCACCCCGTCGATGCGCCCGAACCGGCGCTGCGTCTCCACGCACAGCCGCGCCAGGTCTTCCTCCCGGCTCACGTCGCACTGCAACATGAGCTCTCGCTCGCCCGGCTGGCTCAATCCCGCGAAGGCGATGTCGGCCAGCGCCACCCGCGCGCCCTCCCGCAGGCAGACGTCGGCGGTGGCCCGGCCAATGCCGGCCGCCGCGCCGGTCACAACGATTACCTTGTCCTGAAGCAGCATCTGAACGTCACCTCGAATACAGCCCGATCACCCGCTCGATCGCCTGCCGGCATACCGCGCAGAACGCCTCGCTGCGCGTGAACATGATGCAGTCCTGCGCCGGCCGGTAGTAGCCTCGCGACTCGTACATCGCCCCTTCAAACGCGCCCACGCGGCCGTCCTGGGCCAGCGTCTTCCGCGAAGCCGCCCGTTCTTCCTTGAACAGCGCCTCCATCTCTTCTTCCGGCTGGCGCGCCGCGCGCAGCGCCTTCCGCCGGGCCTGCACGCCCGCCTGCATCTTCTCAAACTCTGCTTTGGCCCAGGGAGTCGGCAGCGGCGTGCCCGGTGCAACCATCTCGCGCCACTTCGGCTCCGTCGCGTTGGCCGTCACGTTCGGCTCCCACGGCTCCGGCCGCGCCGCGCTGGACTGGTAGGCGACGTCGGAGGTGTAGTATTCATCGGCCAGCCCCGCGAAATGGTGCCCGAATTCGTGCACGAACACGTAGGCGCTCGACGCGCTGTCGCTGGCCACGGTCGAGTATTGATTGTGGATCCCCCCGCCGCCATACTTCCTGCCGTTCACCACGATCTCGATGAACTCGTACGGCGCGGCCGATGCCACCTCACGCAGCCTCTTGTTGTCGAACGTCAGCACGTACCGCTCGGACCCGAACGCGTCGTAGGCGGCGCGCACCGGCGAGCGCCTGTGGACGCCCTCCGACGGCCTTGCCACTCCGCTCTCGTCGGCCGGAACGTCGATCGCCCAGACATTGAACGCCGAGCGCCGCTCCTTGAATGGCGAGGCCGCGAACAGCGTCTCCGACAGCCGCTTGGCGTCGGCATGCCACTTGCCCGTCTCCGCCGCCGTGTAGCCGTCGCCGATCAGCAAAAGGTCCACCTTATCGGCAGGCTCGCCGTTCTTCATCACCGCCCACACCTTCACCGCCGCCGGCGGCTTCGCCCGGTCCATGCCCGGGTCCTTCGGATCCACGGTCACGCTCCACGCGTCGCGGAAGGCGCCCTTGGCGCCGCGCTTCCGGATCGTCACCTTCACCGCCGCCTCCGGCATCGGGAACCGTACCGACTCGTGGAAGGTCCGCCGCACCCGCCGAGCCTCCTCCGTCGTCTCCCACTCGCCGTACACCGAGCAGAAGCCGCGCGAGTACACGAGCCGCCCGCTCTTTGCATCCCGCACTTCGAACTCGTACTTACCCAGGTTGAGCCTGTCCACGGTCTGCGCCAGGCTGCCCGGCCACGGCCCCTCCTGCGCCAGTCCGTCCAGCGAGAAGACTTCTTCAGTGGCCGTTCCGGTGTGAAAGTAGTCCAGCCTCAGCGTGGC
>JACRKW010000311.1 GCA_016215215.1 Acidobacteriota bacterium
ACGGGCTATCAGGCCATGTTCCGCTCCGGTTCGCACCAGTCTGCCACACGCGGCTGGTTGAAGCCCACCTGGATGACCGACTCGCTGGTACACAAAGCGATGTTCGGGCAGGGGATGCGCAAAGGCTTCGAACCCGATATCCATTGACCCACCGGAGCTCCGCGCGAGGCGTTCGTGAAGATCACCAAGGCCGAGCCGGGCGGCATTGACAAGAAAGGCCTATGGCGGCCGGCCGCGATGGGCATGCGTCCGAAGTACGAGTCGGAAGCGATGAAGCGCTTCCTGGGCGGCGCATTCATCAACCAGAAAGGGGAGAAGGACTAATGGCGCGCGTATTCAACTGGCAGTTGGGCCGGGAGATGTCCTACTGGTATCCCGAGTCTAGACCGAAGCGGTAGTTCGCGGCGGTGTTCGACACCAACAAGTGCATCGCCTGCCAGACCTGCACCCTGGCCTGCAAGACGACGTGGACCTCCGGCAAGGGCCAGGAGTACATGTTGTGGAACAACGTGGAGACCAAGCCCTACGGCTCCTATCCGCTGGCCTACGACTTGAAGCTGCTGGAGATGCTTGACGGCCAGCAGTGGAACGGCGCGAAGTACGACGGGAAGACCATCTTCGAATCCGCTCCGGCAGGCGAACGCGTGTTGGGGTGGAGGCCGGAGCAGCAGGACTACGCCTATCCGAACGTAGGCGAGGACGACTGCGCGGGCCAGGTGGATACCGGCTCGTTCCTGTCTCTGCCGCACATGAACTGGTTCTTCTACCTGGCGCGGATCTGCAACCACTGCACCTACCCGGCCTGCCTGGCCTCGTGCTCGCGCGGCTCGATCTACAAGCGGCAGGAAGACGGCATCGTGCTGGTGGATCAGGACCGTTGCCGCGGCTATCAGGAGTGCGTACGCGGGTGCCCGTACAAGAAAGTGTTCTTCAATCCGATGACGGGCACGTCGGAAAAGTGCATCGCCTGCTTCCCGAAGATGGAGCAGGGCATCCAGCCGCAGTGCTTCGTCAACTGCATCGGCAAGATCCGGCTGGCGGGATATCTTTCCAAACCCGGCGAGGCGCGGGCGGACAATCCGCTGGACTACCTGGTGCACATCAAGAAGATCGCACTGCCGCTGTTCCCGCAGTTCGGCCTGGAGCCGAACGTCTACTACATCCCGCCGATTCACGCGCCGGTGTCGTTCAACCGGCAGCTGTTCGGGCCTGGAGCGGGCGCGGCGATGAAGGCGTATCGCAACGCACCCAACGACATGGACCTGGCCGCGCTACTCTGCCTGTTCGGCTCCACTGAGATGGTGGTGTCGCGCTTCCAGCGCTCGGGCGAGACCATCACGGGGAGCGACGAGAAGGGTTCGCCGCTGGTGCGCGTCCCGATGCGCGAACCGGTACACGTGAGGCCGGCCGTGGACGCCGCCAACCAGCTAGTGCGCATCAACTGCCCCTAACGGGAGGATTCAGAGGTCATGAAACACATGAATTGGAAGACCGCGGCGGCAGTAGCGGCGCTGCTATTGGCCGCCGCCTGTTCGAAGCAGGTGGAGCGCACGCAGGAGGTGGTCGCCATCGCGGCCGCCCAATTGCCGGCAGATCCGTCCGACGGCGCCTGGGCCGGAGCGCCGGAGCACGCGGCCAAGATGATCCCGCAGGACCTGGTGGAGCCGCGGCTGATGACGCCGACCACGGCCGAGGTGCGCGTGCGCGCCGTCACCAACGGCTCAGACATCGCATTCCGGCTGGAGTGGGACGATCCCGACCAGAGCGACACGCCCGGCCCCTCGAAGATGAGCGACGCGTGCGCGGTGCAGATTCCGGAGAAGATCGAGAAGGATCTGCCGGACCCGCAGATGGGCAAGGTGGGCAAACTGGTGCAAGTGACCTACTGGCGCGCCGACTGGCAGGCGTCGGTCAACGGCCGGGGCGACACGATTCGCGACCTGTATCCCAATGCCACGGTGGACCACTACCCCTTTGAGGCCAAGCCGCTGGAAAAGGGCTCTGAGGCTCAGAAGGAGATGGCCAAGCGCTACGCGCCGGCCCGCGCGCTGGGCAATGTCAGGAGCGGCCCGCGGAGCGTTCCCGTGGAGGACCTGATCGCCACCGGTCCGGGCACGCTCTCGCGGGGCCCGTCACTGGGCGCCAAGGGCAAGGGTGTGCACGCCAAGCAGGGCTGGTCGGTGGTGATCAGCCGGAAACTACCGGAAGGGCTGGGGCCGAACCAGCGGACCAACGCCGCATTTGCGGTGTGGCAGGGCGGGCAACGCGAATCCGGCTCGCGCAAAATGAGAACCGGCTGGATCCCGCTACTCAGGAAGGGGCAGTAATGAGCGAAGCGGCAGATCGTCTGACGCCCGAGATCACCAGCCTGCTGGGTGAGGCGGCGGAGTGGCGTCTGTTGGGGCTGCTGTTCGAGTATCCAACGGAGGCCTGGCGCGAGCAGCTGTCGGCGTTGGCGGCCGACATGAAGGACGAGAAGCTGAAGGCGCTGGCCACGGCCGCTCTGGAATACGCCACCGAGGGCCTGAACATCGCGCTGTTCGGCCCCGCGGGCACCGTTCCGGTGCGAGAGGTGACCTACCAGGGCGGCGTGCAGTTCGGCTACCTGATGGCGGAGCTGGCGGCGTTCTACGATGCGTTCGGCTACAAGCCGGATGCCGCTGCGGAGGCCGACGACCACCTCGCCGTGCAGGCGGGCTTCATGGCCTACTTGAAGTTCAAGCAGGCTTACGCTCTGGCCGACGGCGATACGGAGCATGCCGGGGTCACGGCCGAGGCAGCGGCGAACTTCCTGAAGAACCACATCGCCGTGCTGGCAGAGCCGGTGACGAGCAAGCTGGAAACATTTGGGCCGGACTACCTGGTCGAGGCCGGCCGGATCATGAGTGCGCATGCCGGCCCTCCGCCGCGCAACAGCTTCCCGCTCGGCTCGCCGCTGGAGGATCTGGACGCGGACGAGTTCACTTGCGGGCCTTCGGCGGCGGGAGACGACCTGGTGCAACTGGCGCCTTAGTTGATCATCGGCTCGGCAGCCGGGCTTCTCAGGAGGGGGGAGAACACCGGGCAAAGCCGTAGGGTGTTCGCTGAATGTTGGAACGGCGCGTTTCCTCCGATGGACAAGGCAGGGGGACGTATGTTCTCGTCCGACAACAGGCCGACTCTCACCCTGGTGTTGACCAGCCTGACCATTGGCGCGCTGGACCACTCCTCGTGGTTCCTGGCCTACGCGGGTCTGTTGTTCGGTTTCTCTTTCCTGGTCGGATACAAGTGGACGCGGCCGGTGTGGGTGTGGCTCACCATCCTGGCGGCGGGCGCGCCGGCAATCAACGTGGCGGCGCATGTGCTGTTCGGCTACCAGGCGGGATACTCGCTGCTGGAAGACGCTGGCATGCGGTTCGTTGGGGCGTTTGTGGCGATCCTGCCCGGGGTGGGAATGGGAGTGGTGTCGCGGCGAGTGCAGCGGATCTTCAGTCCGCGGTGATCGCGTAAGGGCTGATGGCGGTAGCCAGGCCGGTGGATTCGTCCAGAGTGACGATGACGGCCCGGAGCTCGACCATCCCCTTGGACGCTTCGAAGCGCGCCGGCAACTGCGTGAGGAACTTCTGGATGACGGTCTTCTTTTCGACGCCGATGACGGAGTCGTAGGGGCCGGTCATGCCGCAGTCGGTGAGATAGGCTGTGCCGCCAGGCAGGACGCGGGCGTCGGCGGTGGGGATGTGGGTGTGGGTGCCGATGACGGCCGTGACGCGGCCATCCAAGTGCCAGCCCATGGCGACCTTCTCGCTAGTGGCTTCGGCGTGGAAGTCGAGAAAGCGGACTTTCACCTCCGGCGAGAGTTGGGCCAGAATCTCAACGGCCTTGCGGAAAGGGCACTCGATGGGCGGGAGGTGGACGCGGCCCTGGAGGTTGAAGACGGCGTAGGGCGCGCCATTGCGAGCCTTGCCGATGTAGACGCCCGAGCCGGGGACGGCGCCGCCGTAGTTGGCGGGACGGAGAAGGCGGGGCTGGCGAGGGAGGTAGTCGTAGATCTCGCGCTTATCCCAAACGTGGTTGCCGGTGGTGAGGACGTCAAGGCCGAGAGAGAGAATCTCCTGGGCCACCGTGGGAGTGACGCCGAAGCCGCCGGCGGCGTTTTCGACATTCGCGATGGCGAGGTCGATCTTCTCCTCCGAGATGATGCGCTGGAGGTTCTCAGCGACGATGCGCCGCCCGGCGGAGGCAAAGATGTCGCCGATGAAGAGAATTCTCATTCGGAAATTGAGGGAGCGCACCACAGTAGCCGCACCGGTCTCGGAATCGACCCCATGCTATCCACGGGGGGAGCCCGCCGGACGCCTTCAGGCTTCTCCTCGCGGAGCATGCTCACCAGCGCCATTGTTCGAGTCGAACTCCTGATTCACTTGCTACGGATCAATTATGGAGACCGGCGCCTGCCCCGCAGGAACGCCCCTCAGAGTTCAGGATAGCGCGTGGCAGGCCAGGATCCAAAGCCTAAAGGCGGCGTAGCGCCTCTACGACCTGGATCCTGGCCGCCGCCCGGGCGGGGAGGATTCCACCCAGGATCCCGCTGATGACCGATAGCAGCAGCGCCGATAAAATAACGCCGGAGGTGACCGTAATCCTGATGTTGGCATGCAGCACCCCCATGTGCGCTCCATTCACCAGGCAGCCGAAGGCGATACCAATGGCGCCGCCAGCCAGGCTCAGCAGCAGGGCTTCGATGACAAGAGAGAAGAGAATGCTGTTGCGGCGCAACCCGATGGCCCGGAGAGTGCCGATCTCCCGCATTCTTCCGGCCACCGAGGTGTACATCGTGTTCATGGCGCCGAAGACCGCTCCCAGGGTCACGATCAGCGAGATCGCCAAACCAAGCTGCCCGACCACGGCGAACATCTGGCCGGAAGCGGCATAGTAGTCCGGCTCCCGGCTCGCCGTGAAGAGAAACCTTCTGTCGTCCTCGATCAGGCGCACGACCTCCCGCACCTGGGATGGCTCGCCCACCTTCAGAGTGAATGACGAGAGTTCGGTGCGGTGGGCCGCGCGCATCAGGTCGGTGAGATCCGCCAGGATGGCCGATTCCAGGTTCGTGCCGCCAGCTTCGAACGTGCCCGCTACGGTCCAGGATTCGCCATGGATACGGACGGAAGAGCCCTTCCGGATCCCGCCGAGTTTATGTTGCGCGGCGCGGCCCAGCAGCACCAGATTGCCGCGCAATTGGCGCGGCCCATCCACGATCCGGATCTTGTCCTCCACCTCGAAGAAGATGGGCTCCACGCCCCGCGCCATCATGAACACCTCTTCGGCCTTTCCGGGCACCGTCACCCAGGGCTCGATGACGAGCTCCGGCGAGGCCAGGCCTCTGCCGTTCTGCTGCTTCAATTGCGGCAGGTAGTTGATGGCTTCGCTGCTGGAACGGGGAAGGGAAGAGAGCGCCTGGTTGAACGCTCCCTTCTGCAGTACGACAACATTATCCGCCGAGCCTGTGGCGGCGAAGTTCGCGGCCATGCCCCTGGCGAAGGACACCATGGCCACAAAGATCGCGATCACCGCGCTGATGCCGAGTATCGTGAGCACGGAGCGCGTTTTTCTGCGGAAGAGACTGCGCAGGATGTATTTGAGCGGGATGAACATTCTTGCCTCGCTGAACGATTGAGCTAATCCACCAGACGGAGCGATTCGATAATGTGAACCCTGGTCGCGCCGATGCTGGGGATGATGGCGCCGCCGAGCCCGATGAGCGCCGCGATACCCAGACCGGCCGACACCGTCGCAGGGCTCACCACCAGCGGGATCAGGCCCTTCAGGCTGCCCGCCGATAGCAGCAGCGCCGAAGAAAGGGCCAGCCCTGCCGCGCCGCCGGCCAGGGCCACCGCCACTGCTTCCCCGGCTAGAATTCCGAAGATGGCGCCCTTCCGCAAGCCGATCGCCCTCAACACTCCTACCTCGCGCGACCGTTCGCGAACGGACATGGAGACGCTGTTGGCTGCGCCGAATATGCTGACCAGGGTGGTGGCCATCAACAGGAGAGCCAGCATGCGGCGCAACTCGCGGTAGTCCCTCAATTCCGCCGCCTTGGCGTCCCTCTCGGACTGGGACTTGGTCGGTTTGGGGTAGTTGCCGAACACCTGGTCGATGGATCTGGAGACCGACGCCACCTCATTGGGGTCGTTGATCTGGACCAGCAACACGGTGCTCTTCCCCTCTTCGCGGCTCAGCTTCGCCAGGTAGTCCTTTTGAAGCAGCACCATTCCTTCGTAGGTTTGATCCGGGCACTCGAAGACGCCCGAGATGGTGAAAGTGAGCCCGTTCTCCAGCAGCGATACGGTCTGTCCCGCTTTCCAGCCAAACGTGACGGCGAGCCTGCGCCCCACCAGCGCTCCATCGGTCCGGGTATTGAAGTCAGACACCCCGCCGTCTTTGAAACGCATGTTCTTAATGCTCTGGAAGCGCGGCAGATCGATGCCGGCGACCATGACCGGCTTGTCCTTGCTCTGGTAGGAGAAGACGCCGCGCAGCACTCCGGTCGCTTCCGTGACGTGCGGCAGGCTCTTGATCCGCTCAAGGTAGGAATCGAATACCCTGCTGAGCACAACGCACGCGACGCCTTTCTCGTACACATTCACCACCGACGCTTCCGCCGAACCGATCAGCGTGGTGAATCCCGCCTCGAGAGCCAGCAGGGAGGAAATGACAAAGACGGCGACCGCGATGCCGCTGCCGGTCAGAAATGTCCTGCGCCGGCTGCGGTAGAGGCTCTTGAGGATGAAGGGCAGCAGATTCATGCTCTCGCTCCTTGAGCCGGATCGAGCACCAGAGCCCCCTTGTGGAGTCGCATCTGGCGGTGAGCGCGGAGCGCCGCCTCCGGATCGTGCGTGACCATCAGGATGGTTTTCTTGAACTCAGCGTTGAGCGCCTGCAGCAGGTCCAGAACGTTCGCCGCGGCGGCGGCGTCCAGATTTCCGGTAGGCTCGTCCGCGATGATGAGCTTCGGATCGGTGACCAGCGCTCGCGCAATGGCCGTGCGCTGCTCTTCACCGCCGCTCATCTGTCTGGGGAAGTGGTTCGCGCGCTCTTTCAGGCCGACGATCTGGAGTGCGGTGAGGACGCGCCGGCGCCGCTCGTCCTTGGAGAGGTTGAACAGCATCAGCGGCATCTCCACGTTCTCATAGGCCGTCAGCACCTGGATCAGGTTGTACTGCTGGAAGACGAAACCGATGTTCGCATTTCGCCACGACGAGAGATCTCCGTCTCCAAGCGTCGCGATGTCAGTTCCGTCCATGATCACGCTGCCTGCCGACGGGCTGTCGAGCCCGCCGACGATGTTCAGCAGCGTGGTCTTGCCGGAGCCCGAAGGGCCCATCAGCGAGACGAATTCACCTTGGCTGAGGTGGAAGTTGACCTTCTCCAGCACCTTTACTTCGTGGACCCCGCGCCTGTACGTCTTGTCCACGTTTCTTACCGTCAGAATGTTGTTCTGCATTGTTACTCCGGTCCGGCGCCCTGCCCGGCTGCTTCACCGCAGCGTGATGGCGCTGCCCTCTTTCAGATTGGCGGCGCCGGGAAGGATCACCTGATCTCCCTCAGCGAGGCCGCTTAGAACTCGTACCTTTCCGCCTTCGACGCGGCCGGTCCTTACTTCCCGCTGACGGGCGAAGCCTCCAGCGGCCACCAGCACATAGCTCTTCCCTGACTGCCGCCACACGGCCTGCTCCGGAATCTCGATGCCCTCTGTCTTTGGCCCGGCCAAAGTCTCGACGAAACTGAGCTTCGCGCTCATGTCGTGTGGCAGGCGCTTCGCGCCGTGCTCGAGCGTCACCCTTACCTCGATGGTGTTCTTGTTCTTGTCCGAACGCGGGGCCACCCGGGTGACGCGTCCAGTCCATTTCTCATTCGGATAGGCGTTGGGCGCAACCTCCACAGCCTGATGGACGGCCACCTTGGGAAGAACCGTCTCGTTGATGTCGGCCGATACTTCCTGGTCGTCGAGGGCGGCGATGGATACCACCGGCGACCCCACCGCGACGGTGTCATAAGCCTGAACGAACGGCACGTCCGGCGACACCCTGTCCCCGCTCTCGCGGTACTTCTTGAGCACGCGTCCGGATATCGGCGCGCGCACTTCGGCGTACGACAGGCGGTTCCTCGCCGCTTCCAGCCTCGCCTGCGAGGCCGCCACCGCCGCTTCGGCCGCTTGCAAGTCGTCCTTGCGCGTGCCGGCCTCCAACAGGGCGAGGGAGTGGGTGACGGCGGCCGCGTTCTTCTCGGCGATGAGATACTCGGCCTGGATCCTGTCGAACTCCTGGCCGGAGATGGCGCCCGCCTCCACCAGCGACTGGCTGCGATTGAAGTCCCGGTAGGTTCGATCTTTGGCGTGCAGCGCCGCGGCCAGCCGCGCCTTCGTCTCGGCGATCTCCTCCGGCCGGGGACCGGCGCGCAGTTTGCTCAGGTTGAATTGCGCTGATTGGAAATTGGCCAGGGCTTCCTCTTCGTCCTTGCGGAGGTCTCGCGTGTCCAGGCGGGCCAACAGTTGGCCGGATCGCACGTTGTCGCCTTCCTGAACGAAGATGGCTTCGATGCGTCCGTAGATTCTGGGCACGACATAGACGATGACCGGATCCTTCACATACCCGCCTGCGGTGAGAGTGACCCTGGGGGCCGCACCTTGAGGCACCGTCGAGACGGTAAGCACATCGACCTTGACCGCCGGCTGCTGCCTGGCCCGCCATGCCCATCCCATCGCTCCCAATACGGCCAGCGAGGCGAGCAGCAGCCAATACCGGGCCGGAATCGGGCGAGAGAGTCCTTTCGTGTAGTTCCGGGGCTTCTGATCATCCTGGAGCCGCAACTCGTGGAGCAGTTCCTTCATTGGGTGTCTCTGATATACAGTGTAAGGGTACACTGTATTCTTGTCAAGCGAAACCGCTGGGCGGTTCGGGAACTGATGGGGTTGTGCCGCGTAGCGGGATGTGGAGCGGTGCGCAGCCTGCTAGGCGCGCCGGGCGGTGGTGATGCCGGCCAGGATCACCTCAAGGCCTTCTCCAAACAGAAGGCCGCTGTCGCAACAGTGTTGTGTGGTCAGAACGGGGACGAGGTGAGGGCAGCAGGCCATGAGATCTCCCAGCGACATGCGGGAGGAACTGATGGTCTCCTCCGTCAGCGTTCCGAACAAGTAGGCCCGCAAAAGGTGCCAGATGCGAAGTTGGGCCGGACTATCAAAACCAGCGGCGTGCAGTCTCGCCATCAGGGCGTCGATCTTTCCCAATACTCCCGGGCCGAGCGCAGTGCCGGACCGGATCACATGGAACAGATTCGGGTGGTTTGAAAACACCTGTCTGGCGCCCTGCATCCAGGCGCGAACCCAATCTTTCCAATCCCCATCCGCTGGGCTGGGCACCGGCAGTTCCTCGATCGCCAGGTCGAGCACGCTGGTAAGGAGTGCGTCCTTACTGTCTACGTGGCTGTACAGGGACATGGCTTCAATGCCCAGTTCGGCGGCCAGACGCCGCATGCTCAGCGCTTCAATGCCGTCGGAGTCAAGCAGGCGCAAGGCGGCGGCAATGACGTCGTGCTTTGTCAGGCGGGGACGCGCCGCCGTCCGCCTCTTCCGGGACGCCATAGTTCGAGTATAGCTGCCTTACGGTGTAAGTCAATACCTGCGCCAAGCGCAGCATGCGTGGCGCGGAGTGGCAGGAGGTCTACTTGACGATGACGGCTTCCCAACCGCAGCGCTGTCCTTTGATACACCATTCGGCCGTGCCCTTGATGGTCTTGCCGTCCGGCTGGATGACGCCTTTGTACAGTTTCTTGATGCCTGGGTTCAGGATCCGGACTTCGTTGCCGAGGGAGGTGGCGAACCTGAGCACGCCGCTCGCCGACTTTCCGTCGCCGGCATTCTTGTAGTCAAAGTGGATGACCCCGAGCTTAGGGTCGATGGTCCAGGTGCCGTGATAGTCGAAACCCTCGCTGGTGTAGTCGTGAACCTTCCACACCGTGCCGATCAGCGTGGTGTCGGCTTTGCCGCGGGAGACCAGGGTCTTGCGTTCCGGAAGCTGCCAATCGGCCACGGCTTCGAACCCGCAATAGGTGTGGGCCTTGCAGGCGTCGCTCTTTCCGCGAATCGTGCGGCCGTCGGTTCCGATGGTGCCGCGGTAGATCACCTTGGACTGCTCAAAGCGCATCGTAACGATGTCGCCTTCCACAGACAGGATCGTCATCGTGCCGTAATAGGGCTGGCCATCGGCGGCCCGGATGTATTCCATGTTGAAGGTAGACGTCTCGCCGCGGCGGGTCCAGGTGCCGGAAAACTCAGTCTCGCGGCCCACCCAGTCGCGGACTTTCCACTTGTGTCCCAGGTTCTTGCCTCCGGGCCGGATGACGCCGGGCGAACTCTGGCCCGGAAGGAGGGTACCGGTGAGGATGAAGAGGGGGAGGAGGCCTTTTAAGCTCCTTTCAAACATGCAGCAACGTCCCTTTCGAGAATGGATCCTTCCTTGATCAACCGCCAGTACGGTTCGGTGACATCCACGGTCGTGGAGCCGGCGCCGGTGCATCTGCCGCCGTCCAGCACGAGGTCGACGCGGCCGTCCATGGTGCCGAACACTTCGATACCGGTGCGGCAGGTGGGCTGTCCGCTGACATTGGCACTGGTGGAGATGAGTGGCTGGCCGAGCCAGTCGATGAGCGCCTGGGCGGCGCGGGAGCGCGTCTGGCGCAAAGCGAGACGGCCCGTATTGCCGGTGACTTTGAGCGGCACCTTGGCCGAGGCCGGAACGATGATGGTGAGCGGGCCGGGCCAGAATCGGCGGGCCAGCAGGTAGAAACGGGTGGGAAGTTCGGTGACCAGGTCCTCCGCCATCAGAAAGTCGCTGACCAGCAGGGGCAGGGAGCGGTGTGGTTCGCGGCCCTTGGCGGCGAAGACCCGGCCCACAGCGTGCAGATTGAAGGGGTCGGCGATGAGCGTATAGAGGGCGTCGGTCGGGATGGCAACAATTTCCCCGCGGCGCAGCGCGACGGCGGCGCGTTCGATGGCCTCGACGGCAGGCTGTTCGGCGTCGATTTCGATGAGGTCGGTAGCCACGGCGAGTGAGTGGTAACGAAGGGACAGTCTAGCGCGGGCCAAGGGCCTGGGCAACCTCGACTGCCATCTGGTAACGGCCGAAGGGCGCGCTGAGCTGGACGCCATCGACCAGAGGGCGGACCAGGCGGACCATTTCTCTGGCAATTTCGATGCCTTCGGCGCGCGCGAGTTCGGGGGTTGAGGCGGATTTCATGCGCGCCAGAAATGACTCCGGCACCGGGACGCGCAGCTCATTCACCATGAATTCGGCGTTCCTGAACGAGGTGAGCGGCCAGATGCCGGCGATCACCGGGATGCGAAACACCGCAATCCTGCTCAGGAAATGTTGCAGTTGGTCGATGTCGAAAACGGGTTGGGTGACGATGTACTCGGCGCCGGCCTGGACCTTCCATTCGGTGCGGCGGATCTCCTCCTCCATGTTCAGGGCGCCGGGATTGGCGCCGACGCCGAGCAGCAGCGCGGTCTGGCTGCCGATGGGGTTGCCGCCGATGTCGAGCCCGTGGTTGAGGTTGGTGACGATGTTCGCCAGGCCGATGGAGTCCACGTCGAACACCGCGGTGGCGTCGGGGTAGGAGCCCATGCGCGGCGGATCGCCGGTGATGCAGATGAGGTTGCGGATGCCGGCCGCGTGCGCGCCCAGCAGTTCGCTCTGGATACCGAGGATGTTGCGGTCGCGGCAGCAGAAGTGCAGCACGGTCTCGATTTCCGCGCCCTGTTCGATGAGCTGGCAGGTGACCTGGGCGCTCATGCGGGCGCTGGCGCGCGGGCCGTCGGGGACGTTGATGGCGTCGATGCCTGCTTCCTTGCACAGGCGCGCGCCGGCGATCTCCTTGGAGGCGTCGACGCCGCGGGGAGGCAGGATCTCCACGAATGCGACGAACTTTCCGGAAGCGAGCTTGGCGCCGAGAGCGGACTTGGCCGCGACGGGCACCAGCTCCATGGCCTTGGCCTTGGCCGACGGCTCCTCCACCGTGACCTGGAGCTTCTTCATTCCCGGCTGCAGGCTGCGGGCCTCACTCTTGATGCTCTTGATGTGCTCCGGCGTGGTGCCGCAGCAGCCGCCGACGATGCGCACCCCGGCCCAGAGCATCCGCCGGGCGTATTGGGCCATGTACTCGGGTGAGCTGAGGTAAATGTTGCGGCCCTCCACCTTGGTGGGGTGGCCGGCGTTGGGCATGGCGGAGGTCGGCTTGGACGTCCATTGCATCATGCGCTCGAGCGTCTCCAGCGTCGTCTTGGGGCCGACCGAGCAGTTCAGGCCGATGACGTCGGCCGGGGAGGCGTCCAGCCACCTGGTGAACGTCTCTGTGGAGGTGCCGTCGTGCAGGTTGCCTTCGTCGTCAATGGTGACCTGGGCCACGATTACCATCTCATCGCCTGCCACCTGGCGGGCGGCGGCGAGGGCCTCGCCGAGCTCGGCGAGATTGGAGAAGGTCTCAAAGACCAGCAGATCCACGCCTTCGGCGACCAGCGCGGAGACCTGCTCAGAGAACATCTGGCGAGCCTCGGCGAACGAAGTGGGGCCAAGCGGCTCGATATGCAGTCCGAGCGAACCCATTGCGCCGGCGACGAAGACGTCGCCGCGTTCGGATGCGGCCTCGCGCGCCAGGCGCGCTCCGGCGCGGTTGATGGCCTCCACCTTGTCGGCCAGGCCGTAGGTTGCCAACCGCGCGCGCGTGGCGCCGAAAGTGTTGGTTTCGATGATCTCGGCCCCGGCGCGCACGTATTCCTGGTGCAACTCCTTCACCAGCTGCGGCATGCTCAGGTTCAGCTCGTCGAAACAGCGGTTGATGAAGACGCCGCGTGTATAGAGCATGGTCCCCATGGCGCCGTCGGCCACCATGGCGCGCTTGCCCAGCAGCGCGCGGAACTCACCCGCGCGGGATGTCTTGTTTCCGTTTTCCGTCATGTGTCCTTATCTATTTTTGGCACTTCGGGCAGTAGTATGTCGAACGGCCCCCCTGCGCCACGCGGCGGACCCGGGCCGCGCACCGGGGGCAAGGTTCGCCTTCGCGGCCGTAGACGGCCACGGGGAAGTCCTCGGCTTCCGCAAAGCCGCCCGGGTCCTCATAGGCGGCTGAAGCGGAGCGCAAAGCCAGTTCGAGTACGTCCCGGATGACACGATGGAGCACAGCCAGTTTCTTCGCGCTGAGTTGGCGCGCGGGCGCGGCGGGGTGGATACGGGCGTGGAACAGGGCCTCGGCGGCATAGATGTTGCCGAGCCCGGCCACGGCGCGCTGGTCCATCAGGAAGATCTTGGCGGGCTTGGACGTGCGCTTGGCGGCGGCGATCAGGTACTCCGGGGTGAACTCCTCCGAGAACGGCTCGGGCCCAAGATCGGCGAAGAGGCTCCGTTCCTCCTTCGCGTGGTGGAATGAGATGCGGCCCAGCGCGCGAGGGTCGTTGAGAACGATTGCGCGGCCGTCATCGAGAGTGAGCCAGGCGCGGACCGTGGACTTGCGCAGCTTCGCGTCGGGAATCACGTGCAGGCCGCCGGTCATCTTGAGATGAATCCGCAGGAACGCCTCGCCGCTGAGGCGGAGGATGATATTCTTGCCGCGCCGCTCCGCGGCTTCCACGGCGCGGCCGACCGTGCGCTTGAGGCCACGCGCGGTGGTGGGCCGGAACTGTCCGCAGGCGGCGATTTTCGCCCAGGGCGCGGCATCACGCAGGCGCACAACGACCGATTCCACTTCGGGCAGTTCGGGCATCTACCAGACCTCCAGTTCCACGGGCGCGCCTACGCCGACGCCCAACGCCTTGGCGGCCGAGGCCTGATTGCAGACCACTTCCAGTGAACCGCTGCTGCCGGCGATCAGGGCGGGCTCGCCCGCGGGAATGCCGGAATAGCTAGTGGCCAGGCGGTCGATGGCCGTGAGACCGATGCTCAGGCGCAGGCCCTTCTCCACCATGCCGAGATACTCGCTCGAGTCGAGGTTGGTGATGAGATTGCCGAAGCGGTCCACGTGCGCCACTTCGCCCTGGAAGAAGCGGCGTCCCGTGCGCAGGGGCGCGCCGGAGGTGAGCCGCAGTGCGTCCTGCACCAGCGGTCCGGCCTTGGCGGGGGCGAAGCCCACGGCGATGTGGGCCGCAACGGGGGCGAATACATCGCGGCCATGAAATGTCTGGGAGAGATGCTTCAGAAACAGCTTGGAGTTGGTGATGTGGCGGGCGCGGGCGCCTTTCAGGTGGAGCAGGTCGGTGAAGAGCCCGTTGTCCGGTCCGATGAAGACGTGGCCTGCGGCCTGAACCAGCAGCGGACGGCGCGCGGAGCCGACGCCAGGATCGACGACGCAGACGTGGATTGTGCCCTTGGGGAAGTAGGGCCAGGACTGCTTGAGCAGGAAGCGCGCCTGGCTGACCTGGAAGGGCTCCACCTC
>JACRKW010000312.1 GCA_016215215.1 Acidobacteriota bacterium
ATGTTGATGACGCCGCGGCCGGCGCGGGCCTGGAGGCGGTATTCGCTGATGCGGGTGCGTTTTCCGAAGCCGTTTTCGGAGACGGAGAGCACGATGTCGTCTTCGGTGACGACCTCCATACCGATGATGTAGTCGTCCATGTCGAGGCGCATGGAGAGGACGCCGGCGGCTGGACGGCCCATGGCGCGGACGTCGTCCTCGCTGAACTTGATGGCCATGCCGTCACGGGTGGCGATGAAGATGAGGTTTTCTCCGGTGGAGATGCGGGCGCTGATCAGCTCGTCGTTCTCCTTGAGGCCGATGGCGATGATGCCGCGGGCCATGGGGTTGTCGAACTCGGTGAGCTGGCACTTCTTGATGACGCCGAGCTTGGTGGCCATGACGACGAAGCGGTCGGCGGTGAACTCCTTGACGGAGAGGAAGGTGCGGACGGTCTCATCCTGCTGGAGGTTGATGAGGCCGTTGATGTTCTTGCCCTTGCCGGCGGCCTGGGCGTCGGGGATGTTGTAGACCTTGAGCCAGTAGAGGCGGCCCATGGAGGTGAAGATGAGCAGGTAGCTGTGGGTGTTGGCCACCATGAGGTGCTCGACCACATCCTCTGAGCGCGTCGCCATGCCGATGCGGCCCTTGCCGCCGCGGGACTGGCGGCGGTAGGTGTCGAGCGAGGTGCGCTTGAGGTAGCCGCCACGGGTGACGGTGACAACGACGTCCTCGGGCTTGATGAGGTCCTCGAGATTGATCTCGCCCTCGTCCTCGACGATCTGGGTGCGGCGGGCGTCGCCGAAGTCCTTCTGGACTTCCTTGAGCTCCTTGACGATCAGGGCGCGGAGAACCTTGTCCGAGCCGAGGATTTCGAGGTACTCGGCGATCATGCGCTGGATCTCGGCGAGCTCGTCGAGGATCTTCTGCTGCTCCATGCCGGTGAGGCGCTGGAGCTGGAGTTCGATGATGGCCTGGGCCTGTTTCTCGCTGAAGTCGAAGCGGGAGACGGCTTCGCCATTGAAAGTGATGGTGGGCGACCACTTGGCGACCACCTGCTCAAGGCGGGCGTTTTCGGGGAAGGCCATCTGGCCCATGAGGGCTTCGCGGGCCTCGCGCGGGTTGCGGGAGGCGCGGACTGTTTCGATGACGGCGTCTAGGTTCTGCAGGGCCTTCTGGAAGCCGAGCAAAATGTGCTCGCGGTCACGGGCCTTGCGGAGGAGGAATTCGGTGCGGCGGCGGACGACTTCGACGCGGTGGTCGATGAAGCGTTTGATGCAGTCGATGATGCCCAGCTCGCGCGGCTGGCCGTTGACGATGGAGAGCATGATGACGCCGAAGTTCACCTGCATCTGCGTCAGCTTGTAGAGGTTGTTGAGGACGATGTCGGGCTGCTCGCCGCGCTTCAGCTCGATGACCACGCGGAGCCCGTCGCGGTCACTCTCGTCACGCACGTCGGAGATGCCTTCGAGGCGTTTTTCGTTGACGAGGGAGGCGATCTGCTCCACCAGCCGGGCCTTGTTGACCTGATAGGGGAGTTCGGTGATGACGATGGCTTCGCGGTCCTTGCCGAACTTCTCGGTGGCGACCCGGGAGCGGATCTTCATGGAACCGCGGCCGCGGGTGAAGTAGTCCAGGATGCCCTGGCGGCCGAGGATGATGCCGCCTGTGGGGAAATCCGGGCCGGGGACCATCTCCATGACCTTGTCGAGCGTAAGCGCGGGGTTCTGGACCAGGGCGATGGTGGCGTTGACGATCTCGGTGAGGTTGTGCGGCGGGATGCGGGTTGCCATGCCCACGGCAATGCCCTCGCTGCCATTGAGCAGGAGAACGGGGACGCGGGTGGGCAGAACCTCGGGCTCCACCATGGTGTCGTCGTAGTTGGAGCGAAAATCGACGGTTTCCTTGTCGAGATCCTCCATGATGACGGCGGCGATCTTGGAGAGGCGGGCCTCGGTATACCGCATCGCCGCGGGGGGATCGGCGTCGATGGATCCGAAATTGCCCTGGCCGTCAACGAGCGGATAACGCATGGAGAAGCCCTGGGCCATGCGGACCAAGGCGTCGTAGACGGAAGTGTCGCCGTGGGGGTGGAACTTGCCGAGGACGTCGCCGACGATGCGGGCGCACTTCTTGGTGGGGCGATTGTAGGTGAGCCCCATTTCGCTCATGCCATAGAGGATGCGGCGGTGAACGGGCTTCAATCCGTCGCGCACGTCGGGCAGGGCGCGGCCGATGATGACCGACATGGAGTAGTCGAGATAGGACCGCCGCATCTCGTCTTCGATGTTGATCGGCGTGATGTTTTTGCGGTCGCCCAACGGCAGTTGGACGCCACCACCGGTGGGCGGGGGCGCCTGCTGGTTATCGGGGTTTTCGGGGTTCGGCATGGAGAACCTTCATTTTACCAAACTCGTTGAAAGATTTGAGCTTAGGCGGCATTTTCAGGCCGCTCTCTCGACCCGGTGCGTAAGCTGTTGATATGCTGGCAGAAGGCCATGCTGTCCATCGTCATCCCGATCCACAACGAAGAGCGGGCGATTCTGCCGCTGTACGACCGGCTGACCGCGGTGATGGCCGGGATCAACCGCCCCTACGAGATGATCTTCGTCGACGATGCCTCATCGGACCGCAGTTTCGACCTGCTGGCGAACCTGGTGGAGACCGACGGGCGGCTGAAGGTGATGCGGCTGCGGCGCAACTTCGGACAGACGGCTGCGCTGTCGGCCGGCTTTGACGAGGCCAAGGGCGAGGTGATCATCTCGATGGACGGCGACCTGCAGCACGCTCCGGAAGACCTGCCGGCGCTGCTCCAGAAGATCGATGAGGGCTACGACATCGCCAGCGGATGGAGAAAAGACCGGCGCGACAACCTGGTGATGCGCAAGATCCCGTCGAGGGCGGCCAACTGGCTGATGTCGAAGGTGAGTGGCGTGGACCTGCACGACTTCGGGACGACGTTCAAGGCCTACCGCGCGGAGATCATCAAGGACGTGAACCTTTACGGCGAGTTGCACCGGTTCATTCCGGCGCTGGCGAGTTTCTACGGCGCCAGAATCGCGGAGGTGCCGATCCAGAACCCGCCGCGTACGGGAGGGGCGTCGCACTACGGGATCGGCCGGACGTTCAACGTGATGTTCGACATCATCACGATCCGCTTCCTGTTGAAGTACTTCACCCGACCGATGCACTTCTTTGGCCGCGTCGGGCTGGTGAGTTCGTCCATCGGCGGCGCGATTCTGGCGTTCCTGCTGGTGAAGAAGATGATGGGCTACGAGATCGTCATGGAGCATGGCCCGCTGATGTTCGCCGGCGGGTTGCTGATCATGGCGGGACTGATGATGTTCACCACCGGGCTGTTGGGCGAGATGATGATGCGAACGTACTTTGAGAGCCAGGGGCGGCGGATCTACGCGGTGCGCGAAGTGCGGTCGCAAGAGGCGAAGACGGGCGGGGGCAAGTAGACGGCTAGTGGGTGACGGCGCGGCGCCAGCGCTCCTCGAACAGGCCGCCGAGGGCCTCGGCGAAGCCGGAGTGGTCGAAGACGACTGCGGTCCAGGCGGGTCGGGTGATGACGGGATCGAGAAGCGCCACAAGGCCCTGGGTGTGATCGAAGAGGGCGAGCTTCATGGGCAGGGAGAGGACCTCGCGGACCTCGATGCCGACGGACTTGTAGTCCTCCAGGCGAGCTCGGTGCTCGTCGTCGAGTGCGGCCGATTCCAGCAGGATGCGGCAACGGACACCGCGGGCGGCGGCCTGTTTGACCATCTGCTCGTCGAGGGGATCGACGGCGTAGGGGGGACGGGAGAACTCAACATACTCGCGCTCGACGCTGGAGAGCATGGAGCGGTAGTGAACTGCCATCTGTGAAGGGTCGTTGACGATGCGGAGGTAGTCGAGCGTGCCGCGGCCACCCTGGCCTTCGGCGTAGGCGGCCTTGAGCTCGTGCGCGAGGCCCTGAGCGTGGCGGCGCTGGTCCTCAACCTGGCGTTCCATGGTTTCCTTCTGGCGCTCGATGTAGGCGGGGATGGCGAGGCCGGGCTCCACCGCCGAAAAGAGCTTGGTCTTTTCCTGCACGACCTGGGCGAAGCCCTTTTCGACGAGGCTGTCGAGCACCTCGTAGATCTTCTGGCGGGGCACGCGGGCGCGGGCGGCGAGTTCCAGTGCCTTGAAGCGTGGGTGGCCGACCAGCACCAGGTAGGAGCGCGCCTCATAGGCGTTGAGGCCGGCCTGCTGGAGGCGGCGCCAGAATTTCTCGAAATCGACATCGGGCAGTTCGTTCGCCATGAAACCAGTTTCCTCAGGTTCAGATTTGTATATCACAGATTGTAGAGCGGCATCAGGCCGGCGTCAGAATGCAGTCGACGGTGACGAGCAGTTCGCCGTCGCGGGTGGAGGCGGAGCGGGCGCGCCATGAGCCGCCGGGCAACCGGTAGATGTATTCGGCCCAGGCGACGTGGCCGTCGGCGCTGCCACCGGAAGCGAGCAGAGTGTCGTCGTCGAGGAGGACGAACACGCCGCGGCATTCACCGCAAAACGAAGCAACGGAGGTCCAGGTGGTGGAGCGCGCGCCGGGGGCGAAGGGGCGGATGGAGTAGAGGTTGGTGGACGGGGAAGACGGATCGGAGGAGAGGTAGGCGAAGCTATCGTTGATCCAGCCCGAGGCGTCATGCCGAAAGCGGGCCATACCGGAGAAAGGTTGCTGGCGGCCCTGGGGATCGGTGGCGGTTCCCGAGGCGTTCCATTCGCAGTCGTCGAGGAGGAATCGTGGCGGCATGGCAGGAGTTTACATCGCGGGACGGAGGTACGCCAGGGGCATCAAAGGGGTCCCCAGGAGTGCGGGCGGGATCAGCCGAAGACGGCCTGGACCTCTTCGTCAAAGACGCGGGCAAGGCTGGCGCCGGGCTCGGCGGAGAGGCGGCCAGAGAAGGTTTCGGCGAGGCTCTGGTAGTACCAGCGCTGATGGTCGCGGCCGCGCTTGAAGCGGCTCCAGGCGAGTTCCTCGCCGTGCAGGGCGAGATCC
>JACRKW010000313.1 GCA_016215215.1 Acidobacteriota bacterium
GATGGTCCATTCGATCCCGCCGTTGTGCGGATAAAGTGCCTTGAAGTTCTGGAGCGGATTCGAGTTGACCACCACCAGGTCCGCCAGCCATCCGGCGCGCACCCGGCCGAGTTCGGATTCGCGGCCCAGGATGGCGGCGCCGTTCAATGTCGCGTGCTTGATCACCTGCAGAGGATGGAACCCGGCCTCCTGCTGCAGTTCAAGCTCGCGCAGGTAACCAAAGCCATAGATGCGATAGATGAACCCGGCGTCTTCCCCCGTGCCCACCAAGCCGCCTTTGCCGGCAAAGTCCTTCAGCGCCTTCATCCAGATGCGGTAGTTCTCCTTCCAGTAGATCTCGTCCTCGGTGGTCCAATCGGTGTAGAACGACCCGTGGTTGTCCAGGTTGGGCCGGAAGAAGGCCTCCAGCGCCGGATGGAGATAGTCGCGGAAGTAGGGCTGATTCGCCGCCTTGTCCAGGTCTCGTGCGGCCTCGTAGATCGAAAGGGTGGGATCCCAGGCCACCTTGGCCTTCACCATGGCGTCCAGCACCGCCGACAGCCGCGCCGGTTCGGCCTCTCTCCACAGCCGGCCGGCGTAGCGGAAGCGGTCCAGCTCGTTGGAGTAGTTATAGCCGGGCGGGAACGCTTGAACTCCGCCGCCCAGGGCCGCGTCCGGGATGCCGTACCAGTGCTCGATCGAGGTTGTGGAGGTGCGGATGTCGTCCCAGGCGTTGGTTTCCTCGACTCCGGCGTGGTGGGCGCGGCGCAGGCCCAGGCGCGCAGCCTCATCCGCCACCGTATCCATCACATCGCGGAAGACGCCCAGGGACTTGAGTCCGTCCGCCCCTTCCTCCTTCAGCCTCCGGACCTCCGCGCGGGCCTGTTCCGGGTTCCGGGCCGCCAGCATGGGGTACAGGAACAGTCGGGGCGCGGCCAGCGTCCCAGCCTGCGACGCGGCCCGCCATTGCCTGGCCTTCTCCCAGTTGGAGCCGACGTCGCGCACGCTGGTGATGCCCGAGGCCAGCCACAGCTTCAGGCAGTAGTCCACCGGCATGGGCCGGCCCGCACGCTCGTCCTGAATGTGGCCGTGCAGGTTGATAAATCCCGGCAGGACGTACTTGCCGCGCGCGTCGATCTCCGCATCGGCCGCGAACCGTTTGCCGGCCTCCGGCGACACGATGGCGGAGATCCGGTTGCCCTCGATCAGGATGTCCCTGGGCCCGCTGGCAGGCGTGCCCGCGCCATCGACGATCAGCGCGCCCCGAATCGCAAGCCGCGCGGAACGCCGCCCGGAGACGGGCTGCTCGGCCGCCCAGCTTGTGGCGGCCAGCACGCCGGCCAGCAGACCGCACAAGAGCGCCAATCGCCTGGTGTTCATTCCAAGGATTGTAGCCCTTCAGATGAGCAGCCGCCGGCACGCGTCGGAAAAACGGGAGGGCGTCACCAGGTGAAACCGGATCTCCAAGCGCGTGAAACGTCGTATCGCCGAGTGCATGGCATCGCTCGGGACGCGAGGAGAAGCCACGTGCAGGGCGCCGTCGCGCACCAGGAACGGCAGCACCTCCCATTGCCGGGAGAGGCTGGCGGGCAAGGCGCGCGCGATTCTCACCGGGGTTTGCAGCACGGCCCCGCTCTCGTGCGGAACCCCTTGTTGCAGGCTCAGCGCCTCGTAGAGGTCGTGCTCGGAGACGAAGCCCAGCCTGACCATGTGCCGCCCCAACATCTCCCCGGGCGGCGTGATGGCCAGCGCAATCTCCAGCTGCGCGCCGGTGCAGTACCTGTTGGCAACCAGGATCTCTCCCAGCCGCCGCTTGTGAGCCAGCAACGCGCTGCGGGCCGGATAGGCGTGCTCGGTCTTCAGCCAGCGGAGCGGCCGGCCGGTCAGGCGGCTGCGCACCACCTGGTAGACGGCCAGCAGGGATGCGCCGGAGTTGATCCAGTTGGCCCACACCATCCGCACCGGCACCCCCGAGGCAAAGGCGGCGCCGTACACGCTGGAGACGGCCCAGCAGCGGACCAGGATGCGCGAAAGGAACAGTGCCGCGTTCACGCGCAGCAATTCGAGCAGGTGGGGGGATTGGCCCACGTGCAGGCGTAACGTCCACGGCCTCCCGTTCCACGCATTGACGGCCCAGGAGACTGCGCCGTACAGCAGCAGCAGGTTGCAGAGCAGGCTTGCCGGGTTCCCCCACAATCCCTTCCGGTCCCTCCAGAGGAACCAGACCTGCACCCACCGCCGGCGCAATCCGCGCCCCCAGCCGAACCGCTGCCAGGCCTGCAACGCGTTTCCGGCCAGCCAGCGGGAGCGCTGCCGGATGGCCGCGCGCACTCCGCGTGGGAAGTACTCCCTGGTGGCCAGAGGGGCGCCGTTCAGAAACTCCAACGGCAGGATGATCTGCGTGCAGCCGAGCTGGTGCAGCCGCAGTCCGTTGTCGTAGTCCTCGGTCAGCGACAGCGGATCGAAGATGCGATTGGCTGAATGTGCGGCTAGCTTCTCCAGTGCCGTTCGCCGGAAGCCGGTCCCCACCCCGCAGCCTGGCAGGAAAGCTCCCAATTCGACCCGGGTGTGCAGGTCTTTGGTTTGGCTCTCTGCAAAATCGTCAAGATAGACGCCGTGTGTGAATTCGTGCCAGGGGGTTGGCAGAGCCAGCACCGGAACCTGCACCATGTCGTATTCGGTCGAATATCTGGCGATCCGGCGGAGCGCCTGAGGATGAATCAGATCCTCTGCGTCGTGAATCACCACCACTTCGAACCGGACGCCCTGCTGTTCCTCGTGGAGAAGCATCTGCTGGTAGATCCAGTTCAGGCAGTCCGCTTTGGATGTCGGGCCGTCATGCGGCACTTCGGCCAGGTGGACTCGGGCGTGGCTGACCGACAGTTCCTGGACCTTTGCCCGGGTAGGGCCGTCATTGCGGTATGCCCCGATGAAAATCTCGTAATCGTCATAGTCGATGGCTGCCAGATTGTGCCCGACCATCCGCCCGATCACTTCCGCTTCCTGCCACAACGGGATGAGAATGGCAATGCGCCGCTCCGTGTGGTCCGCCGGTCGAAGCCCCGGCGGCCGGCTCAGGAATTTCCGCCGCAGCCAGAGCAGGTCCAGCAGTAGGTCGTCCATCCCGCAGAGCAGGACGTACACACCCAGTGGCAGAAGCAGGGCGGCGGTGAGGGCGGCAAGACCCTCGTCGAGAGAATTGAGCCCAAGAAAAAGAGAAACCGGCACTACTTGGCAGTAGTGCCGGTCATATGCCTAACCTCTCAAGGAATATGGCTGGAGAGCCGGGGCTGCCCGTTACTTCTTGGGCGCACCCTCGAGGGTCTTCTTTTCCTTGTAGAACTTGCCCACATCGTTCAGGTCCTTTTGGCCCGCCTTGACGTGGCATGTGGTACAGGGCTTGCCTTCCTTCTTCTGAATCTCCTTGGTGGCGAAAGAGAGGCTGGAGGTGAGTAGAAACGCCGCGGCCAAGGCGGCCACCGGCAAAAGGGTACGTAGAATTCTCATGGTGCTCCCGTAATGGGCCGCCAGTTGCGACCCTCGCCGGAGTGTAACACGACAACCAGGTCTCCTTCAGACTGCCTCCCCGAGGGGAGGCAGCCAAAGACTACTTGGCGGGCGCGCCTTCCAGCGTCTTCTTCTCCTTGTAGTATTTCCCAACAGCGTTCAGCAGCGGGTCTTCCTTGGTGGCCTTGCCCTTTTCGTGGCAGGTGGGGCAGCCCTTCTTTTCCTTCTTGCCGATCTCGATGGTGGCGAAGCTGGTGGTGACGAACGCCACGAGAAGGGCTGCAACAGGCAGTAACAGACGAATAGCCTTCATAGACCTGAATCTCCTTTATTAAAGCCGCCGGTAGCGGCTTCATCAATATAGCACTGCTGGTGGGATGCTTTCAGGCAATGTGCGGTTACTCGCGAAGTTGCGGGACGCCCGGCATCCCGGGAGTAGGGGATGCCGTAACGCATGCTATATTGGGGCTGAATGCGATGCCGGACCACGCGCGGGAGCGCGTCTGTTTCCTCATGAGAGCACGCGTGCCTCTGATTCGCGGCATGGAGGCGTTCTTCGGCACACGCGATGAGAACCTCCGGCTGCTTGAATCCGGACTCTCCGTTTCCACCAGGCTGACTAACGATGCCTTCGAAATCGAGGGCGAGCCCGAGGCCGTGGCCCGTGCCGAGCAGATCCTGCGGGATTACGTGGACCTGGCCGAAAACGGCCACAAGTTCCTGCCCGGCGACGTGAACAGCTTCCTGCGCGTTCTCATCGCCGACGACTCGGTCACATTGCGCTCGCTGGTCGAAAGCGGCCGGGCGAGGAACTTCGGCAAGAAATCCCTGGTGCCCAAGACCGCCAACCAGCGCAGCTACCTCGACTCCATCGAGCGCCACCCGCTCGTGTTCGGCATCGGACCGGCCGGCACGGGTAAGACCTACCTTGCTGTGGCCATGGCCGTCTCCGCCCTGTTGAACAAGCAGGTGACGCGTATCATCCTCACCCGCCCTGCCGTGGAGGCCGGTGAGCGGCTGGGGTTCCTGCCGGGCACCTTGCAGGAGAAGGTCGATCCTTACCTGCGGCCCCTGTACGACGCCCTTTTCGATATGCTCGACACGGAAAAGGTGGAGAAGTTTCTGGAGCGCAATGTGATCGAAGTGGCGCCGCTGGCCTTCATGCGCGGCCGCTCGCTGAACGACAGCTTCATCATCCTGGACGAGGCGCAGAACTCCACCGCCGAGCAGATGAAGATGTTCCTCACCCGGCAGGGCTTCAACTCGAAGATGGTGATCACCGGCGACTTGACCCAGATCGACCTGCCCGCCGGCAGACGCTGCGGCCTGAGCGAAGCCGTGGAAGTCCTGCGCGGCGTGGAGGGCGTGGACTTCGTCCAGTTCGATCAACGCGACGTGGTGCGCAATCCGCTCGTCCAGCGCATCGTCCGGGCTTACGAGGAATACAACGAACAGACGGGAATCGGCCGGCAGCTTTCGCTGAAACTCGCCGAAACCGGGCAGACCGAAGCGCCGCCGGCGGTCGCGCCGGCTTCGGAGGCGGGCGGAGCCTGATGATACATAGATGTCTCCTGAACCGTTGATCATCTTCAAGAGTGGGTCAGCCGGCCTCGACCGGAAAAGCTTGCGTCTGCTGGCACGGCGCATTAGCGAGGAAGTGGCCGGCGGGCGGACCTTCTGTTGCATGGTCACCTCCGACAAGGAACTGCGCCGTTTGAACCGCGAGTTTCGCGGCGCGGACTACCCCACCGACGTACTCTCTTTCCCGTCTCCGTCGCCTGAAGGCGGCCTGGGCGACATCGCGATTTCGGGCGAGCGCGCCTCGGAACAGGCTGCCGCCTTGGGGCACGACGCATCAACCGAAACGGCCATCTTGCTCCTCCACGGCGTGCTGCATCTGCTGGGCTACGACCACGAGGCCGACAAAGGCCGCATGCGCCGCGCCGAGGCGAAGTGGCGCAAACTGCTGGGCCTGCCTGCCGGTCTCATCGAAAGAGCGCGATGATTCTGCTGCTGGTGTTCATCCTCTCGTGCCTGTTGTGCCTGGTGAGCTTCATCCAGGTGCTCTACTTGGAGTCGCTGCGGCTGCGCACGAAGGAGTACGAGTCGCTGGAGTACTTCAAAGCCGTGTTGGAGGATAGGCTCGGTTTTGAAACAGAGGTCGGGGCCTTCACCTTCTCCCTCATCAAGCACACGCTGCTGGTTGTGTGCGGCGCGGCATTCGTTGCCGAGGCGGCGGCGGCCGGCAAAGGCTGGCTCGGCCTGGCGGAGGGATTCCTGCTCGGTTGGGTGGTAATGATCTGCGCCGCCTACCTGTTGCCGCATATGCTCTACCGCCGCTCCAGCGGCCGCTGGGCGCTGCCTCTCACGCCCCTGTTGCTCTTTCTCGCGTTCCTGTTCAAGCCGCTCACGCTGCTGTTGCGCTTCCTGGAGTCGCTGTTCGAGCTCAGCTCGCCGTCCGCCGAGGACCAGAAGCAGGACCCCAGCGAGGAGATCGGCGCCCTGATCAGCGCCGGCGAGGAAGAAGGCATCATCGGGAAGGAAGACTCGCGCCTGATCCAGAACGTGGTGGCCTTCGGCGACAAGCGCGTGCGCGAAGTGATGACGCCTCGCCGTTCCGTGGTGGCCATCGAGATCTCGAACTCACTGGAGGAACTGCGCAAGCTGGCCAAGGAGCAGCAGTTCTCCCGCGTGCCCGTCTACGCCGAAACGTTAGACCACATGCGGGGTTTCATCCACGTGCGCGATCTGTACGAGTTGGACGACGCCCAGCGCGCCACCAAGACCATCACCGACCTGATCCGGCCGCTGGAAGGCGTGCCGGAGACCAAGCCGGTGGCCAAGCTCCTGCGCGAGATGCAGGAACGGGGCATTCACATCGTCTACGTCGTGGACGAGTACGGGAGCGTGGCTGGACTCGCCACCATGGAGGACCTGGTCGAAGAGGTCTTCGGTGAGATCCGGGATGAGCACGAGCCGCAGCGCGACGTGGAGAGATGCGCGGACGGCTCGGTCATCGTCTCGGGCTCGTTCGACCTGGACCATCTGGAGGAACTCTTTCACTTCAAGCCCGGGGAGGAGATCGAGTCCACCACTGTCGGCGGCCTGGCGTGCGAATGGTACGGCGCCGTTCCGAAAGTGGGCGATCGGGTGGACCGCGACGGCCTCTGCATTGAGGTGCTCTCAGCCGACGACTACCGCGTGGACCGTGTCAGAATCAGCACCTCCGCCAGGCAGCCCGAAGACCAGGAGGAAGGTGAATGAGCAAAGGCAGAGGCAGAAGCAACCCGAGACCCGCCAAACACGTTTCGGGCTTTGTCTCGATTCTGGGCCGGCCCAACGCGGGCAAGTCGACGCTGCTGAACGCGCTGGTGGGGACCAAGGTCGCCATCGTGGCCGACAAGCCGCAGACCACACGCACCACCATTCAGGGCGTTTGGACCTCACCCGCCGCGCAGGTCGTTTTCGTTGACACGCCCGGCATCCACGACGCCGGCACCATCTTCAACCGCCGCATGATGCAGAGCATCAACGAGGCTCTGAGCGAACGGGACCTGCTGCTGTACCTGATCGACTCCACCCGCGCGCCCGGCGCGGAGGACGAGAAAGCCCTGGAACTCATCAAGGGCGCTCACACCCCAGCCATCGCCGTGTTCAACAAGGTGGACGCCCTCGAAAACCCCGCCGCCCTTCTTCCCTTGATCGACCGCTACAGGCAGTGGCACGAGTTCGATGAGTTCCTGCCGCTCTCCGCGCTGAAAGGGGTAGGACTGGAGGAACTGCGCGCCGCCATCCTCAAGCGCTTGCCGGCCGGTCCGGCCTGGTTCCCCGCCGATCACGTCACAGACCAGCCGGAGCGCTTCCTTGCCGCCGAGATCATCCGCGAAAAGATCCTGGCCTCCACTCGGGCTGAGGTGCCCCACTCGGTCGCCGTGCTGGTGGACGAGTGGAAAGAGGAGGGGCGGCTGACGCGCGTTTCGGCCACCGTCCATGTCGAGCGCCCGGGTCAGAAGGCCATCATCGTCGGCGCGCGCGGGGCCATGCTCAAGCAGATCGGCAGCGAGGCGCGCCTGGAGATCGAGCGCCTGCTGGGACGCAAGCTCTTCCTCGCCCTGTTCGTCAAGGTGAGTCCCAAGTGGCGCGAGAACGAACGATTCCTGAAGGAGCTGGACTGGCGCGCCATGACCGGAGGCGACGCCCCGCAAGCGCCCCAGCCGGATGATAATGAGGAGGAATAGTATGCGACTTCTCACATTGCTTCTTGTCTGCGTCTTCCTCGCCAATGTAACCGCGGCCTTCGCCTTTCAAAAGGTGAGCGACGACGAGATCTATGACAACGTCCGCCGCAGGCTGGCCAACGACCCGGATGTGAAGGGCGGAGCCTTCGAGGTGGATGTGAAGGACGGCGTCGTCACCATCAAGGGCGTCGTGGAGAAGGATAAGTTCAAGCTCAAGGCGGAGTCGCTCGCCAAGAAGGTGAAGGGCGTGAAGGGCGTCGTCAACCAGCTTGTGGTGAAGCCGCGCAGTGCCTGAGAGCCCGGAAATGCTCCTGCGCGCGGTGGGCGTGGTCCACTCGCCCGTCAAGGAGCGCAAGCAGATGCCGGTGTGGGGCACGCCCGCCTCGGTTGAGATCTACCCCGGCTTCGCCGACGCCTTGCTGCGCATCGAGAAGCACTCCCACCTCTGGGTCTTCGGCTGGCTCATGATGGGCCGCGACGAACGCCACGTCCTGCAGGTGACCCCGCGCGGTGTCTCTGACGCCGGTCCCGAGGGCCTGCACGGCGTCTTCTCCGTCCGCTCGCCGGCGCGCCCCAACCCCATCGGCCTTACAGCCGCCCGCGTCACCGGCCGTGATGGTTTGGTCCTCCACATGGACCGCCTCGACTTCCTCGACGGTACGCCCGTCGTCGACCTGAAGCCCTACTTCATCACGCGTGACTTGATCTTCTCCGCCAACGGCCTCCAGGTCGGCAAGCCCCGCTCGCGCGAGGATCTGCGCGAATCGCTGGTCGTCCAGGCGGTCCACTTCCGCGGCGCGCTCACCCCGGAGATCGCCCTCGCCGTGCGCATCGTCGAACACTGTCGCCTCACGTATCACGACCTGAACGACCCCGGCGAGTACCGCATCACCGCGCCGCTGGCGCGGCCCGTGTTGGCCGACGGCCTGATGGGGATCACGCGAGCCACGCCAGGGCGCGGGACGCTGCAATTTGGGCCGGAGGACGTGGTGCGGTTCGACGGCATCGCCGCGTACCGGCCGGTGGCAGGACTTCTGCTTTCTTCCGAAGAGATCCTCACCGCGCCAGATTCCTCACTGTTCCTCGCTTCACTGCCTGCCTGAATCGAAGCGATCAACGCCGCCACGGCACGGCCCGGGATTCAACTCCTGCCCCTTGTCCCGTGCGCGTCTCCCATGTCAACGAGCGCCTGGGCCTCCTCACCGCGTGCCGGCTGTCAGGCGCTTCGGAATCTTCGTCAATGCGCAGGATTCGCACCATGAGTCGACATGAATGGCTCCAAGCTTGTCCAATGCACCCGCCACCTCGGTCCGAAGCGCCAGGCCCCGCGCAAGCTCACTGGCTTCGTTGGCCTGATTGTCGGGGACGAGCGCGGCGGCGCCGGGCAGGAGCATCCAGCCGCCATCCCTTGCGGAAACA
>JACRKW010000314.1 GCA_016215215.1 Acidobacteriota bacterium
CATCGTCCCAAACGGTATTCTCGATCGTCAAGATTCACTGGTGCTTGAGAATGCGCCCAGGCAGGTCCGTGAGCAGAAGAATGCCGCGTTCGATGGAGCTCCGCGCGATCAGCGCATCCCCGAGCCGCGCCTTCCGGCGTTGTGCCAGGACCTTGGCCCACAACTCCCCAGCCCTGCGCCAGTGGCCGGGCCGGGATCTGCGTCAGCGGCAGATCCAGGAGCATTTGTGAAACCTCCGAGGGCAACTCCGGATCGCTCCGCACCTCGGCCATCACCGCCGGCGTCATCAGCGCCTGCCAGTCGTCTAGAGCCCTATCGAGCGGTACGGTGTCCGCGCCCGCATTTCCCTGCAGATAGGCGATACATGGGCTCGTGCCGGCCGCCATCACAGCCGAGTATTGCGAATCCTATTCATCTTTTCAATTACTTGCAGCCGGCTCCGTCCCGCACCCGCTGGAACGGGTGTATCCCTCCCCCATGCACACCGCCACATTTCAGATCATCAACCTCCACCTCACCCGGCCTGCGCGTGCCGCTACTGCCCCACTTTGGAAGAGACCCAACGGCAAAAGCCAAACGAACCCAATCCCATTTCCGGACACCCGCTGTAGCGGCGCCTCCCCCTCCTCGGCTATACTGGTCTTTCATGCCGTTCGCCTCGAACAGCCCCCGCCGCCACCACCATCATCATGGGATGGGCGGGCGCGGCCTGTTCTGAGCCTCGTGCACAGCAAACAGGTTCTCAGCCCGCCGGTCTCTGACCTGGCGGGCTTTTCGTTTTTCGCCGGCCCCGCCGCCGGACACACTTTGAGCGTCACACGACGGAGCGTCACAACATGGATCTCGATTTCGACAAGACCGGCGGCCTCATCCCCGCCGTCGTCCAGGATCACCTCACCGGCCGCGTACTCATGGTCGGCTTCATGAACCGTGAGGCCTTCGACAAGACCGTCGAAACCGGCTCCACCACCTTCTACAGCCGCTCCCGAAACAAGCTCTGGATGAAGGGCGAATCCTCCGGCCACCGCCTCGCCGTCAAGTCCATCCAGACCGACTGCGACCAGGATTGCGTCCTCGTCCAGGTTGAGGCGCTCGGCCCGGGAGTCTGCCACGAGGGCTACCAATCCTGTTTCTTCCGCACCCTCCAAGCCGGCCAATGGAAGATCACCGAACCCCAGACCTACGACCCCAAGAAGGTGTACTAGCCATGAAACTCAAGCTCGGCATCCCCAAAGGCTCCCTCGAGAACGCCACCGTCGACCTCTTCCGCAAGGCCGGCTTCAACATCACCACCTCCTCGCGCTCCTATTTCCCTTCCATCGACGACGACGAGATCGAGTGCATGCTCATCCGCGCCCAGGAGATGGCCCGCTACGTCGACGACGGCGTGCTCGACGCCGGCCTCACCGGCCGCGACTGGGTCATCGAGAACGAGTCCGACGTGGTGACCGTCGCCGACCTCATCTACGCCAAGCAGAGCTTCGGCAAGGTCCGCTGGGTCCTCGCCGTCCCTGAAGCCTCCCCGGTCCGCTCCGTCCACGACCTCCAGGGCAAGATCATCGCCACTGAACTGGTCGGCGCCACCAAACGCTACCTCGCCGCCAACGGCGTCACGGCCAAGGTGGAGTTCTCCTGGGGCGCCACCGAGGTGAAGCCACCCGAGCTCGCCGACGCCATCGTCGAGGTCACCGAGACCGGCTCCTCTCTGCGCGCCAACAAGCTCCGCATCGTCGAGACCGTCATGGAGTCAAATACCCAGTTGGTCGCCAACAAGGCCGCCTGGGCCGACCCCTGGAAACGGCAGAAGCTCGCCGACATCCGCATGTTGCTCGAAGGCGCCATCAACGCTCTTGGCAAGGTCGGCCTCATGCTCAACGTCCGCCGGGACTCCCTCGAGGCCGTTCTCGGCGTACTGCCCGCCCTCAAGAACCCCACCATCAGCCCGCTGAGTGACGGCGAATGGCTGGCCGTCAACACCATCCTCGACGAGACCACCGTGCGCGTCATCATCCCCCGCCTCAAGGAGGCCGGCGCCCAGGGCATCGTCGAGTACCCGCTCAACAAGATCGTCATGTAGGAACGCGCCATGCTCAGAATCGTTCCATCCCAAGACGCCGGCCGGTTGCTCAAGCGGCGCTCCGCCCGCATGACCGAAGCCGAGACCACCGTTCGCCCCATCCTCGACGCCGTGCGCGCCCGCGGCGACGCCGCTCTGCTCGAATACGCCCGCCGGTTCGACAAACTCCAGCGCAAGACCGTCGCCGTTCCCCAGGCCGAGCTCGACGCCGCCGCCCGCCGCCTCTCCCCCGCCTTCCGCAAAGCCGTCGCCGTCTCCGCGAAGAACGTTCGCGCCTACGCCCGCCTCCAATTGCCTGTGGCTAAGCGAGCCCAACCCTCTCCCGGCCTCAAGCTCAGCCAGGTCATCCGCCCGCTGGACTCCGTCGCCGCCTACATCCCCTCGGGCCGCTATCCCCTGCCCTCCACCGTCATCATGACCGTCGTCCCCGCGTTGGCCGCCGGCGTGCCCAACGTCATGCTTTGCACTCCTAGGCCCGTCGATGAGATCTTCGGCACGGCCGCATTGTTGAAAGCCAACCGTGTCTTTGAAATGGGTGGCGCGCACGCCATCGCCGCCTTCGCCTTCGGCACCCGCACCGTGCCCCGCGCCGACCGCATCGTCGGACCCGGCAACATCTACGTCGCCGCAGCGAAGAAGCTGCTGGCCGGCGAGGTCGGCATCGACTTCGTCGCCGGCCCCACCGAGATCCTCATCATCTGCGACGAAGGCAACCCCGCCTGGCTCGCCGCCGACATGCTCGCTCAGGCCGAACACGACACCGACGCCTCCGCCATCCTCCTCACCACCTCCCGCTCCCTCGCCGCGGCGGTGGCCGCTGAGGTCGAGCGCCAGCTCGCCACCCTGCCCACAGCCCCTATCGCCCGCGCGGCCATCGACCGCAACTCCGCCATCATCCTCGTCGACTCGCCCGCCCAGGCCGTCGAGCTCTCCAACCGCTTCGCCCCGGAGCACCTCTCAATCCACGACCCGTCGCTCCTCCCGGCCATCCGCCACGCCGGCAGCGTCTTCGTAGGTTCCCACAGCACCGAGGCCGCCGGTGACTACGCCTCCGGCCCCAACCACGTGCTGCCCACCTCCGGTGCCGCGCGGCTCCGCGGCGGCCTATCCGCCGCCGACTACGTCAAGGTCATCTCCGTCCAGCAGCTCAGCCCCCGGGCGCTCCGCTCGCTGGCCCCAGCCATCACCCCGCTCGCCCGCGCAGAAGGCCTCGAAGCCCACGCCCGCTCCGTCGAAACTCGCCTCACTCCCGCGAGCGCCAGGGAGCGGGTTCGGAGATCCGCCAATGCCTAAACCACGTTCCGCCGTCGTCAAGATGGCCCCCTACTCGCCGCCCTCCGCCGGCCGGGAAGGCAAGCTCCGCCTCGACTTCAACGAAAACACGGTCGGCTGCTCGCCGCAAGTCCTCGCCTTCCTCAAGCGGAAACTCACCGAGGAGCAGCTCACCATCTACCCCGAGTACGAAGCCACTCGCCAGGCGCTGAGCGGCTACTTTCAGGTTCCGGAAGACCAGTTCCTCATCACCAACGGCACCGACGAGGCCATTCAGGTCCTGATCAACACCTACGTCGACAACCACGACGACGTCCTCATCCTCCACCCCTCCTATGCCATGTACCGCTTCTACTCCGAGGTGGCCGGCGCGGACGTACGCGAGTTGAGCTACCGCAAGGAGGACCTCGCTTTCCCAGTCCGCGGCCTGATCTCGCGCATTCGCCCCAAGACCCGCGCCATCCTCATCTCCAACCCCAACAACCCCACCGGCACTGCCATCGGCATTGGCGACATCGTCCACATTCTGGAGGCCGCCCCCAACGCCGCAGTTCTCATCGACGAGGCCTACTATGAGTTCTACGGCGTCACTGCCCTGCGTCTCATCGACAAGTACCCCAACCTGTACGTCAGCCGCACCTTCTCCAAGGCCTTCGGCATGGCCGCCCTGCGCGTCGGCTGCCTCTTCTCCCAGGCCGGCAATGTGAAGATCATGCGCAAGGCCCAGTCCCCCTACAGCGTCAACATGCTCGCCGCCCTCGCTGTTCGCGCAGCCGTCGAAGACCGCACCTACGTCGACGCCTACGTCCGCGACGCGCTCGCCGCTCGCGAACTCCTCTACCAGGGCTTCACCAAGCGTGACATCCGCTACTACAGCAGCCACGCCAACTTCGTCCTCTTTGAAGCCGGCAAGCGCGCCATTCCCGTCCGCGACGCGCTGCGCGCCCGCGGCATCCTGGTTCGCGACCGCAGCTACGAGTTGCCCGGAACGGTCCGCGTTACCGCCGGCACTCCTGCCCAGGCCGCGCAGTTCTTTAAGGCTCTCGACGAGGTATGGAGTGTCGTGCGGACCGAGGTCAAGAAATGAATCGCCCCCTCCTCGTCTTCGACATGGACGGCGTCCTCGCCGAGGTCGGCGACAGCTACCGCGCCGCCATCGCCGCCACCGTTCTCCACTTCACCAGCCGCGAGCCCTCGCGCGACGCCATCCAGGACTACAAGAATAGCGGCGGCTGGAACAACGACTGGGAACTCTCCCAGCAGCTCTGCCGGGACTTCGGAGTCGAGGTACCCTTCGACGCGGTTGTCGCCGAGTTCAACCGGCTCTTCCTCGGCGACAACTTCAACGGGCTCATCCTCCGTGAACGCTGGGCTCCGCGCGACGGTCTATTGGAGCGGCTCGGCGGGCGCTTCCAGCTCGCCATCTTCACCGGGCGCCCCCTCGACGATGCCGCCCACACCCTGCGCCGCTTCGCCCCGGATGTCCTCTTCTCCCCGATTGTCACCATGGAGAGCGTCACCAACCACAAGCCCGCCCCCGATGGCCTCAAGCTGATCATGGCCGGCGCGCCGGGCGCCGCGTTGACCTACGTCGGCGACACCGTCGACGACGCCCGTAGCGCCCGGGCAGCCGGTGTCCCGTTCATCGGCATCGCCGCCCAGCCCGCCACCGCCGCGCTGCTCGGCGCCGAAGGCGCCATTGCCGTCCTGGGCGACATCAACGAAATCGAAGGAGTGCTTCCCGCATGAGAACCGCCACCATCAAACGCGTCACCAAGGAGACCCAGATCCGCGGTGAGCTCACGCTCGAAGGCAAGGGCCGCTATGAGATCTCTACCGGCGTCCGCTTCCTCGACCACATGCTGGAACTCTTCACAAAGCATGGTGGCTTCGACCTTGCCCTCATCGCCCGCGGCGACCTCGACGTCGACCAGCACCACACCGTCGAGGACGTCGGTATCGTCCTCGGCCAGCTCTTCGCCAAGGCCCTCGGCGACCGTAAGGGCATCAACCGCGCCGGCTACTTCGTCCTCCCCATGGATGAGACCCTCGCCGTCGTTGCCGTAGACCTGGGCGGTCGCCCCTACCTTGTCTACCAGGACCGCGTGAAGACCCGCCTGGTGGGTGATCTCCAGGCCGAGCTCCTCGAAGACTTCTTCCATGGCTTCACCTCACACGCCGGCGCCAACCTGCACGCCAAAATCATGCACGGCCGCTCCAACCACCACAAGGTTGAGGCCATCTTCAAGTGCTTCGCCCGCGCCATGAAGTTCGCCTGCTCCAAAGACGCACGGCTCAAGGACCAACTCCCCAGCACGAAGGGGCTGCTGTGATTACCGTCGTTAACTACGGCGCCGGCAACCTCCGCTCGGTGGAAAACACCCTCGCCGAGGTCGGCGCGCGCTTCTTCACCACGCAGTCCGCCGCGGACATCGAGCGCGCCGAGAAGCTGATCCTCCCCGGCGTCGGCCACTTCGGCCAGATGCTCCGCGCCCTCGACGAACTCGGCCTGCGCCAGGCCCTCGTCGCCAAGGCGCGCTCGGGCGCGCCCTTCCTCGGCATCTGTCTCGGCCTTCAGGCCATGTTTGAATCGAGTGAAGAGGCGCCTAGCCTGAATGGCCTCGGCCTATTCCCTGGCCGCGTGGAGCGTTTCCCGCTCGACGCCCGCGTTCCCCACATGGGCTGGAACTCCATCTCGCCCAAGCCCGGCTCGCGGCTGACGGCGGGCCTCGGCCCAACCCCCTACGTCTACTTCGCCCACAGCTACTACTGCCCCGTCACTGATTCAACCGCCGCCGCGTGCCACTACACGCGCGACTTCACCGCCGTGCTCGAATCCGGCAACGTCTTCGGCGTGCAGTTCCACCCCGAGAAGTCGGGGCCCGTCGGACTCGCCATCGTCAGAAACTTCGTGGAGCTCTAACCATGCTCGCCAAACGCATCATTCCCTGCCTCGACGTCACCGGCGGCCGCGTGGTGAAAGGCGTCAATTTCGTCGGACTGCGCGACGCCGGCGACCCCGTCGAACTCGCCTCGCGCTACAACCTCCAGGGCGCCGACGAGCTTGTCTTCCTCGACATCACCGCCTCCTCCGACAATCGCGACACGATGGTCGACGTCGTCGCCCGTACCGCCCGGCAGGTCTTCATCCCGCTCACCGTCGGCGGCGGCATCCGCACGGTGGAGGACGCCCGCCGCATCATCCACTCCGGCGCGGACAAGGTCAGCGTCAATACCGCCGCCGTTCACCGGCCCGCGCTCATCACTGAGGTCAGTGAGGAGTTCGGCGCCCAGGCCTGCGTGCTGGCCATCGACGCCAAGCGCAATACGCAGGGCGGCTGGAACGTCTACACCAAAGGCGGCCGCGTCGATGAAGGCATAGACGCCGTCGAGTGGGCTGCCCGCGGCGAGGCGCTCGGCGCGGGCGAAATCCTGCTCACGTCGATGGACTCCGACGGCGTTCAGACCGGATTCGACTGCGCACTGACGCGCGCCGTCTCGCGCGCCACCCGCATCCCCGTCATCGCCTCCGGTGGCGGCGGCACGCCTGAGCACTTCGTCGAGGTCCTCACCACAGGCGAGGCCGACGCCGCGCTGGCCGCCTCCATCTTTCATTACGGGACCTACACCGTCGACCAGCTCAAGGCAGAACTCGAAAAAGCCGGCATCCCGGTCAGGAGAACCCAATGATCATCCCCTGCATCGACCTTCAAGGCGGCAAGGTAGTCCAACTCATCCAGGGCCGCGACAAGGCGCTGGAAGGAGCGCCGCCGCTGGAGATGCTGGAGCGCTTCCGGGACTTCCCCGAGATCCAGGTCATCGATCTGGACGCCGCCATGGGCAAGGGCGAGAATAACGCCATCGTTGAACTGTTGGCCACGCGAGCCCGCTGCCGCGTCGGCGGCGGCGTGCGCAACCCGGAGCGCGCCCGCCAGCTGATAGACTGCGGCGCCTCAACGGTGATCGTTGGCACCGCCGCCTTTCATCGCCCCACTCTGCAGGCCATCGCCGCCGCCGTTTCGCCGGAACGGGTCACCATCGCGCTGGATTCCAAGGGCGGCCGCATCGTCGTCAAGGGCTGGACCGAGGCCCTCGACATGACCGCTGAGCAGGTGCTCAAAGACCTGGAACCCTACTGTGGCGCCTTCCTGGCCACCTATGTCGACAAGGAGGGCATGCTCCAGGGCACCGACCTCGACTGGTTCGCCCGCCTGCGCGCCTCCACCTCGCGTGCCATCACCGCCGCCGGCGGCATCACCACGCTCGAGGACATCGGCGCCCTCACCGCCCTCGGCATCGATTGCGCCCTCGGCATGGCCATCTATACCGGCAGGCTCGACCTGAAACAGCTCGCTACGCTGAATGCACCATGCGCCTGAAAGCCTCCATCCTCGACGTTGAGACCACGGGCTTCAGCCATGCCGCCGATGAGGTGATCGAGCTCGGCATCGTGCTGTTCGACTTCGACCCGCTCACCGGCGTGGCCGGCAGCGTGGTGGAAGAGTACGGCGGCCTGCGCGACCCCGGCCGCCCCATTCCGGAAGACGCCACCAAAGCCCACGGGCTCACCTGGGATGATGTCCGGGGCCACGCTCTCGACGATGCCGCCGTGCGGCGCATCCTCGCCCGCAGCGCCTTTCTCATCGCCCACAACGCGCGCTTCGACCGCGGCTTCATCGAACGCCTCTACCCCGAGACTGCGCTTATGCAGTGGCGCTGCTCCATGGACGACATCCCCTGGCGCGGCCGCTTGGGCTTCCGCTCCAAGGGCCTGCAGCAGTTGCTCGGCGACCACGGCATCGGCGTCGACACCGCCCACCGCGCCCTGGACGACGCCCGCAACACGCTGCGCCTGCTCTCGCGCACGCAGCCCGATGGCCGGACCTACCTGGCCGAACTGCTCGGATTGGGAAAACGGTAGCTAGATCCCGTAGGCCTCGAGCGCCTTGCGGGCGGCCTTGATGCCCTCGATCTCGTCGAGCTTGTTGCCCTCGAATTCGATGCCGATGTAGCCGGAGTACTTGGAGTCCTCCACCACCTTCAGCATCTTCGGGATGTCGTACATC
>JACRKW010000290.1 GCA_016215215.1 Acidobacteriota bacterium
CACCACGTAGTACAGCAGCACGAAGATGGAACTGAACCCCACCACAGTGAGCAGTGAAGGATAGACCATCGAACTCACAATGTAGCCGCGCAACTCGTCGCGCGTCTTCTCGTATTCGCTCAGCCGGTCGAAGATCGGCGACAGCGAGCCCGACGCCTCGCCGGCCCGAACCATGTTCACGTAGATCTCCGGGAAGTAGTCCGGCTTGGTGGCCAGCGAATCGGCCAGCGACTTGCCGCCCTTCAGCGTCCTCAGGATGTCACCGACCAGCGCCCGGAACTCGGCCCGCTCGCTCAGTTCGCTGGTGATGGAAAGCGCCCGGTCCAGCGGCACGCCCGCGTTGAGCAGTGTCGAGAGCTCCTGCGTGAAGAAGAGCACGTCGCGCCGCCGGCCGAAACGGATCTGCGGCAGTTTGATTTCACCGCGGCCCTGTGGCGTCTGCCCGACGTAGAGCGGGATCAGTCCCTGGCGCCTCAGCTCCTGCGCCACCCGTTTCTCGTCGCCCGCCGCCAGCGTGCCCGTGCGTAGCTTGCCATCGCCGGAGACCGCCCTGAAGTGGTACGAAGTCATGTCGGCGCCTAAAACTCCTGCGTCACCCGCATCACTTCATCGGCCGTTGTGACGCCCTGCGACACCTTCAGCCAGCCGTCCTCCCGCAGGTTGCGCATCCCGTTGTGCCGCGCCGCGTGCGTCAACTCCGCCGCGTCGGCGTTGGCCATGATGAGCTTACGCATCTGGTCGTTCAGTTCCATCAGCTCGAAGATGCCCACGCGGCCCGTGTAACCGGATCCGAAACATCGTTCGCAGCCCTCTCCGCGGAAGGTCGGAATCGTCTCGCCCGCCGGCGTCAACCGGTCGCCGTCGGCGCGCTTGCAGCTCGGGCAGATCAGCCGCACGAGCCTTTGCGCCAGCACCGCCACCACCGACGAGCAGATCAGGTAGTTCTCCACACCCATATCGGTCAGCCGCGTGATGGCGCTGGGCGCGTCGTTGGTGTGCAGCGTGGAGTAGACGAAGTGGCCCGTCAGCGCCGAGCGGATGGCCACGTCGGCGGTCTCGCGATCGCGGATCTCGCCCACCATGATCACGTCCGGATCCTGGCGCACAATGTGCCGCAGGCCGGTGGCAAACGTCAGCCCGATCTGCGTGTTGACGTGGATCTGGTTGATGCCGTCCATCTGGTATTCCACCGGATCCTCGATGGTGATGATCTTCTTGTCGCTCTGGTTGATCCGCTTTAGCGCCGAATAGAGCGTGGTCGACTTGCCGCTGCCCGTCGGCCCGGTCACCAGAAAGATACCGTGCGGCAGCGAAGTGAAGTGCTCCATCCGCCGCAGCATGTGGTCGTCGAAGCCCAGGTTGCGGAGGTCGTAGAAATCCCCCGCGCTACGATCCAGCAGGCGCATCACAACGCTTTCGCCGTAGAGCGTCGGCAGCGTCGAGACGCGCAGGTCCACCTCCCGCCCCAGCGTCTTGATCTTGATGCGGCCGTCCTGTGGCAGCCGCCGCTCGGCGATGTTCAGCTTCGCCATCAGCTTCAGCCGGCTGATCACCGCCGCCTTCAGTTCGCGCGCCGGTGGTTCCTGCTCGTGCAGCACGCCGTCGATGCGGAATCGAACCTTGAACTCTTTTTCGAACGGCTCGATGTGAATGTCACTCGAACGCTTTTCCACCGCCTGGCCGATCATGGCGTTCACCAGCCGGATCACTGGCGCCTCGCTGGCCATGTCGCGCAGGTGCTCCAGGTCGGCCGCGTTCTCCTCGCCGTCACCCCCCAGGCCGCCTTCCGGCCGCTCTTCCTCTCCGAAGTAGCGGTCCAGCGCGTCGATGACTTCGGCTTCGACCGCGATCTCAGGCGTCGCCCGCAAGCCGGTGGCAGCGCGGACCGATGAGAGCGTCTCGAAGTCCAGCGGATCGGCCATCGCCAGCACCAGCACCCCGTCGTCCAGCCTCAGTGGGAATGCCCGCGCCTGCCTCAGGAAGCGCGCCGACAGCCGCTCGGTCTCCGGCAGCACAACCGGCGGCCCTTCGATCTTCGCCACCGGAATCGCCAGTTGTTCCGACAGCGCCGAGACAATGTCCCGCTGCGCGGCGAACCCCAGATCCACCAGAATCCGGCCCAGCTTGTCTCCGCGTTCGGACTGCATCTCCAGCGCCCGCTCCAGGTCATCCGCACTCAACTGGCCGCGCTCGATCAGAATCTCGCCCAGGCGCATGACTACTCTTCCCGCACCTGAATGATGCTGCCCAGTGCGGTACGCGGCTGGCGGTTTGCCGCCACCTCCATCAGAGCCCGCCGCTGCGCCTGCATCAGGATCACCCGCGGCATGCCCGCCGGATCCTCCCAGGTGTTGTAGTAAAGCGATACCCCCAGAACCAGCTTCTCCTCCGCCGGCAGCCGGTCCATGGAGGCCGACGAGGCTACAAGCATCTCCCTCATCAGGTTCTTCAGCTCCGGAATGCGCTTCAGCTTCGCCGCACGCACACGAGCGATGTCGTCCTTGGTCAGCGCCGGCCGGAACGGCGAAACGCCCGGAGTCTGCACCAGGTTCACCTCGGCCGTGAAAACCGCGCCGTAGCCTTGCAGGTACAGCCCCCGCGTCAGCCCCAACAACTCAATCGGCGTGTCGATACTGAAACTCTGCAGCCGCTGGTCGAAGCTCTTTTCCATCGCCGACACCTCGGCCCGCGAGGGCAGCGTCCGCTGCGCCGGTAGCGGCGCCAGCGCCAGCATGGAAATCACAATCAGCGTTCGCATCAGTCGCCTCCGTATCGCGCCGCGGTCAGGTAGATGTTGCTCACCCGCTTGTCCAGCAGCGTGAACGCGCTCTTCACGTCGCGCAGGTCCGCCTCTCTCTGCTCCCCGGCCCGCTTCTCAAACTCCTCGATGCGCGCCGCCAGATCGTTCATCGCCGGCTTCAACTGGGCCTGCAGCCTCTGCTCCACTGTTGAACTCAGGCGCTTGTCGACCTCAACCTGAACCTGCGCCTCAACCTGCGCCGCAACTTGAACTTGCGAAGCCGTCTGCGATCCGCCCGCACCTCCGCGCCCCGCCACACCGTGCGCCAGAATCGCCACCGACAGCATCGCCGCCGAGGCGAACCCCAGCCGCGGCCCCGAGTTCCAGAACCTCTGCCACCAAGCCGGCTCAAACACCGGGTCGGAGACGAACGAGATCCGTCTCGGGATCTCCCTCGCCGGCAGACGACGCATCGCCGTCAGCGTCAACCTCAGGCTCTCCGTCTCTTCGCGGCAGGCGGCGCAGGATGCAAGATGCTCCTCCATGCGCCGCCTCTCGGGAGCCGGCGCCTCGTCCAGGACGAAACCCTTCCAATCGAAATCGGGACAAGTCATAGCCTGTTTCTCTCCAGCTTTCTCATTCCGTTCCCGGCGACTGGCCCTTCACCACCGGCGCCAGGATCTCCTTCAATAACTCCAGCCCCGTGTACACGCGCGACTTGATCGTCGATGCCGGACAATCCAAAATCGCCGCAATCTCGTCGAACTTGAACCCTTCGTACACCTTCAAGACCACTGCCTCCCGCTGCTCCGGCGAAATCCGCTTCAGGGCCGACTCCACCGCCAGCGTCACCTCCACCGGCGCCATCCTCGCGCCCGCTGCCACGCCTACGGCGATGTCCCGGAGTTCGTCCTCCGGCCTCTGCCTGCGCAGGTGGCTCATCGCCTCGTTGTGCGCGATCCGGTACAGCCACGGGCCGAATCTGCCGGCATCGTCCAGCTTCCCAAGGTGTTGATACGCCTTGAGAAAAACGTCCTGGCTCAGGTCCATCGCGTCCTCGGCGTTGCCGGTCAGACGCAGCAGGTAGTTGTACATCTTCGTCTCCCAGCGGGAAACGAGCGCATTGTAGGCGTCTACCTGGCCCTTACGAGCCCGCAGCACCAGGTCTCGGTCTTCTACCTCTCGGAATATCAACTCCAGGTCTCCCTGGCCATTGTTCCTGATCCTTCCGTCTGTGTCCAAGACGATTTCAACCCGGAAAAAGACGGAGCGTCCCTTCCAACATTCCGCCTTCGCTACCATAAGGACTTGAAGGAGCCGTCCTGAGCACCCCCTATCCGGACTCCGTCCGCTTCCTCTACGCCCTCGGCAACGAGTATAAGACCATCAAGTTCGGGCTCGATCGCATCCGGACCCTGCTCGACGCGCTCGGCCGCCCCCAGGACGCCTGTCGTTTCATCCACGTCGCCGGCACCAACGGCAAAGGCTCCACCTGCGCCATGCTCGAGAGAGTCCTCCGCTGCGCCGGCCTCCGCACCGGACTCTACACCTCCCCCCACCTGATTGAGCCCACCGAACGCGTGCGCATCGACGGCCAGCCCGTCTCCACGGAACAGTTCGCCGCCGCCTTTTCCCTCGTCCACGACACCGCCGAACGGCTGCTCTCGGCCGCGGCCATCGACATGCACCCCACCTATTTTGAGACCGTCACGGCCATGGCATTCGTCCTGTTCCGTGATCTCGGCGCTCAAACCGTGGTGCTCGAAACCGGCATGGGCGGCCGCCTGGATGCCACAAATGTCGTCGATCCGATGCTCAGTGTCATCACCCCCATCGATTTCGACCACGAGAAGTTCCTCGGCGACACCATCCCGCAAATCGCCCGCGAGAAGGCCGGCATCATCCAGCCCGGCCGGCCCGCCGTCACTTCCCGCCAGCATCCGGCGGCTCTTCACGTTTTGGAGGCCCGCGCCGCCGAAACCGGCTCCGCCCTGCTCAGCGCCGCCGCCTGGCGCGTCGACCACCTCGAACTGCACCCTTACGGCAGCCGCTTCCACGCCGCCGGGCCCGGTTCCGGAGTGGAAGTCGATTGCCCCCTGATCGGCGCCCACCAGGTGGAAAACGCCCTCACCGCCATCGCCGCCCTGAACCATCTTGGCTTCACCCCCGGCCAGATCGCCGGCGGCATCGCCGCCACCGAATGGCCCGGCCGCCTCGAGCGCGCCGGCTCGGCGCCCGACATCTTCCTCGACGGCGCGCACAACCCGGCCGGCGCGCGCGCCCTGGCCGGATACATCCGCCACTTCCACCACGGCCGCCGCATCTGGATGGTCTTCGCCGCCATGCGCGACAAGAACCTCGCCACAATCTGCCCCCTGCTCTTCCCGCTCGCCTCCGAGCTGATCTTCACCGCCCCCGCCCAGTCCCGCGCCTACCTCGCCACCGAGATCCGCCAGATCTCCGGGGAATCTCGCGCCCGCGTCACCGCCGGTACAGCCGAGGCGCTTGCGCTCGTCCGGCAGGCCCAGCCCGGCGACGCCGTCTTCATCACCGGCTCGCTCTACCTGGTGGGCGAGGCCCGCGCGCTTCTCATGGGATAATCGGGAGTCGATCCGCCGATGCTGGTCAGCTATCTTATCGGAGTCCTCGTTCGAGCTCCCCTGATCATTCTCTCCACCGCCCTCATGGGCAGCATCAGCCTCGTCGTCGCCTTTTGGGACAGCGACGGCCGCCAGCAGCTCGCCGTCGCCCGCGTCTGGGCGCGCATGTTGCTCCTCTGCGCCGGGGCCCGCGTGAAGGTCGTCGGCCTTGAGAAAGTCGACCCCCACGCCAGCTACGTCGTCTGCCCCAATCACGTCAGCTACTTCGACACGCCCGTCCTGCTCTCTTACATCCCCGTCAACTTCCGCTTCCTGGCCAAACAGGAGCTCTTCTCCATCCCCTTCATCGGCGGCCACCTCAGGCGCGCCGGCAACATCAGC
This sequence comes from Acidobacteriota bacterium, assembly GCA_016215215.1. Lineage (GTDB taxonomy): Bacteria > Acidobacteriota > Terriglobia > Bryobacterales > Bryobacteraceae > Paludibaculum. The sequence goes on from JACRKW010000290.1 coordinate 5,722, forward strand.
GTGCCCCTGGAAGACCCGCGCGCCGCCCTGCGAGTCCTTAGCGCCGCCGGCAAGGCCATGCGCGAGCGCGGCCTTTCCATGCTCGTCTTCCCCGAAGGCGGACGTTCGGAATCCGGTGAGCTGGAGGAGTTCAAGGACGGCGCCGCCTACCTCGCCATCAAGGGCGGAGTGCCCATTCTCCCCGTCGCCATCATCGGCGTTCGCGACATCCTGCCCATGCACTCCCACCACGTCCGCTCCGGCCGCGTCACCCTGCGCATCGGCGACCCCATTCCCACAGCGGGCCTGCACAGCTCCAATCGCGGCGAGGTCACGCGCCGGATCTTCGACACCATCTCCCGCCTCCGCCTCGAAGGCCTCTGACCCAGGGCGTACACTATGTTCTTATGCGTCTCCGGGCACTGCTCCTCTCCTGCTCATTCGCCGCCTCCGCCGACACCGCCGCCGGCCTCCAGTGGAAGGCCCCCTCTGGCTGGATCAGACAGGCCTCTCGCCCAATGCGCGCAGCCACCTACACCGTGCCCGCCGCCGCCGGCGATGAAGA
>JACRKW010000293.1 GCA_016215215.1 Acidobacteriota bacterium
GTCGATCGGCTCCGGCCACGAGATCGTCGTCTTCACCAACCGCGAGACCGGCAGCCTTGGTCCGCGCTCCGTTCAACTCCCCGTGTGGGCGGTCAACCGGCCGGCGCGCATCCTCCACGAGCAGTTCAACCTGCCGTTTCTTTTGCGCCGCGAGCGCATCGACGTGCTGCTGAACCCCGGCTTCACCGCGCCACTGCTCGTTTCCCTGCCCCAGGTCACTGTCTTCCACGACCTGCAGCACAAGCGCCACCCCGAGTATTTCCGCTGGTTCGACCTGCCCTTCTGGCGCTTCTTTTTGTGGGCCGCGGCGCACAAGTCGCGCAGGCTGATCGCCGTCAGCGAGGCTACGCGCGACGACCTGATCCGCTTCTACCGTCTCCCGGCCGCGAAGATCGACGTCGTCCACCACGGGGTTGAGCAGGCGTTCTTTGACATGCCGGGCGGCCGTGAGCACGGCGGCTACCTCCTGTGCGCCTCCACCACGCATCCGCACAAGAACCACGACCGGCTCCTGGCCGCCTTTGCCCGCCTGCGCGCCGAGCGTCCCGCGGCGCGTCTGGTGCTCACCGGAGTGCGGGGCTTCTCCGCCGGCAGGGTGACCGATCTGATCGCCGGGCTGAATCTGGGCGGCTCCGTCGATCTCAAGGGCTGGGTGTCGCGTGAAGAGCTGTACGAGCTCTTTCGCGGGGCCAGCGGCTTCATCTACCCGTCGCTGTTCGAGGGCTTCGGCATGCCCGTCATCGAGGCGCTCGCGGCAGGTTTGCCGGTGGCCTGCTCGAACATCGAGCCCCTCCGCGGCATCGCCGCCGGCACGGCTCTGCTGTTCGACCCTGAGCGCGAGGACTCCATCCTGGACGCCCTTCGGGCGTTGCACGACGGTCGCGCGCCCTCCGGCGGCCGTGAGCGCGCCGCCCAGTTCACCTGGCACGGCGCGGCCGGACAGACCATCGCCGCCCTCGAATTGGCCTACCGCAAGTAGTCTTCCAGCTTGATCTTCTCGTCGGTCTTGGCGTCGCGGTACTTCACGATCACCGGCGTGTAGAGCGAGATGCCCCACTCCTTGCCCTTGCCGCGTGAGACATTGCGCGAGCCCGCCACCACCACAGCGCCCTCGGGCACAATCAACGGCTCGTCATCGCCGGCCGCGTATACTTCGCCCTTCACCAGATCGTAGATGGGAGTCGAACGGTTCAGGATCACGCCCGTGCCCAGCACGGCGCGGCGCTTCACTACCGTGCCCTCGTAGACGCCCGTATTGCCGCCCACCAGGACCTCGTCCTCGATCACCACCGGCAACGCTCCCACCGGCTCCAGGACGCCGCCGATCTGCGCCGCCGCCGAGATGTGGCAGCTCTTGCCCACCTGCGCACACGAGCCCACCAGCGCGTGCGAATCCACCATCGTGCCATCGTCCACCCAAGCGCCGACGTTGATGTACATCGGTGGCATGCAGGTGACGCCGCGTCCGAGGTAGACGCCGTCGCGGATCGACGATCCACCCGGCACAATGCGCACGCCGGCGTCCGGCGCCACTTTGCGCACTGGATAAGTGGACTTGTCGTACCACGGCTGGCGAGCCGCGTCGATCGACATATCGACGATCGAGCCCATGCGGAAACCCAGCAGAATCCCCTTCTTCACCCAGCCGTTCACGCGCCAGCCGCTGGCCGCCGAGGCGTCCGGCTCCGCCGCTCGCACCTGGCCCAGGTTCAGGGCTTCCTTGAATTGCGCGAACAGCCCGTGGTGCGCAGCGGTGTACTCCGCCGGGGGATTGGCGAACAGGCTCTCGATTTGCTCCCGCATCAGATCAGCCCCGCTTCCTTCAGAACGCCTTCGATTCTCGCCATCGACGCTGGTTGCGGCGCCACCAAAGGCAGCCGCCACACCGGCTCCAGCAAGCCCATCGCCGCCATCGCGGCCTTTACCGGGCCCGGGTTGGATTCGATGAAGTTCACCTCCATCAGTGCCAGCCACTTCCGCTGCAACTCGCGCGCCGCGGCGAAATCGCCGTCCAGGCAATGCTGGGCGATCCGGGCCATTTCAGCCGGGATTTCGTTCGACGCCACCGAGATGATCCCCTTGCCGCCGAGTCCGGCCAGCGCAATGGTAATCGAGTCGTCGCCGCTCAGGACGTCGAATTCCTCCGGCACCGTGGCGCAGATGTTGGCCATCTGCGCGATGTTCCCGCTGGCTTCCTTTACGCCCACGATGTTGTCGATCTGCGCCAGACGCCGCAAAGTAGCCGGTTCGACATTCACTCCCGTCCGGCCCATCACGCTGTAGAGGACGATGGGGAGGCGCACCGCCGAGGCGATCGCCAGGTAGTGCTGGTAAAGCCCCTCCTGCGTCGGCTTGTTGTAGTACGGCGTGACGGAGAGCAGGCCGTCAGCGCCCATTGCTTCCAATTCTTTGCCCAGCGCCACCACCTCGGCCGTGTTGTAACCGCCGGCGCCGGCCAGCACGGGCCGCTTGCCCTTGGCCTCCTCCAGCGTGATCTCCACCACGCGCAGGTGTTCGGCGCGCGAAAGCGTTGGGCTCTCGCCCGTGGTGCCGCAGGGAACCAGGAAGTGCACCCCGGCCTCGATCTGCCGCCGGACCAGCCGTCGCAGCGCGTCCTCATCTACTCTCTGATCGCTCTTGAACGGCGTGACCAGCGCCGTGCCGCAGCCCGTGTATGCTGACATCTTTTCTCCTGAGCTTCCCCTCTACCGCTGGGCCTCTCCGAACAGAATCTCGCTAAACTCGTGCGCACCCTTGTTGGTGGTAATCCACTTTGCCGCGTGCAGCGCCCCGCGGGCGAACCCTTCTCGCGAGCGGGCGGTGTGGCGCAGCGTGATTGTGTCGGCCGCCGAATCGAAACCGACTTCGTGCGTACCCGGAATGGATCCGGCTCGGTTGCTGCTCACGTCCACCTTCCGGCTGTAGCCCGCCTTCCGCATGCCTTCCACCAGTTTCAGCAGTGTGCCAGAAGGGGCGTCCAACTTGGCGCTATGGTGGATCTCCCAGGCCCAGCTCTCATAGCCGGGCTGCTGCTCCATCCAGCGCGCGCCTTCTCCGACGATGCGTTCAAAGATGTTCACGCCGATGGAGAAGTTCGGACTGTAGACCAGCCCCACGTGATTCTGTTCGAACAGCGTTCTGACATAGGCCAGTTGCCCGTACCAGCCCGTCGTGCCGGTCACGGTGGGCACGCGCAGCGCCGCCAGCTTCTCCAGGTTGTGAACGGCCGCCTCCGGCATGGTGAACTCGATGGCGGCGTGGATGTTCCGGAAGTTCTCGGCGGTGAAGCCCTCGCCGCTCGCGTTGTTGTTCACGTCCAGCACCAGGCCGGTCTTAAAGCCGTACTCCGGGGCGAGCCGGTCCAGCATGTTCCCCATCTTGCCGTAGCCGATCAGTGCGAGGTTCATTGGAACACCTCCGGGTCCAGTTCGTTGAAGAACTCCCTGTGCAGCGCGCCGACAGCCCGTGTCAGGTCAGCGCCGTCCACCACCACGCTCATGTTCATCAGCGACGCTCCCTGGCTGATCATGCGGATGTTGACATCCTTCAGTGCGGTGAAGATTCTAGCACCCAGCCCGGGCGTCTCCCGCAGCGCGTCGCCCACCAGACAGATGATGGCCTGCGACGGGACCACGCTCACCTCGGCGATCTTCGACAACTCGGCCTCTATGTCCGGCAGCAGCTGCGTCTGGTCGATGGTCAGCGACACGCTCACCTCCGACGTGGACACCATGTCCACCGGCGTCCGGTGACGGTCGAACACTTCGAAGATCCGGCGCAGGAAGCCGTGTGCCATCAGCATCCGCAGACTGCGGATGTTCACTACCGTGATCTCCCGCTTGCAGGCGATCGATTTCACAGGATTCGCGCAGCGGACGGACTCGGCGTGGATGAGCGTGCCCGGCACATCGGGCCGGCGCGAATTCAGAATGCGCACCGGGATGTTCTTCTCCACCGCCGGCAGCACCGTGGCCGGATGCAGCACCTTGGCGCCGAAGTAGGCCAACTCCGCCGCCTCGGCGAACGAGATGTTCTTTACCAGGTGCCCGCCCGGAAAGACCCGCGGATCGCAAGTCAACATGCCATCGACGTCTGTCCAGATCTGGATCTCTTCCGCTTCGATGCCCGCCCCGGCGATGGCGGCCGAAAAGTCGCTGCCGCCGCGGCCGAGCGTGGTGGTCTCGCCCTGCGCCGTAGCGCCGATGAAGCCGCCCATCACCGCCACGCGGCCCTGCAGGAGCGGCGCCGCCTTTTCCTTGAAGCGCGCGTAAGTCCGGCTGTAAAGCGGCAGCGCCTGCATGTGCCGGCTGTCCGTCACAAGCACGCTCCGGGCGTCGAGATGGACCGACGGGATGCCGAAGTTTGGCAGCGCCAGCGCCACCAGCGCCGACGACAGCCGCTCGCCGTAACTCGACACTTCGTCCCACAGCGCCGGCGTCACCTGGCCGGCGCTGGCAATCTCCTGCAGCGTCGTCTCCAGCGCTTCGAAGTGGTTCTCCAGCACTGCCTCCATCGCGGCCCGGCTTTCGCTGGGAATCACGGCGCCCGCCTCGCGGCGGTGGAAGTCGCGCAGCTCTTCGCTGTTCTGCAGCGCGTCTTCCAGATTGCCCGCCGCCGCTTTGTCAGCGGCCGCCAGCAGCCGGTTGGTGGTCTTGCCCATGGCTGAGACCACCACCAGCGGCTGTCTTTCAAACTGCGTGCGGATGATGGCGGCGACACGCTCGATGGCTGCGGCGCTCTCCACCGAGGTGCCGCCGAATTTCATGACGATCATGGCAGTAGCTTAGTCCAAAAGGCCTTCGCTGTACATCAGCTCAGCGTTGAGCACCGCCGCGCCGGCCGCGCCGCGGATCGTGTTGTGGCCCAGGCAGACGAACTTGTAGTCCAGGACCGGGCAGTGACGGAGCCGGCCCACGGTCACGCTCATGCCGTTCTCCCGGCCCGCGTCGCGGCGCGGTTGCGGGCGGTTCTCCTCGTGCATGTAGAGTACGGGCTTCTTCGGCGCGCTAGGCAGCTTCTTCTTCTGCGGCAGCGAGGTGTAGGTTTCGTAGGCGTGGATCAGGTCCTTCAGCGTCACTTTCTCGCGCAGGCCCACCGATACCGCCACCGTATGGCCGTCCACCACCGGCACCCGATTGCAGTGGGCGCTCATTTTGGCTGGCAGAGGCTCGATGTGGTCGCCGGCGAACTCGCCCATGATCTTCTGCGTCTCGATCTCCATCTTCCCTTCCTCGCCGCCGATGAAGGGAATCACGTTGCCCATGATGTCCATCGACGGGACGCCCGGGTAGCCCGCACCGGAGATCGCCTGCATCGTGGTGGCGATGA
>JACRKW010000294.1 GCA_016215215.1 Acidobacteriota bacterium
GGCGGCGGGGTAGAGGCCCCAGAGGTGGGAGACGTGGCGGTGATGGGGTTCGGGCTCGACGTAGGGTTCGAGCCACTCCATAACGCGGCCGTCGGGGCCGATGCGGGTAGGCGGAAGGCGTTTGACCTTTTCGGCGAGCTCCGCACGGAGATCCGGGTCGACGCCGAGAATCGCGGAGGCTTCGGCGCAAGCGTTGAAAAGATAGCGCAGCAACTGGTTGTCGACGGTGGGGCCGAGGCAGACGTGGGCCGTCTTGCCATCGGGCACGCGGAAGCCGTTCTCCGGCGAATTGGCGGGCGCGGTGACCAGCCACTTGTGGCTCGGCTCTTCGATGAGCATGTCGGCGTAGAAGCGCGCCGAGCCTTTGAGGACGGGATAGAAGCTTGCGAGGAAAGCGCGGTCCTGTGTGAAGAGCCAGTGGTCCCAAAGGTGCTGGCAGAGCCAGGCCGAGCCGGTGGTGGTGGAACCCCAGGAAGCCGCTTCGCCGGGAGCAGTGAAGCCCCAGACGTTGGTGATGACGTGGGCGACCCAGCCGCGGGCGTTGTAGTAGGCGCGGGCGGTCTTCGAGCCCGGCTCGACGAGGCTTTCGATGAGCGCGAAGAGGGGCAAATGGAGGTCGCCGAGGTTGCCGGACTCGGCTGGCCAGTAGTTCATCTGGATGTTGACGTTGAGGTGATAGTCGGCATTCCAGGGCGTTTGCAGCTCTTCGGCCCAGAGGCCCTGGAGATTGGCCGGGAGGCCGCCGGGGCGGGAGGAGGAGATGAGCAGATAGCGCCCGTACTGGAAGTAGAGCGCGGCCAGCGCCGGGTCGGCCGATCCCTGCCAGGCGGCCTTCAGGCGGGCGGGGGTGGGCAGGTCGGCGTTGCCGGAGCCGAGATCGAGAGAGACGCGGTCGAAGTAGCGGCGGTAGTCGGCGGTGTGTGCGGCGAGCAGTGTCTTGTAGGGCTGCGCAGCGGCGGCGTTCAGGTCTTCGAGTGATGCCGAGAGAGGGTCGGGGGTGCGGCGGCCGGCAAAGCCCATGTAATCTGTCGCGGCGGTGATGATCAGCAGGGCTTCATGGGCCGAGTCGACCACGACGGTGTCGCCGTCGATGCGAAGGGAGCCGCCGCGGTGGAGCACGCGGAGGCGTGCGGCGTATTTCATGCCGTCGCCTCCGGCACCGTTGTTCAGAGCGCCAGAGATGACGAGCGAATCGGGGCCCGCGGCGGCGGCAGTCGAAGCTCGCTCGGAGCGCTGGAGGCGGGCCTGGAAGCTGATCTTACTCTTGGCGCCGGCGGAGAGCCGGATGACTATGGCCTGATGCGGGGCGCTGGCGAAGGCCTCGCGGGTGAAGCTCACGCCGTCCTGCAGATACTCGATACGGGCGACGGCGCGGGCGATGTCGAGTTCGCGCCGGTATTGCGCCACTGCGCCGCTCCCGGCGAACTTCAGCAGGAGGTTGGCGAGGATCTGGTAGGCGCCGTAGGGAACGTCCTTGCCGCGGGCGCGATTGGAGCCGGCGCCTTGGCAGATGAAGTTGGCGTTGACGAGCTTCTCGGCTTCGGCGTTCTTCCCTTCGAGCAACAGGCGGCGGATCTCTGGCAGGGCCGCGGCGGCGCCGGGGCGGTCGGCTTCTTGCGGGGCGCCGGACCAGAGGGAGATCTCATTCAGGACGATGCGCTCCTGGGTGACGCCGCCGAAGAGCATTGCGCCGAGGCGGCCGCTGCCGAGGGGCAGGGACTGGGTGAAGTGGGCGGCGGGCGAGTCGAAGATCAGCTTCAGGCTGTCGACGGGCCGGGCTGCCGAAGCGGGAGCGGTGGCGCCGAGGAGCGCCTGGAGTGCGGTGCGCCTGCGCATGGTGGCTCCTATCTGTAGAGGCCCTTGATGTCGTTCCAGCGAACGCGGAGCGGATCGGCGAAGGCCGAGATGCCGTTCCAGAGGCTGACCTTGGTGCCTTCGACATTGAACCAGCGCACAGGCACCTCAACGACGCGCAGGCCATGCTTGCGGGCGATGTAGAGGATCTCCACGTCGAAGCCGAAGCCGTCACTCTGCTGGCGGGCGGCGATGACGCCGGCGGCCTCGCGGCTGAACATCTTGAAGCCGCACTGGGTGTCGCGGTACGGCAGGCCGGTGACCAGCCGCATGGCGAGGTTGAAGACCCGCCCGCTGAACTCGCGGAAGAAGGACTGGTGCTTGCCGACCAGCTTGCGGTTGAGGGCGCGGGAGCCGATGGCGCCCGCGGCGCCCTCCTTTTCGACGGCGGCCTGGAGCTTTTCGAGTTCCTCGATGGGCGCTGAGAGGTCGGCGTCGGTGAAGAGGATCCACTCGCCGCGGGCCTCCTGCATGCCGTGGCGGACGGCGTAGCCTTTGCCGCGGTTACCGGGGTTTTGAAGAAGGCGCACGCGCGGGTCGGCTGCGGACGACTGGCGAACGATCTCGGCGGTTGAGTCCGACGAGCCGTCGTCGACGACGACGACTTCGACGAAGTCCAGCGCCCTGCCGGCCAGGAAGGCACGCACGGTTTCCAGGGTGGCGGGCAGGCGGCGCTCTTCGTTGAAGGCCGGAATGATGATGGAAAGGGACCGCAAGCAGCCCATTATAATGGTTGTTCCGGCAGGAGTCCCCAGATTGTCCCTCGAACAGGACCTGTTCAATCAGCGCTTCGCGCGCATCAAGGAAATCGCAGCTCTGGGCTACCGCCCCTACGGCCAGCGGTTTGAATCCACGCACACCATTCCGCGGATCGTGGCGGAGTTCACGCCGCGGACGGCCGAGGAACTGGAGACAGAGAAGCCCCAGGTGCGTATCGCCGGGCGCATCCAGACGGTGCGGCGCATGGGCAAGGCGGGCTTCATGCACATCCAGCAGAGCGGCGAGCGCCTGCAGTAGTACGTGAAGAAGGACGCCGTGGAGGAGAAGGATTACTCGCTCTACCAGTTGCTGGACCTGGGCGACGTGATCGGCGTAGAGGGCTACCTGTTCCGCACACGGACCGGCGAGCTTTCGGTTCACGTGGAGCGCCTCACGTTCCTGTCCAAGAACCTGATGGGAATGCCGGAGAAGTACCACGGGCTGGAGGACGTGGAGATCCGCTATCGCCAGCGCTACCTGGACCTGATCGCCAATCCGGAGGTGCAGAAGGCTTTTGAGACGCGGGCCAAGGTAGTGGCCAGCTTCCGGCGGCAGTTCCAGGAGCGGGGCTACATCGAGGTGGAGACGCCGATGATGCAGCCGCTGTACGGCGGCGCGGCGGCGCGGCCGTTCGTCACGCACCACAACACGCTGGACATCGCTTTGTACATGCGCATCGCGCCGGAGCTGTACCTGAAGCGGCTGATCGCCGGTGGCATGGAGCGCGTCTTCGAGATCAACCGCAACTTCAGGAACGAGGGGATCTCGACACGGCACAACCCCGAGTTCACGATGCTGGAGTTCTACCAGGCCTACGCCGATTACCGCGACATGATGGACCTGACGTGCGAGCTGCTGAAGCAGGTAGCGCTGGACGCCACCGGCGGTACGGTGGTGGAGTATGGCGACCTGCAACTGGACTTCGGCCAGGTGCGGCGGTTCAAGATGCGCGAGGCGGTGTGCGAATTCTGGAAGGGGCCGGAGCGGCCCACGATGGAAGAGGCGCGCGACCCGCGCTGGCTGCTGCGGCATTCAGAGAAGACCACGGCCGGCGAGGCGCTGGTGGACATCTTCGAGCGCCACTGTGAGGACGCGCTGGTGCAGCCGACCATCATCTACGAGTACCCGGTGGAGGTGTCGCCGCTGGCCAAGCAGAATGCCGACGACCCGGCGATGACGGACCGCTTCGAGGTGTACGCGGCGGGCATGGAGATCGGCAACGCTTTTACCGAGCTGAACGATCCGGACGAGCAGCGCCGGCGCTTCGAGATGCAGCTCACGATGCGCGAGAAGGGCGACGAAGAGGCGCACCAGATGGATGAGGACTACCTGCGGGCGCTGTGTTACGGCATGCCGCCGACGGGCGGCGAGGGCATCGGCATCGACCGCGTAACGATGCTGCTCACCAACTCGAAGTCGATCCGCGACGTGATCCTGTTCCCGCTGCTGAGGCCGGAGGGGGAGATCGGGATCGCGCAATGGCTGCGTGAAGCGTCGGAAAAGTGACCTCTTCATTCGAGCTCTTCGTCGCCGGACGCTACCTGAGGGCCAAACGCCGCCAGGCGGTGATCAGCCTGGTGACGGTGGTTTCCGTGCTGGGAGTGGCGGCGGGCGTGATGTCGCTGGTGATCGCGCTGGCCATCAACAACGGCTTCCGGTCGAGCCTGGAGAAGAGCCTGCTGGGGGCGACGCCGCACGTGGTGGTGATGGAGAAGCAACCGGCGACTGGCATCGCCGGCTGGCGGGAGCTGTGCGCCAGGCTGGCGCGGGTGGAGAACGTCCGCCTCGCCTCGCCTGCGCTGTACGGCAAGGTGATGCTGTCGGGACCGCTGCAATCGGCCGAGGCGACCGTCAAGGGCATGCCGCTGGACGCGCCCGAGTTCCTGGCGCACATCCGGCAGGGCAAAGTGGGTGACCTGGCCGATGTCCGCGGGATGCCCGGCGTGGTGCTGGGGACGCAACTGGCGCGGCGCGTGGGCATGCAGCCGGGCGACGTGGTGACGCTGATCAGCCCGCAGGGCGAGCTGACGCCGCTGGGGATGCGCGCCAAGCAGATGCGCTTCCGCGTGGCGGCTACGTTCGAGTCGGGCTTCTACGACCTGGACAACCAATTCGCCTTCACCACGCTGAGCAATGCGCAGAGGATCTTTTCGCTCGACGACGTGGTGAACTCCATCGAGCTGAAGCTTGTGGATCTCGACCGTGCGCCGGAGACAGCACGGCTGGCCGAGGCGCTGGCGGGCAAGGATCTGGGCGCCACGCACTGGATGGAACAGAACCGGCAACTGCTCAGCGCGCTGAAGATGGAGCGCACCGTATCGCTGGTGACCATCTCGCTGATCCAGCTTGTGGCGGCTTTGAACATCCTGACGGCGCTGTTCATGTCGGTGATGGACAAGCGGCGGGACATTGCGGTGCTGCTGAGCATGGGCGCGCGGCGGGCGCAGATTGCGCGCGTGTTTATCGCACAGGGGCTGATGATCGCCTGCGCGGGCATCGTAATCGGGCTGGCGGCGGGCTACGGATTGTCGCTGTTGGCCGACCACTACCACTGGTTCGCCCTGGACGAAGAGATCTACTCCCTGAGCTGGGTGCCGTTTGAGCCGCGCGCTCTGGACGCGATCTGGATCACCGCGACGGCGCTGGCGGTGAGCCTGGCGGCGACGCTCTACCCGGCGCGGGCGGCTACGCGCATCATGCCGGTGGAGACGCTGAGATACGAATAGTCTGCCAACCTGAATCCCCCTGATTCCATAGGGCCTATCTTCAATCTGCTAATTGTCTATAGGGATTAATACTATTTATTTGACCTCCACGTAGCGTTGCCGTAATCTGGATTCAGTCATCGCCGATGAACTACCTGGCACACTTAAGCTGGCTCACCCGCACCGACGTTTGGCGGCGACCAGCGCACTCGCCCTGTTGTTGTTGATCCCCACATCGCGGCCCTTTACCCCCTTCCCCGCCAGCCGGTCCATGAGAACCCAACGTGTTTCAACAAGACAGCGAAATTACTTCCACAACTGTTGCGTCGACCAGCGAGGAGGCTCTTCGGCTTGGGATCATCCGCATTGTTGGTGACGCGAGTTCCTTCTCCTGGGGAGTTGAGCAGATTGCTGGCTTGCTGCGCCGGGAAGCCGGCGGCGTCATATTCCGAGCAGAGCCGGGGGGCGAACTTCGCCTGAATCAGGCCGAAGTTTACGAATTCCTGAATTCGGTGCGGGTCTGCAAGATGTTGTACACGGTCCCGCTGATTGAGCAGGGCCAGCAATTGGGGTGGTTGGTGGCGGCGTTTGCTGACCCACCGTTGGCGCTGGACGTTCCCCACAGGCTAGCGCGGTTCGCCGGACAGCAATTGGGATCGCTGCTGGTTCGTTCGAACCCTCGAGCCAGGCGACCGAGTCCGGTGGAGAAATTGGAGGACCATCGCGGCGACATGGCGGGCGCCAGTCTCTATTCTCGGGCGCTTGAATTGCTGGTAGGCCGACACAAACTGAGTGTGGCAGAGGCGAAGGAGTGGCTGGAAGCAGAGTCTCGGCGCACGGGGCGCGCGCGGGAAGACATCGCGGAGCGTCTGGTGCAGTTCCACTCCCGGGAAGCGAGGCTCAGCGCCTAGCCATGGCAACTTGGACCCGCAAAGACGCCGATTTCACCATCTCGGCGGCCGCAAAACGGCGGAAGAGTGAGCACGCGGTTGTGCTGGGCGCGACCCGCGATGCCATGGGCTCAGACATGCACGTCAGCCTCCTGACGCGCGTGAATCCAGAGGAGTCACTCGACCATTCCATCGTCGTCAACTGGGGGATCGCTGGGTCCAAGTCTCAGGCATCCCTCAGCTCGACTGCAAACGGTTTCGACGCGAAGACCGCGACACCCTGGCCGGGGGCTCGGCCGAATCTAACGTCCATATGCGGCGGATTTTGAATCAACTCCAGATCGGAAGGACACTCTCATGACAACGCGACTCTTCCCACTCTTGCTCCTGGGCGCAACGGTATTGGCGCAGACCGGCACCAGCGTAATCACAGGCACAGCGACGGACCAGACCTCCGCCGTGTTGGCAGGTATCACCGTCAGCGCAACCAACGCGGGCAGCGGCACACGGCTCTCAACGGTGACCAATGACTCCGGAGTTTACAGGTTTACCGCTCTGCCGCCCGGCGTGTACACGCTTTCCGCCGAGGCACCCGGATTCCAGCCATACAGCCGCGGCAATGTAGTTCTGAACGTCAGCCAGTCTCTTGCTATCGACTTGCCACTCCAGGTGGGCTCGTCCAATGAGACCGTCATCGTGGAATCCGACTTACCGCTGACGGAGACGCAATCGGCGTCGCTGGGCCAACTGGTGAACCGCCGGATGGTGGCGGGGCTGCCGATGCCGAACCGCGCAGCCACGTCGCTGGCCGCGCTGGCGCCAGGCGTCGTTATGATCGACGCCGGACAAGGGGCGGAAAACTACCCCATCTTTTCGATAGCCGGGGGGCGCGCGCGCAATCAGAACTTCACGCTCGACGGAGGCAACGTGACCAATGCCGTGGGGCTGACCCGCCCGCAGCAGATGACATCGCTTCCGATGGACGCGATGCAGGAGTTCAGGGTCATCTCCAACAACTATTCCGCGGAACACGGCCACTCGACTGGCCGCGTGATCGCCCTTTCGACACGCTCCGGAACCAATGACTTCCATGGGAGCGTGTTCGAATTTCTCCGCAACAGTCTTTGCCGCACAGCGCCCGGCGCTGCGCCTGAACCAGTTTGGCACCGCATTCGGAGGTCCGGTTCGGAAGGACAGGTCGCATTTCTTCACAACCTGGGAGCAGACGAGACAGCTCTCATCCACCGTTTCGCTACAGACCGTCCCCAGCCTGCTCCAGCGCGCCGGTGAGTTCTCCGGACTGGCGCCCATCTACGATCCGGCCACCACCGCCCTGCAGAACGGCCGCAACGTGCGCACCCAGTTCCCCGGCAACGTGGTTCCGAAGAGCCGCTTCGACCCGGTGGCGGTGAACCTGCTGGCCTTCTACCCGGTGGCCAATCGCGCGCCGGACAACATTACCGGCGCCAACAACTTCCGCGCCAACTACGTCAATCTGCTGACGCGCAACAACTACACGGCCAAGATCGACCACAACCTGGGAGCCAAGGACAAGTTCAGCGGACGCTACCTCTACAACAGCGACGATACCGGTTCCACCAGCGTGTTCCCCAACCCGGCGGCGGAGACCAACAACGACACCAAGCGCCACCAGCAGTATTGGTACATGTCGTGGACGCGCATCGTCACGCCCGAGCTCATCAACGAATTCCGCTTCACCTACAGCAATCGCATCAACTGGGCCAAGTCGAAGAGCGTGGGCGAGGGCTGGCCGGCCAAGCTCGGCATCAAGGGCGTGCCCGACAACGCCTTCCCGCAGATCATCACCAGCGGCGTGACCAACCTCAGCAATGCCTCGCAGGAGCGGCGGCAGTTCCCCATCGAGCAGATGCAGTTCGTCAACAACACCTCCTGGGTGCGCGGCAAGCACACCATCAAGTTCGGCGTGGAAGTGCGGCCGGGGCGGAACTACGAGGCCAACCTGCCCACCGGATCCGGCGCTTTCACGTTCGCGACCACGCCAACCGGCCAACCCGGCTCCGCCACCACCGGGCTGGGCATGGCGACGATGCTGCTGGGCTTCCCCACCGGCTTCACCGCCCGCCAGACGCAGGTGCTCGATCGCAAGTCCTACTACCTGGGCGCGTTCGTGCAGAACGACTGGTCCATCCACCGCGACCTCACGCTCAACATC
>JACRKW010000295.1 GCA_016215215.1 Acidobacteriota bacterium
ACGAAACGGACGATCGCCTCCGGGACGAGTTCGTACTGAGTATTCATTATTCGATACGAGGCGATTCGCTCCGCACACAGCCCAAGGCTCAGCGCTACGGCAGCACCCCAAATGACGGCCTTCTCTCCGGCCCATTTCGGCGGGCCTACTGGCGGGAATAGCGGAGGAAACAACTGGCTCGATGCGAAGACTAGAAGGAGATAAAGCGTTATGGCCGTTGGGATCAGGACATAAAGCCACTTCACATGAGTACGAGCCCGTATCGGTCCGGTCCACTCCTGCTGTAAACTGCCGTACACATCATCGATCGCTTGTTGAAGCTCCCCAGGTGCGGCGTCGGTACCAGGCGTAACCATCCACCCTGTGTACTTTGCGATTTCATTCAGGCAGGCCCTCATAGGACGGTCAGGCGGGTCGTCACAAACTTCCGTGGCCTGCCCTAGGAGGGAACTACATCCCAAGACGAAAAGCACAAAGAACTGCATGGAAAGAGCGAGAAGAGTGCATCCGCGATGGTTCACCGCTGCTGTACCTCCTTAGCGCGGGGCGCCGTTTCCTCAGGTCAGAGGATTCTGAGCAGAATAGCAAAATATCACTTTGCTGGGCGGATTGTCAAGGGCGAGTCTTGTCTCTCCAGCTGTTTCGGAGCTTTGCGGCTTCATGATGGCACACAGCGCCGGTTCATCGGGTCCAGAGGACGCTGCGCTGGCAGGCGATGAGCGGGCCTATTTTTGAGGGCACTTCTCGGAGCGCCAGCCGGGGCGGGAAGGAACAGGTCTTGTGGCGAGCGGCGCATGAGCGCGAGAGCCGGCGGCGGTGAGCGGCTTCAACCGCTGTCGAGAGCGGGTGTGCGAGCCAGGCCAAGCCAGAAGAGCCGGTAGAGACTGGCCGCCGAGCGGACCCTATGTGTGCCAAGATGCAGATAGCGCACGCGATAGAGCCGCTCGATGACCAGCGCCAGGAAAGTGAGCAGCCAGTTCAACAGGATGCTGTTGGGCTCGCGGTGACAGATGTGTTCGATGCCGTAGCGGTTCTTGGCATCGTTGAAGCCCTGGTTCTCAATCTCCCAGCGGCTCTTGGCCATGCGGTAGAGCGAGAGGCTATCGGCTCTGCGGGTGGGCCAATCGGTGAGCCAATCGCCCTGGACCACAGTGTCATCGGGTTTATGCTGCCGGTAGCGCAGGACGCGCACGGTCTGCCAGTCGAGGGTTTCCCCGGGATCGAAATCGTCGGCATCTCAGATCTCCACGAGGTCCCCGCCACTGCGGTAGATGCGCGCGGGAGGGCGTTTGGCGAAGCGCTTCTCCACGGCGGCTGCAAGTTCCGGCAGGTTGGCATTGACTTCATGCGCCCGCGCCACGCGCGCCACCGAGGCGCCTGGAGCAAACGACTCCTCAACAATCCGGCGCCGTTCCTGCTTGGAGCGGTAACGGCGTTTCTGGCGCAGGTCTTCATGGACCGGCACAGTTACGGCCAAGGTGTTCGTCGCGGATTTCGCGGGATTCATGGGCAGTTGTTCACCAGCCCAAGCATGCCCGCGATCCGCCGTCCTGTAAAGACAGCCCTGGGATGACGCTTACCTTCCGGTAGTTGAAGTTGGCAGATCTTGAGGGAACGTACCGTCTACAGAATCGTCTACAGGCGAATTCTGGCTCTCGGGAAAACGGCTACAAGCAATTGAAACGTTTGGTCAGGCCGCCGGGATTTGAACCCGGGACCTCTTGCACCCCAAGCAAGCGCGCTAGCCAGGCTGCGCCACGGCCCGATCCAGCCTCCATTGTCGCACGGAAACGGGGTGTGGCGGTGTTACGGAGAACAAGACCTGATTCTGCTATATCTAGAAGCTGGTGAAAGGAGTTGTGGACGATGCAAGAGAAAGCATCTGTGCTGCGCGCCGCGTTAGAGCGCAGAGCGGCCCTGGTTGTGCCGGGATGCCATGACGCCATGAGCGCGCGCATCGTGGAATCGGCCGGGTTCGCGGCCGCCCAGGTCAGCGGCTTCGGCCTTGCCGGCAGCCTGCTGGCCAAGCCGGACGTCGGCCTGGTGGACATGAAAGACGTCCTGGAGATCACCGGGCACATCGTGCGTGCCGTCGGGATCCCCGTGATGGCCGACATCGACACGGGGGGCGGGAACGCGGTGAACGCGGCGGCGGTCACCGAACGCCTCATCGAGATGGGCGTCGCCGGTGTCAACATCGAGGACCAGGTCTTCCCCAAGCGCTGCGGTCACATGGAGGGCAAGCAGGTGATCTCCGCCGAGGAGATGGCCGGCAAGGTCCGCGCCATGGCAGACGCCCGCAGGCGTCTGAACAAAGACATCGTCATCAACGCGCGCACGGACTCCTACGCCGTGCACGGCCTGGACGAAGCCATTCGCCGCGCCAACCTCTATCGCGCCGCCGGCGCGGACATGGCCTTCATCGACGGTATCGGCACACGCGCCGATATCCAGCGCGCCGTACGCGAGATCGATGGCCTGCTCTCCGTCAACCTCATGGACGCGGTTACCGGCGTCAAGACCGAGCTCATCCCCATCCCCGATCTCGCCGCGCTCGGCGTCGCGCGCGTCAGCATCCCCGTCGCCTCTATCATGGTCATGCACAAGGCGCTCACTGATTTCTTCACCGACCTGCGCCGCTCGCCCTCCGGCCTGCTCGCCGGCCAGACGCACAGGCTCACCGCATTCAAGGACTACACGTCGTTTGTCGGGCTGCCGGAGTACAACCAGGAGGCGGCGCGATGGGCCTGACTCCCATGACCCTGCCCATGACCATGGCCGAGAAGATCCTGGCGCGCGCGTCAGGGCGGGAAGCGGTGCGTCCGGACGAGATCGTCGTGGCGAATGTGGACCTGGCCATGAGCCACGAAAACGCGGACCTGGTGCGCAAAAGCTTCCTGGAAATCGGAGTGTCGCAGGTGTGGGACGCGTCGAAGATCGTGATCATCTTCGACCACCGCATTCCCGCGGAGAGCGAGAAGACGGCCACCACCCACAAGGCGGTGCGGGAGTTCGCCGCCGCGCAGGGCATCGAGAACTTCTACGACGTCGGGCGCGGGGGCATCTGCCACCAGGTGCTCGCCGAACGCGGCCACGTGCGGTCGGGAATGGTAGTGGTGGGCACGGACTCGCACACCACCACGCACGGGGCGCTCGGCGCCTTCGCGACGGGCATCGGCGCGACGGAGATGGCGGGAGTCTGGACGGAGGGCAAGCTGTGGTTCAAGGTCCCCTCCACCATCCGGATTGAAGTCGAGGGCGAGTTCCGGCCGTGGATCAGCGCCAAGGACCTCATCCTCTACATCATCGGCAAGCTGGGCGCGGACGGAGCGGACTACCGGGCCGTGGAGTTCGACGGACCGGCGATCCGGCGCATGACCCAGGCGTCGCGCATGGTGCTCGCAAACCTGTCGATGGAGATGGGCGCGAAGGTGGCCTTCACCCCGGTGGAAGAGATGGGACCGGATCCCGGGGCGCAGTACGAGCGAACCCTGCGCGTGGACGCAGGCAGGGACGTCGCCGAGCCGCAGATCGCCTGCCCGCACAGCGTGGACAATGTGAAGCCGCTTTCGGCCGTGGGCGATCTGGAGGTGCACCAGGCCGTTCTCGGCAGTTGCACGAACGGCCGGATTGAAGACCTGGAGGTGGCCGCCAGGGTCGTGGCCGGACGCCAGGTGCACAAACGGACGCGCCTGGTGGTGATCCCGGCTTCGCAACAGGTGTACCGGGAGGCGATGAAGCTCGGCTACCTGGAAACGCTGATGGCGGCCGGGGCCATCATCAACCCGCCGGGATGCGGGCCGTGCGTGGGCGTCCACCAGGGAATTCTGGCGGCGGGGGAGGTGTGCGTCTCGTCGACCAACCGCAATTTCATCGGCCGCATGGGGAGCAAGGACTCCTTCGTGTATCTCGCGAGCCCGGCCGTGGTGGCCGCGTCGGCCATCGCCGGCCGGCTGGCGCATCCGGCGGAAGTGGAGGCAGCCCATGTCTGACGTAAAGCTGGTGTTGCGGGGCCGCGTCCGTGCGGTGCTGGGAGAAAACATCGACACGGACCTGATCTACCCGGGGCGATTCCTGAACGTGACGGACCGGGAGAAGACCGCGGAGCACCTCTTCGAGTTGGCCTACCCGGAAATCCGTGCCGGCCTGCAGGCGGGCGAGTTCATCGTGGCGGGGAAGAACTTCGGCTGCGGCTCCAGCCGGGAGCAGGCTGCTGCTGCGCTCAAGTTCGCCGGCGCAGGGGCGGTTGTGGCCGGGAGCTTCGCGCGCATCTTCTACAGGAACGCCATCAACCTGGGACTGCCGGCGGTCGTCTCGGCGGAAGCGCATGCAGGGTGCGAGGTGGGCGACGAGCTGGAGATCGGGCTGACGCAGGGCGTGATCCGCAACCTGACCAAGGGAACAGAGCTGCGCGCCGCGGCATTGGATCCGCGCGCCGTGGAACTGCTCGAGGCGGGTGGGCTGATTCCCTATTTGAAAAAGAAGTACGCAGCGTAAGGAGTCGCAAAATATGCCGAAGTACCGGATTGCCTGGCTGCCGGGCGATGGAGTAGGTGTGGAGGTCTGCGCGGCCACGCGGTTGGTTCTCGACGCCTGCGGATTGGACGCCGAATACCCGCACGGAGACATCGGGTGGGAGTTCTGGCAAAAGGAGGGCGACGCGCTCCCGGCGCGAACGCTGGAGCTGCTGGAGCGCACGGACTGCGCGTTCTTCGGCGCCATTACGTCGAAGCCGGCCGCGGAGGCCGCTGGTGAGCTGGCGCCCGAGCTGCGCGGGAAGGGCTTGATCTACCGCAGTCCGATCGTGCGAATGCGGCAGATGCTGGACCTCTACACATGCCTGCGGCCGTGCCGGGCGTTGAAAGGCAACCCCCTGAACTACAGGGACGATATCGACGTCGTGGTGTTCCGGGAGAACACCGAGGGGATGTACATCGGCGTGGAGTTCAACCAGACGCCGGCCTGCTTTCGCGAGGAGCCGGCGATGGCGCGCATCCCCAAGGACGCGGCGATCTCCATCCGCAGCGTGACACGATCGGCGTCGCGGCGCATTGTCGAAGCGGCCTTCGAGTACGCGGTCAAGAAGGGCCGGCGGAAGGTAACAGCGGTACACAAGGCGAACGTGCTGCGGGCCACGTGCGGGGTGTTCCTGGAGGAGGCCCAGGCGGTGGCGGCGCGGTATCCGGGGATCGAATTCGACACGGCGAACGTGGACGCCATGTGCATGTGGCTGATCAAGAACCCGCAGAACTACGACGTCATCGTGACAACCAACTTGTTCGGGGACATCCTCTCCGATCTGTGCGCGCAGTTGGTGGGCGGGATGGGATTCGCCTGCAGCGGCAACATCGGAGTGAAGTACGCGGTCTTTGAGCCGACGCACGGATCGGCGCCGAAGTACGCCGGGAAAAACAAGGTGAATCCGCTGGCCAGCATCCTGGCGGCGGCGATGATGGCCGAGTGGCTGGGGGAGACTACGGCCGCGCGGAAGATCGTCCGGGCGGTGGAAGACGTGGTGGAGCAGGGAGCCGTGCGCACGTACGACATGGGCGGTACGGCGGGGACCATGGACATAGCGGAAGCGGTGGCGGGGCGGATCGGCGCTACTCTGAAGGCATGAAGTGGATGGCGTTGGCGGCTCTGACGGCCTCGCTGCTGGGGCAGGGCCGGCTGCGCCCGCCTCCGGGGTTGCCGTGCACGCGCGACGGATTGACGTCGTTTACCGGAGTGGTGACGGCGTACAGGCGCGGATCGGCCGAGCTGCGCCTGACTGTGAAGACCGACGATGGAACGGCGGAGAAGTTCACGTGGCGATGGAAGAAGGGTGAGGATGCGGAGCGGTGGATGTTGTTTGCAGGGGAGCGATTCACGTCCGCGCGCTGGCGGGAGATAGAGAAGGCGCCCGGGGTCTTGAAGCCGGGCGCCAGGGTGACGGTGTGGGTGTGCCAGGGCGGCGCCCAGCCGGTCTTGGACTGGCAGGCGCCGCGGCAGTGAGCTACTTGCCCAAGCGGTAGGCGGCCCAGGCGGTATCCATTCGGTCGCCCTGGCCTGCCGAGAATCGGTCCATGCAGGAGTCGTCGGTATAGTCCATGAAGTTGGTGATGGGGTCCAGGCCGGCGCCCTTGCAGGTGTCGCGCCCGACAGGGCAGCCGTAGGCGGGGGAGCGTTCCGGCGGCGTGTCGGTGGCGAGGGCGTTGC
>JACRKW010000087.1 GCA_016215215.1 Acidobacteriota bacterium
CGTGCTGGGCATGAAGATCATGGGCGAGGGGCAGTTCAAGACTCCCGAGCAGCGCGATGCGTCCATCAAGTTCGTCATGCAACTCGGCACGGTGGATGCCGTCACCATCGGCTTCAAGTCGCCGGCGGAGATCGACGAGGCCATCGGGCGCATTGGCCGCCACCTGAACGCCTGAGGAGTGCATCATGCCGGACCGGCGGGTGATCGACGTCTGGGCGCAACCGGCCACGGGCCGCGCGCGCACGGACTTGCCCGAAGTGGTCCGGCTACTGGAGAAGTCCGGCACCGCTGGGATGCTCGACCGCAAGTTGGAGCCGGCCGAAACCGTGGCGCTGATGGACGAAGCGGGCATCGAGCGGCTGCTGCTTTCGGCCTGGTGCAGGCCTGAGCGCTGGCTCATCAGCAACGACGAAGTGGCCGAATACGTCCAGCAATACCCCAACCGATTTACCGGCGTCGCCGCGGTGGACCTTACATCGCCCATGGCGGCCGTGCGGGAACTGGACCGCGGCGTGCGCCAATTGGGCTTCAAGGCCCTGCGCGTGGTGCCGTGGCTTTGGAATCTTCCGCCCAATGACAAGCATTACTTTCCGCTCTATGTGAAGTGCATCGAATTGGGCATCCCGTTCTGCACACAGGTGGGGCACACCGGACCGCTGAAGCCGTCGGAAACGGGAAGGCCTGTGCCCTATATCGACGAGGTCGCCCTGGCATTCCCGGAACTGAAGATCGTCTGCGGGCACATCGGCTATCCATGGACCGAAGAGATGATCGCCGTAGCCTGGAAGCACGATGGCGTCTACATCGACACGTCCGCCTACCTGCCGCGCTTCTACCCTCCGCAGTTGGTCCAATTCATGAAGACCCACGGGCAGGACCGCGTGATGTTCGGAACGAACTTCCCACAATTGCCGCTGGCCAAGTGCGTGCGGCAGATCAAGGAACTGGAGCTGCCGGAGACAGTCGAGGAGAAGTTCCTCTATGCCAACGCGGCGGCGGTGTTCGGGCTGGATCCGGTCAGATGAAGGCGATGACGTCGATCTCTACCAGAGAGTTGCCGGGCAGATCCAGCGCAACGATGGTGGTACGCACCGGCGGCTCGGCGCCGAAGCGGCCCTGGAAGACTTCATTCATCGGCTTGTAGTCGTCCATCTTCTTCAGATAGACATTGCACTTCAGAACCTTGTCCATCGAGGAACCGGCATTCTCCAGTTCCTTCTGGATATCGTCGAGTACGGTCTTGGTGTGCGCCTTGATGTCGCCTTCGTAGTGCGCGCCCTTGCCGGCGATGAAGAGCAGATTGCCGTAGGAGACGGCGCTGTTGAACAGAGGCGGCTTGGCCGGCGGGGTGGCGCTCTTGCGGTGGACTTTCCGCTTGGGCGCCTCTTGCGCGGAAGCGGCGACAGGCAGGGCGGCGGCGGCAGCCGCGCCGGAGATGAACTTGCGGCGTGATTTCTCCATGGGCTGATTTGTACCACAGTGGGCATCGATGGGGAAGTTGTATGCTTGATTCAATCGACGGCTTCGGAGTTGATGCTTGCTGCTGACTGGGACTTTCACTTTGATTCTTGCCTGGCCCGCTCCTGACACGGCCGCGCTGCGTCTGTGCCGCGAAGCGGGGGCGGAGTTCGTCGTCTCTCGAGCCAGCGCCGGCCAGGCTCCGGCACGCGAGAACGGCCTCCAGTTGCTGGCCGAGACCTCCGCTGACGGCGCCTCCATCGAGAGGGCGCGCGCATCGGGCTACGACGGCGCAGCGGTGACGGCGGCGGGGACCGAGGCGGAGTTCAAGCGGTTCATTCAGGCGCAGAAGGGCTTCGTCAAGCTGGTTTACGTGAAGCCGGATCAGCTCGGCTGGGACGTGACGCCGGCTCGGGCGGTGCTGCGCGGCGGCATGTGGCCGGGCCTGCAGCAGGCGTCCCTTGGGGAAGCGGGAGCCACCGAGCGTCCATGGCTCAACGGCAATCTTCACTTGTACGCCTACATGCGAGCCTTGCACCCTTCGCGCGAAGCTCTGCTCAGTTTCCCCGCCGACGAGAAGACCGCACGTTATGAGGGAGCGGAGATCGCGCTGGCTGAGGCCTTCGCCGGCGGCGGCAACGTGGTACTGGCACTGCCAGAGATGTACCGGACAGGACTTCTGAAGGGCGACGAGAGAGCGCTCTCGGCCTGGAAACGCTTGGCGCAGGTAGCGGCCTTCCTGACGCAACAATCGGGCGTGCCGCGCGCAGGAGGCGGCGCGCGCCTGGGGATCGTTGCCGGCAAGCTTGACGAGCAGACCGAAGAGGTTCTGAACCTCGCCTACCGCAACAACCTGAGCCCGGAGATCCTCCCGGCGGGCGGCGCTGAGCGCATCAGCCGCTTCGGCCAAGAAGGCCGCATGGCGGTGCGGATTCCGGAGACAGTGCTCGATCCTTCCGAGTTCGCGCGCGACCTGAAGGAGAAAGTGGGGCTGGCCAACCCGGCCGGCCGCGGATTGAACGGACTGGCTCTGCGCGTGTGGAACGCCTCCACCGTACTAGGAGCTCTGCACCGCACCGCGGGCAGCAGGGTGGTGGTACTGGTGAGCTACGGCCGCTGGATGGATCAGGACTTCCTGATCGGAGTACGAGGCGACTACTCCGGCGGCGTGATGGCGCAGCCGGATGTTGCGGAACAGGAGCTGGACCTGATGCAGCGCGGTGGGCGTGTGGAAGTGAACTTGAAGGGATTGAAACGCGTGGCGGTCATCACTCTCAAGGAGAAGGGCAAATGAACTGGAGCCGCAGAGAGTTTCTGGGCTCGGCCGTTTCGGCCGGAGCATTGCAGGCCGCGCCGGCGCAGTACTTCGGCCTGCACCCGTTCATCGAGGCGAACCCGAAGGCCGTCTTCGTCCAACGGACCAAGGTGCCGCATAAGATGGACGCCGCCGCGAAGAAGAACGCCGGCCTAAAGCTGGCGCGGGAGATCTTCGTCCCCAGCCACACGCCTGGCACCCCGCTGTCGCACCGCATCCTGCTGAAGCCGAACATCACCAGCGTCCGCAGCAGAAACCGTCCCGATGTGGACAACTGGGGCACGGGCACCGACCCGGACTTCTACGAGGGCGTCATCATGGGCCTCAAGGAGGTGGGGCTCAAGAAGTTCCACTTCGCCGAGACCAACCTCTACCACTCCTGGCACTACCGCGGCTTCGCCGATATCCATGCGCGGCACGGCGTGGTGGAGAGCGAACCCGAGCAGCACTTCGATACGCCGCGCGCCGAACGGGAGATCGTCTGGAGCAAAGTGCCCGACGCGGTGATCTACAGCCGCATCCCGCACCACTGGCCCGTGGGCCAATCCGACACCTGGCTGCTCAACATCGCCAAGTGGAAGGGGCATTCCATGTGCCTCACGCAGAGCGTGAAGAACGAGCAGGGCCTGGTGATCCTACCCTTCATCCGCTTCTGCTCCGGCATGCAGATGGTCACCGGCGTGCCCCAGCACATGAAGCAGCACATGTGCGCCGAAGCCGGTGAGCGGGCGACACGTTACTTCGAGAACCACCGCAGGATGGGCTACAAGCGCTATGAGGCCGAACCGGGCGGCAAGGTCTCGCCGCTCGCCCAGGAGATCTGGGCGCACAAGACGTGCGACAACCAGAGCGTCATGAAGACGGGCCTGGCGATGATCGAAGGCATCTACGGGCGCGATGGCGATGGCTTCGGTATCGGAAACGATTACCTCACCAACCTGGTGATGTTCTCCAAGGACAAGTTCCGCCTGGACCTGATCGGTCTTTGGCTGGGCGGCCACGAACCGGGCAACGTGTACCTCTACCGCATCGCCAAGGAACGCGGGTTAACCGACACGTTCAACCCGTGGGAGGTGCCGGTCTACGAATGGATCGACGGCCAGCCGGTACAGCGGAAGCTCACCGATTTCCCGCGCCACGAGTTGAAGAGCATCTACCTTCAAATGCCCGGCGAGCCGTTCCTGCATCTGGCCAACGAACGCTTCGACTACGACAAGGTGAGGGCCTGAGTCCGAAGCTCACACCACTCGCTGATCACACCAGGCGAGAGAACCTGCGGTTCGACTCCGGGAAGTCCACGCCCATGGCGATGGCGACCACCGCGCCGGACACCGCCGCGGCCGGCAGCGGCTCCCAGGTGAACCGCAGCGCGGGCGCGGCCCCGCTCTCACCCATGGCGGTCATCAACGCGCCGGCCAGCACGCTGGCCACGGCCGACCACTGGTAGAGCCGCAGCCCCAGCAAGGCCGGCGTTTGGGGCTCTCCGCGCCACGCCTCCTCGACGAACCGGCCCAGCCCGGTGAGGATGAAGTACATCCCGGCGATGAAGTGCAGCGGCGTCGCAAGCGTCCACAGCCGGGTCACCGCCAGCGCGATGAGGATGTTCCACAGAATTGAATAAACCGGTGTGGGATGCAGCGGCACGCCGGTCCAGGCGGTCATGCGGCAGACGCGCGAACGCGGATGATTGTAGCGGATGCCCACGTTCTCCGGCGCCGGGCGGCCGTGGCAGCAGCCCTGCACCAGGCAGCGCAGCCTGCCCATCGCCTGCGCCCAGGGCCCGCCGAGCGAGAATGCCGCCAGCACCAGCCAGGGGCTTGTGTGGAATAGCGGCGCGGCCAGTGCGCCGAGCGTGCCTCCCAGCAATCCTCCGTAGAAGCCGTACGGCCGCAGCAGTTGGGGCGAGCCTTCCACCAGTTGCGCCCACAGCGCCGCGCCCACAACAGCCGCGCCGGCGGCGACGAAGATGGCGGTCAGGTGCCCCGATCCGGCTCCGGCCCCGGCGATCCAAAGCGCGACCATCGCGCCCGCGCCGGCGTAGGTTCCGTGATTGATCACGCGCACCGGACCGGTTCGCCACTCCCGCCAGGAGTTGGCGATACGCTCAGCGTTTCGCCGGATCGCATCCCATAGCATGGCTCCGCGCGCCACCAGCAGGGCCAGGGCGGCCCCGCCGAGCACGTCCACAATCGGATGCTGGCCCGTGGTGACGCAACTGGCCGCGATCAGCGCCGCCCAGGCATAACACAGCCATCGCAGCCGGGGCCAGCGCCGCGCGAACACCTCCGCGGCAAGCAGCGCCCAGACGACGTGGAACGAAGGGAACGCCCCACCGGGGCCGTCCAAGGTTCGTTCCCAGGCAAGCAGGCGGCCGGGCAGCGTCGTGGCCGTGAAGGGCCTTGGCGGCGCAACCAGCGGGACCACCAGGTAGAGCGGGAATGCGACAACCATCGCCCACAGCGCACGAACGCAGAATGTGCGCAGATCGCTCTTCGTTCTGGCAATCCACGGCACAAGCGCGGTGAGCAGGTACGTGCTGGCGTAAATCAGCTCCGTCCATTCCAGAACCGGCAGCCGGCTTTCGAATGGCAGAGCACCGGC
>JACRKW010000324.1 GCA_016215215.1 Acidobacteriota bacterium
GTCGTTTTCGTCCTGCTGGCCCTGCCGGCGTTTTCCGCCACCGGCGCGGCCAAGGCAGTGGAGGAAGCCGAGCGCGGCTGGGCCAAGGGCGTCACCACCAACGATTTCGCCCTGCTCGAGAAGGTCCTGGCTGACGACTTGACCTATACCCACTCCACCGGCGCCGTCGATACCAAGCAGAGCTACATCGGCAACCTGAAGTCCGGCAAGTCGAAGTACGTGAAGGTGGACTACGAGCAGTTGAAGGTCCAGGTACTCACCAAGGACGTAGCCATCACCATTTGCCGCGCCCAGTTCGTCACCATGGCCGACGGCAAACCGAATCCGGCGCACCTGTCGCTGCTGCACGTCTTTCGCAGGAAGGGCGGGCAGTGGCAATTGATGGCGCACCAATCGGCGCGGCTGCCACAGTAATCAGGCCTCGTCCCCCAACGGCCGGGGCGTTACTTCTTCTTATTGAGCCGGCTTACTGCCGGTCCCCCGCCCGTGTTATCCACCACCAGCGTGTCCTCACGCGCCAGCCAGGTGATCTCGGCGCCACGTGTGACGCCGCGCTTGGAGTCCACCACCACCGGGTTGCCGCCATTGAGGATGATCCGCTCGTCGGCCAGGTAGTACTCGGCGTGCTCGCTACTGCCGGTCCGAGTCCGGGCCGCCGATTTCTCGGCGATCTCCACCGTGCCGTCGGCGAACATCCTGTCGAGCTTGGACTCCTCGCCGCCCTCCTTCTTCGGTTCCGAGACGAACCATGCCCGCATCTGCCGCGCCTTCACGTTCAGCCCCTGACGGTCCAGCGTCACCCCTCCGGTGTAATAGGCCAGCTTCGTCTTGTCAGAGTACACCAGCGACGGCGCTCGAACGATCGTGAAGACATTGCCGCCTTTCTTCGGCCGTTGGTCCGGCAACTGGCTCACCACCTCGCCCGTCGCTTCCAATTGCTGCGCCGTCCTGTCTATGAAAATGGAGTTGGCCTGGAGGCTGCTCGCAGCCTGCCACAGGTGGGCGCGGCCCTCGTAGCGGATCTTCTTGTTCGCTTCGGTCGACGCCATCCGGTCGGCCTTGGCTTGCAGCGGTTCCGACGATGACATCATCCCCTCGGAGCCCTGCTTCTTGTCAGGCAGGCGAGTGGAGGTGACGTTCCCACTGGCCACCATGTCGCCGGTCTGCTGTTCCAGCACGATCTCATCGCCGGCCGTGGAGCCGGTCTCGTCCCACATCCGCGCGCCGGTCTTCAACGTGATCAGCTCGCGTGTCGCGTCCAGCACTGCATGCGCTGCGGTGGCCCGCCGCGCGCCCTCCTCGTATCGGAAGTTGTTCCACTGCTCCAGGCGGATCATCTGGCCGGTGCGCGGGTCGAAATCGGCCTGCAGGTCCTTGCTCCGCGTAATGGCGATAGTCGGCTTGGGGTCCTTCTTCGGGTCCCGCGGCTCGCTCTCGGTCCTTGTCGTGACGTCCACGGAGCGGAACTTCTCCACCGCGTTGCCGGCGGCGTAGTAGATGTACAGCCGGTCTCCCGTCATCCAGCGGTGCTTGTCCCCCTTCCGGCCAGGTAGGAACTCCACCTGGCCCGGGCTGTGGGTGGCCACCTGTTCGATCTCCTTGCCGCCGGCCCGCATGGTCAACTCGATCACTTCGCTGGTGAGGACGCGCGCCCCTTGAGGCGGCACTCCGGGACGTCCCGCTGCCTGGGATTCCACCCGCGCCTTGGAGGTTGCCAGCGCTCGCTTCAGTACGCTGTCCTCCTTGCCCGTGTCAAACTCCAGGTCCAGCCGGTTGGCCGTCACCGTCGTCTTGCCCGATGCGGAGGTGGATAGCAACCTGGCGTTCTCTGACGCCTCGATCTTCCGGATCTCCGATTTGTTGGTGAAGAACAGGTTGAGGAATTCGGCGGAGTACTCCACCTGTCTAGCTGGGGTATGA
The DNA here is from genome assembly GCA_016215215.1 of Acidobacteriota bacterium. Classification (GTDB taxonomy): domain Bacteria; phylum Acidobacteriota; class Terriglobia; order Bryobacterales; family Bryobacteraceae; genus Paludibaculum. The sequence goes on from JACRKW010000324.1 coordinate 1,921, forward strand.
TCTGCCCCGCTTGCCTTCACCGCTTCCACCCGGTCGATCGCCCCCTTGGCCAGCTTCACAACGCTCGGGCCCGCCTCCAGCCGGAAGCCGCCGCGGCTGAGCCGGGCGAAGGGTGAGAGGAAGATCTCGGCCGTCAGTTCCTTGTAGATGAGCATGCCGGATTCCAGGTGCATGGGTGGCTTCTTCGGATCCCTCCCGCGCCAGTCCAGGCTCACCTCGGACTTCATCACCAGCTCGCGCGTGGAGGGGTCATACATTGCGCCCAGACACTCGCCGCTCCCCTGGTCGAATTCGAAATGCGCCTTGCGCTCCGTGCTCGCCCGCGAAGACCTGACGTCGAGAGTCACCCCCGTCGTGCGGATCTGCATCAGCCGTCCCGCCTGCTCGCCGGCGCCCTGGGGCAGGTTCATCGTGATTTCGACATCCCCGTCGGCGTACAGCTGGGCGTCATCCTGATTGAACTGCGCCCGGGCGCTCTTCACCAGGTCGAAGCGCTTGCCGTCCAACTCGCGGATCTCCATCTCCATGCCCTCCAGCAGGAAGGCCGGAGGATCTTTGATCTGCTCGTAGCGGCTGGCTCGAATCACGATCTTGGCGCGGTCGCCGCTCTTCATCTCCATCTCCCACTTCTCAGCGGTGGCGGACGTGTTGGCCGGCAACGGGGCCGTGGCGCGAGGACGCGTGCGGCGCAACAGCTTCGACTGACTGAGGAAAATGGAGGTGACTGCGGCGGCGATGCCGAGAATGGCAAGCAGAATCAGCCAACGGCCCCGCCGGAGCATACCCACAGGATAGCACCGGGCCGTCTGCGCTACTCGGCTTCCTCGATTTGAGTGAAGGAGGCTTAGATTTTCTGAAGCAGGAAGAGCGCTGGAGCTTGTATCGTTCTGTTAGTCGCTTGTAATCAGTTAGTTGCGAGACAGACTTGTCACTCCTTGACGGAGTGTGCTAATAATAGTGGCGATGTCCGATCCAATCTTGGACTCGGACGATCGCAAACCCACGCGAATCGAAACCACGGAGGTTTTGAGAGTTATGCAGATTCGTCCCCTCTACGACCGGCTGGTTGTGCGCCGGATCGAAACGACGGAGACCGTGCTGAACGGGATCATCATTCCGGATACGGCCAAAGAGAAGCCCCAGGAAGCCGAAGTGATGGCAGCCGGCCGCGGCAAGCGGCTGGAAGACGGAACTATCGTGCCCCTGGACGTGAAGGTCGGCGACCGGATCCTGTTTGGCAAGTACTCCGGAAGCGACATCAAGATCGATGGCGAAGAGTACCTGATCCTGCGCGAGGACGAGGTCCTCGGCATTCTCGAGAAGTAAGGATCGGCAAGGGTAGACCCACTAAGGAGATTCAGAATGGCAGCGAAGCAAGTTGTGTATGGCGAGAACGCGCGCCAGGCGATCCTGCGCGGCGTGAATCAGTTGGCCGACGCCGTCAAGGTGACGCTGGGCCCGAAGGGCCGCAACGTGGTCCTGGAGAAGAAGTTCGGCGGCCCGACGATCACCAAGGACGGCGTCACCGTCGCCAAGGAGATCGAGCTGAAGGCTGCTCTGGAGAACATGGGCGCCCAGATGGTGCGCGAAGTTGCCAGCAAGACCTCCGACGTGGCCGGTGACGGCACGACGACGGCGACCATCCTGGCCCAGTCGATCTTCCGCGAAGGCGTCAAGGCGGTTGCCGCCGGCGCCAACCCGATGGCGCTGAAGCGCGGCATCGAGAAGGCCGTTGACTCGGTCGTAACCGAGGTCCAGAAGCTCTCCAAGCCGATCTCCGGCGAGATGATCGCCCAGGTCGGCACGATCTCCGCGAACGGCGACACCGAAATCGGCGAAAAGATCGCGGAAGCGATGCAGAAGGTCGGCAAGGACGGCGTCATCACTGTCGAAGAGTCGAAGACGATGCACACCGAACTGCTCACCGTCGA
>JACRKW010000325.1 GCA_016215215.1 Acidobacteriota bacterium
ATCAAGATCGCCATTGACGCCGGGCGGCGGCGGCAGCATACTGTTCAGGGTCACAGGACTGCGCGACGGGAATCAAGCGGGAACCGCCGGACGGCGGGTCCCGGATTCCGGCCCCACAGGCCGCTGAGGCTCGATGATTCGCCAGCGTTCTCCAGATGCCACCTGCGCAAGGACACTGGCGCGTTGACAACACCCAATCGCCTGCCTGCCAGGCGGCAATTGCGGCCGAAACGCGGGGGCCGCCGGCGACAGGGTGACGGATCGGAAAGAGGCGCAAGATGGGTACCACAGCCGTATCACCCGATCGAGGTGTCAAGGTGCGTGCCACCAAGCTCATGATCGGGAATCAATGGGTTGAGAGCGTGTCGGGAAAGACCTTTGAGACTGTCAATCCCGCCACGGGCAAACCGATCTGCCGCGTGTCGGAGGCCGATGCGGCGGACGTGAACAAGGCAGTGTCAGCGGCCCGAACGGCCTTCGAAAGCGGCCCATGGCCCAAGATGGCTGCGGCCGAGAGGGGCCGGCTACTCTACAAACTGGCCGACCTGCTGGAGGCCAATGTCGAGGAGATGTCCAGGCTGGAAACGCTCGACAACGGCAAGCCGCTGATGGAATCGCGCAACGTGGACCTGCCGCTGTCGATCGCTACGCTTCGCTACTACGCCGGCTGGACGGACAAGATCCAGGGCAGGACCATCCCGGTGGCCGGCCCGCACATCTGCTACACACGGCTGCAGCCGGTGGGCGTTGTCGGGCAGATCATTCCCTGGAACTTCCCGCTGCTGATGTTGGCGATGAAGATCGGGCCGGCGCTGGCGGCAGGCAATACCGTGTTGGTGAAGCCGGCCGAGCAGACTCCGCTGACGGCGCTTCGGATGGGGGAGTTCATCCTTGACGCCGGATTCCCTTCCGGCGTGGTGAACATCCTGCCGGGATTCGGCCCGACGGCCGGGGACTCCATCGCCCGGCACATGGACGTGGACAAGGTCGCCTTCACAGGCTCGACCGAGGTGGGGCACCTGATCATGGAAGCCTCGGCACAGAGCAATCTGAAGCGCGTGACTCTGGAGTTGGGCGGCAAGAGCCCGAACATCGTCTTTGCCGACGCGGACCTGGACCAGGCCGTGGAGGGCTCGCACACGGCGCTGTTCTTCAACCAGGGCCAGGTGTGCTGCGCCGGATCGCGGTTGTATGTCGAAGGGAAGTGCCACGATGAGTTCGTCAAGAGGAGCGTGGAACGCGCCCGCAAGCGCAAGGTGGGCGATCCGTTTGACCCCGCCACCGAGCAGGGTCCGCTGATTGACGGCACGCAGCGCGACAAGGTGATGAGCTATATCGAATCCGGCAAGATCGACGGCGCGCGCCTGATGTGCGGCGGCGAACGCAAGGGCGGCCAGGGCTTCTTTGTCGAGCCGACGGTGTTTGCAGGCGTTCGGGACGAGATGAAGATCGCACGGGAGGAGATATTCGGACCAGTGATGAGCATCCTGAAGTTCTCCTCTCTCGATGATGTGATCCACCGCGCCAATGACACCGACTATGGTCTGGCCGCGGCGGTGTGGACTCGCGACATCGGCAAGGCGATCGCGGTGACCAACGGCGTCCGGGCAGGGACGGTTTGGGTGAACTGCTACGGGGCTTTCGATCCGGCCGCGCCTTTCGGAGGATTCAAGCAATCCGGCATGGGGCGGGAGTGGGGCGAGTACGGGCTCCAGCAATACACGGAGGTAAAGACAGTCACGATGAAGATGTAGGACGGGGGCGGGCGGTCCCCGCATTCCGCAGGAACCAAGCCCGCCAGACCCGGTTGCTGGCGTGCGCAGACGCCCGGGGACAAAGCGCAGAGGCTGATATACTTGATGAGAGGGGAACTGTCTGTGCAGATCAGCAACGGATTCAAATACTCGGTTGTGACGGTGTCGGCCATTTTGGTGACGCTGCTGCTGGTGGGCGCCATGGTGGGGCAGAGCCAGGAAGGCTCACCGGCGGACCCGTACAAGCACATCAACGTCTTCACTGAGGTATTCGCGAAGATCAAGGCCTACTACGTGGAAGAGCCGGAGATGAAGAACGTGACGCTGGGGGCGGTGAACGGGCTGCTGGTTTCGCTGGACCCGTTTGCGAGCTACCTGAATGCGGATCAGTACAAGCAGTACCTGAAGACGAAGGAAGATCCGAAGGCAGGGGTCGGGCTGCTGCTGAGCCGGAAGTACGGTTACGAGATCGGGATTGTGGACGCGATCGACGGCTCACCGGCGGACAAGGCGGGGCTGGCGACCGGCGACATTATCGAGGCGATCAACGGCATCTCGACGCGCGACATGCCGCTGGCCTATGCCGACGTGCTGCTGCACGGCGAGAAGGGCACGACGGTGGAATTGACGGTATTGCGGCTGCGGCGTCCGGAACCGACGAAGGTGACGCTGACCCGGGCGGTGGTGACGCCGCCGGCGCTGGAGTCCAAGATGCTGGACAAGGAGACGGGGTACCTGGCGGTGGCAGACCTGTCGGCAGGCAAGAGCCGCGGGGTGGCGGCGGCGGTAGCGAGTCTGCAGAAGCAGGGAGCAGCGAAACTGGTGCTGGACCTGCGGCACTCGGCGGTGTGCGTGCCGGAAGAGGGCATCGCGCTGGCGAACCTGTTCCTGGAAAAGGGCACGCTCGGCTCGTTGAGCGGACAGAAGGTGAAGAAGCAGCAGTTTGAGGCGGTGGCGGAGAAGGCGGTCTTCAAGGGCGAACTGGTTGTGCTGACCAACCGCGGGACGGCCGGAGCGGCTGAAATCGCCGCGGCGGCCCTGCTGGACAACAAGCGGGCGCAGGTGGTGGGCGAGCGCACCTACGGAGACGCCGCGCAGCGCAAGGCGATTGCGACCGACGACGGCGGGGCGGTGCTGCTGGCGGTGGCGAAGTACTACTCGCCGGGGGGCAAGGCGATACAGGATGTATCGGTGACGCCGTCGGTGGCGGTAGCCGATATGGAACCGGAACCGTTGGATGAAGACGAATCGGCGCAGGCCAAGCCTACGCCGGCCCCGAAGCCGGAGGCCAAGCCGGCCGAGGATCTGATCTTGAAGAGGGCGCTGGAGGTACTGAGCGGCAAGGCAGTTCAGGCCGCGGCGCAGGGCAGGAATTGAGAGATGCCTCTGTACGAGTACAAGTGCGACCGCTGCAGCGCGGTGTTTGAAGTGATCCAGAAGTTCTCCGACGAGCCCCTGTCGGTACACGAATCGTGCGGAGGCCGTGTGGAGAAGCTGTTGTCGAAGTCGGCGATCCAGTTCAAGGGAAGCGGCTGGTACATCACCGACTACGCGAAGTCCGGGGGCGGCAAAGGATCGAGCGGGGGCAAAGACAGGGATGCGGCAAAGGCGGAGGTGAAGGCGGAGAAGAAGAGCGAGGGGAACTCGTCGAGCTCGACGTCCTCCCCGGCGGCTTCGACGTCCTCATCGAGCGCCCCGGCGACAAGCACGGCTACCACTTCGAGCGACTCAGCGAAGAAGTAGATCGTGGAACTGCTCTTTCTCTCCCACTGCGTTCCAAGCCCGCCGAACAAGGGTGAGAAGATCCGCTCGCACCACGAACTGAACGCGCTGGCGGCGCGCCATAAGGTACACCTGGGGTGTTTCGCGCGAGAGCCTGAGGAACTGGAAGAGGCGCGCAAGCTGATCGACCGCTGCGCTTCGGTGTACGTGGCTCCGCTGTTCCCATTCAGTCTGCACGCGGCCAGGGCGGGAGTGCGTTTTCTGGCCGGATCGAGCCTGAACGGGGCGTTCTACGGGAGCGGAGCGATGAGCAGGGACATCGGGTCGTTGCTGGCGAGTGTGCCCGTGCGTGGGGCTGTGGCCTACACGGCGGTGATGGCGCCTTACGTTCCCGAGGGGTTGCCCTTCGTGCTGGACATGACGGACGTGGATTCCGAGAAGTGGCTGCAGTACGCGGAGAGGCGGAAGCCGGCGCTTCTGTATTCAACCGAGGCGCGGCGCATGAGAGCGCTGGAAGTGGAGCAGGCGCGAAGAGCGCGGCTGACGCTGTTGACGACCAAGCCGGAGGAAGAGCTGTTCCGGAGTTTTGCGGGTGGCGTTCCGACCGCGGCGATGGAGAATGGCGTGGACCTGGAGCACTTTGATCCGGCTCGCGTTCCGGCCGAGGAATCGCTGGCCGGCCGCGATTATCTGCTGTTTGCAGGATCGATGGATTACTACCCGAACGTGGAGGCGGTAAGCCGGTTTGCGCGGGAGGTCTTCCCTGCCCTGCGGGCGGCGCGTCCGGGGCTGGAGTTCGTGGTGGTGGGCCGGAAGCCGGATCCGCGCGTCTTCGCGTTGGCGAGTCAGGACGGGGTGACGATCGCCGGGACAGTTGAGGATGTGCGGCCCTATTACAAGGGAGCTCGTGCGGTGGTTGCACCGCTCGGGATCGCGCGGGGGATCCAGAACAAGGTGCTGGAGGCGCTGGCCATGGGGAAGCCCGTGATGGCGTCGAAAGAAGTGTGCCGGACGTTCGGGACGCAACTGCCTGCGGGCGTGGTGGAGTGCGGCACTGCGGAACAGCACGAAGCGGTGCTCCGGATGGAGTGGGCGCCGGAGCGGATTCGGAGCGGCGCGAGCGCGCGCTTCCGCTGGGAGAATGTGTTGAGACCGCTGATGGCGGCGGTGGAGGGTCTGGGAGCGGCGCGATGAGGTGGGTGGCGCTGGACCGCGACGGAACGCTGATCGCCGAGCGCGGGTATCTGGCCGATCCGGAAGGCGTGGAAGTGATGGATGGCGCCGCCGGAGCGCTGCTGCGAATGCGCGAACTGGGGTTGCGGGTGGTGGTGGTGACCAACCAGAGCGGCGTGGGGAGGGGGTACTTCGAGATGAGCGCGGTGGAGGCCATTCACGCGCGGATCATAAAGGAGTTGGGAGCAGCGGGGAAGATGATCGAGGGATTCTACGTCTGCCCGCACGCGCCGGGTGAAGAGTGCGACTGCCGTAAGCCAAAGACGGGACTGCTGATGCGGGCGGCGGCGGACTTGGGACTGCCGGTGGAAGAGTGTGTGGTGGTGGGCGACAAAGCGGCTGACGTGGAACTGGGGCACGCCGCGGGGGGGAAGTCCGTATTGGTGACGACAGGATATGGCGCGGAGCACGCTGGAAGCGTGGCTGCGGACTTCGTGGCAGGGTCACTCAGGGAAGCGGCGGAGTGGATGTCGTCTTCCATCGATAGCTGAGGCCGAGGGCGAGCCAGGCGAGGGCGAGGCCGGCGATAGCGTCGACGGCGAAGTGGTAGCGCCCGTAGACTGTGGCGACGGCGATGGAGGCGGCAAGGGCAAGGAAGGCGCGTCCGAGCCAGCGGCGCGCGGGCAAGAGCCTCATGACGGCGAAGGCGGCGGAGAAGGCGGCGGCGGAGTGGCCGCTGGGGAAGACGGAAGTGTGGATGCCGTACTGGCCGACGATGGCCAGGTTGAGGCGGCGGAGTGCGGAGAGAACGGGCAGGTCCGAGCTGGGAAAGACCGATCGTGGCGGTTCGCTGGGGAAGAAGGGGTAGAGGGCGTAGGCGGTGAGGGTACCGAACAAGAGGATGCTGTAGGCGTCGTCCAGTTTCTCTCGCGCCTTGCAGCGGTAGAAGACGATCGCGGTGAGGATGGGGACGATGTAGACGAGCAGGTAAGAGAGCTCGAGGATATTGGGCAGGAGCGGGCCGAGGCTCTCGATGGCGGACTTGAGTCCCCACTGGTAGAGGAGGCGGCGGTCCCAGACTACCCAATAATCCTCGAACGAGGTGGAGGCATGGGGAAGGGCCATCCAGCCCATTTCGCGGAAAGCGAGGAGGATGAGCGGGATGGGGTACCAGTCGCGGACGTGATCGAGGGCGAGAAACCCGCGCTCCTTGTTGGCCCAGGCGAAGAGACAGAACCAGAGGATGAGGGCGGAGTTGAGATAAACGATGAGGACGCGAATGTCAGTTGGGATGGGGCGGAAGAGAGCGACGGCGGCGGCGTAGATGAAGTAGGCGCTGAAGAAGAGTTCAGAGCGGCGGAAGCGGAGGTTCTTCACGACGATGCACCGGCATGCGGGCGGCTAGAATGTAGGCATGGCATCGACACGGCGTCACTTTCTACATGCATCGGCGGTGGGCGCGGCGGCCGCGCCGGCGGCGCTCGCGCTACAAGGCAAGAGCGCGAATGACAAGATCCAGTTTGCCACGATTGGGATCGGGGGCATGGGGACTGGGGACACCGAGACGGCGGTGAAGACGCCTGGTACGAAGCTGGTGGGAGTGTGCGATGTGTACCAGGGGCGGTTGACGCGAGCCCGGGAGGTATGGGGCGCGGATCTGTATACGACTCGGGACTACAGGGAGATTCTGCAGCGGAAGGACGTGGACGCGGTGTTGATCGCTACACCGGACCACTGGCACGCGGCGATCGCGGCCGATGCCATGGAGGCGGGCAAGGACGTCTACGTGCAGAAGCCGATGGTGCAGCGGTGGCAGGACGGGCACAAGGTGATCGCGGCGGCGAAGAAGTCGGGGCGGATCATCCAGGTGGGCAGCCAGAGGGTGTCGAGCGTGGTGTATGCGAAGGCACGGGAGATCTTCCGATCGGGCGTGCTGGGGGAATTGAACATGGTGGAGGCGTGGTGGGACCGGAACTCGGCGCTGGGGGCGTGGCAGTACTCGATTCCGCCGGACGCGAATCCATCGACGGTGGACTGGGACCGGTTTCTGGGCTCGGCGCCGCGGCGGCCTTTTGAGCCGGTGCGGCTGTTCCGCTGGCGGAACTACCAGGACTACGGAACGGGCGTAGCGGGCGACCTGTTCGTGCACCTGTTTTCGGGGATGCACTTTGTGACGGGTGCGATCGGGCCGGAGAGGGTGTTTGGATCGGGCGGACTGCGGTTCTGGAAGGACGGCAGGGACGTGCCGGACGTGCTGCTGGGCCTCTATGATTACCCAAAGACGAGCGCGCACCCGGCGTTCAACCTGGCGCTGCGGGTGAACTTCGTGAATGGGGCGGGCGAGAACTCGGGCTTCAAGTTCACGGGCAGCGACGCAGTGATGACGATTGGCAACGGTGTGAGCCTGACGAAGCTGCCGCCGGAACGGGACCCGGGGACGTGGGTGGGGACTTTCGACTCTGGGACGCAGAAGCTGATCCTGGCCGAGCACGGCAAGAAGTATCCGCCGGTGAAGCAGACTTCGACGAACCTGACGACGTTCGGAGAGGAGCGGTGGCTGGCGCCGCGGGGCTACAGCGACGAAGCGGATCACCACGCCAACTTCTTCGAGGCGGTGCGAACACGGAAAGCCGTGGTGGAGGACGCGGTGTTCGGATTGCGGGCTGCGGCGCCGGCGCTACTGACCAACGAGAGCTACTACGCGGGCAAGACGGTGCAGTGGGACGCAGAGAAGATGCAGGTGAAGGGATAACGCCATGCCATACGCAGCCAACGACAACATCCAGATCGCGTTGATCGGCGCAGGAGGGATGGGGCAGGGCGACGTGCGGGACGCACTGTTGAATCCGGGTGTGAAGATAGTGGCGGCGGCCGACATCTGCGACTCGCGGCGAAAGCGGATGGAAGAGCAGTACCCGGGGATCTTCACGACGCGGGACTACCGGGAGATTCTAACGCGCAAGGACGTGGACGCGGTGATCATCGCCACGCCCGACCACTGGCACGCGCGGATCTCGATCGATTCGATGGACGCCGGCAAGGACGTGTACTGCGAGAAGCCGATGATCCAGAGGATCGAGGAAGGCAAGCGTGTGATCGAGGCGCAGAAGAGAACGGGGCGGATCTTTCAAGTGGGGTCGCAGTACGCCTCGGCGCTATCGTTTGAGAAGATCAGGCAGTTGCTGGAGCAGGGAGCGATCGGCGAGTTGAACATGGTGGAGGCGTGGCTGGACCGCAACACGGCGATGGGAGCATGGCAGTATTCAATCCCGCCTAACGCCACGCCGGAGAACGTGGACTGGGACCGTTTCCTGGGCCATGCGCCGAAGCGGCCGTTTGAACCGATCCGGCTATTCCGCTGGCGTAACTACACCGATTACGGAACCGCTGTGGCGGGAGACCTGTACGTGCATCTGCTCACCGGACTGCATACGGCGACGCGGTCACTGGGGCCGAAGCGGATCTATTCCACCGGCGGGCTGCGGTACTGGAAAGACGGGCGTGAGACGCCGGACACGCAGCTCGGGATTATCGAGTATCCGAAGACGGAGACGCATCCCGAGTTCACTTTCGCGATGCGGGTGAACTTCAAGAGCTCGAAGGCGCAGGAGGACTTCGGATTCCGGTTCACGGGCAGCGCCGGAACGATCACGACGGACGTGCGGACGGTGACGGTATCGCGGCAACCAAGAGAAACGGAGCCGGGCTACACGATCGAGACGTTCCCCAAGGCGGTGCAGGAGCGGTTCCTGGATGAGTACCGGAAGAAGTACCCGATGAAGAAGACGACAACGGGGACGCTGGAAGGCAAGAGCGAGGAGAAGTACGTATCCGAGGTGGACGCGCACCGGCAGCACATGACCAACTTCATCACGGCGCTGCGCAGCCGCAAGGGGCACTTTGAGGATTCGACGTTCGGATTCCGGGCCGCCGGTCCGGCGCTGCTGTGCAATACCAGCTACTACGAGAACCGGATCTGCACGTGGGATCCTCTGACGATGACGGCAGGGTAGGGCGAACCCTCAGGGGATGGGGATAGTTCGTTGCACCGGTCCGCTCAGTGATAGCCGGTGGGAACCGGCCCACTGCAAGCGGAGCCCGCGCAGATTGTCCTGAGTGAGATCCGGCAGGGGGAACGTGGCCGCCTCGCCGTCGAGCCCGACGACGGCAACGAAACAGCGGCGATTGGATTCGACACCGGTGGTTGGTTCGGGGCCGTCGGCGGTCCAATCGAACGTGCAGTCGACGAAGGCGATTCTGCGCGAGTCCGGCGACCAGAAGAACCCGGTGGTGAAATCGTGGATGCCTGAGTACGTGCGCCCTTTGATGGTGAGGACCGATGGCGGAGTGTCGAGACCTGTTTGCACCGGCGGGGGCATGCCCTTGGGGAGCGGGTAGAGGATGAGCGAGTCCGCCTGGAGGTAGTTGCTCTTGGCCCAGGGTGGTGAGAAGTGGGGATACCAGCCGGCGTGCGCGACGCGGGAGCCATCCGGGGAACGGGTGAAGCCGTGGCCGAGAAGGTCGCGCGTGACGCGTCCAGACTCGATATCCATTTCGACGTATTCGCTGAGGGACGGATTGATGTGGCAGGTCCCGGCGATGGCGGTGTCGCCCGCCCAATCGACAGAGAGGATACTCCGGCAGCGGCCGTCAGGAAAAGACGCACCGAGGATCGGGCGATGAGCAGCGAGCCTGCGGCCTTCGAGATCAATGATCGCGATAGTCGGGAGTGGATCCGCCGCGGCGGTGCACTGTTCCTCATAGGCGATTCTGTGGCCTGAGGGGGAGAGCTTGGCGCCCGATTTCACGCAGCCGTCGCTAGTGAGCCGGGTGGAGCGCCCGTCGCGGGTGAGCCAGACCTCCGAGTTCCGGATCTCGACCTGCGCCGCGGGCGGAGCAGGAAGAAGAAGACTAATGAGAAGCCACACCATCAAGGGTCCTTTCCTCCCCAGTGTAGGCTGATACGGCGCGTTAGCGGGTTGCCGCGGCTGGGATGATAGCGTGGAAGGCATGGCACGCAAGGTGGCGTTATACGTCGACGGATTCAACTTCTACTACGGGGTACGCAATCACTTCAAGCAGGACGAGGCGCGGCGCGGGTACTCGCTTTCGGGGCTTTGCTGGTGCGACTTCCGGGCGCTGGTAGAGCGCCATTTCCTGAAGAATGGCGAGCGGCTGGAGACGATCAGGTATTTCACGGCTCCGGTGACCCCGCAGGTGGAGACATCGCGCATTCCGGGAGAGCGGGACCGGTACGAACTGTGGCTGCAAGCGGCGCGGAAAACCCCCGGGCTGGATCTGGTGTTCGGGTTCCACAAGCCGCACGGCGGAGGCAAGGCGCGCGATGAGAAGTTGACGGACGTGAATCTGGCGGTGGAACTGTTGCTGGACGGGATGAACGGGGTGTACGACCAGGCGTACGTGCTGAGCGGCGACGCGGACCAGATCCCGGCGGTGTTCGCCGCGGCGCTGCGGCTGGGCAAGCCGTTGCGGGTGTGCGCGCTACTGCCGCCGGCGCAGGATGCGGAAGACTGGAAGTCGCGGTATCTGCACTATGTGCAGGATCTGATGGCCAGGGTGGAGTTTCCGCATCCGGAGCCGCATCAGATTGACGTAGGAGTGCTGACTGAGCGGCAACTGGCCAACAGCCTGCTGCCATACCAGATGGGGCAGGTGGGCTGTCCGGCATACTGGCGGCTGCCGGGGAAGTACCTGGATGGAAAGTGCAAGCCGGAGCACCGGCCAGACCGCCCGGTTGATAGACTCGGGGTGTGAACGCGTGGAAGCTTGTTACGGGGATGGCCCTATCGATGAGCCTGCGGGGTGAGATTGTGGTTGTGGACGGGTCGGGCCGGCTGGTGGCAATGCTGTTTGGAGGGCAGGACGCGGCGATCCGCACGGACGTGGTGCTGCCGTCGCCGGGTTGGAGCCGGACGCTGACGTTGAGCTCGGCGGAGAACGTGCGCGTGGAGCGGGGCGAAGTGTCGACGTGGCAGGGGCGGATCCCGATGGACGCGACGCACAAGCTGGAGTTCCGGCAAACGGTGCGGGAACGAGACGGCCGCGTGGTGGTGGGACTGGACTACACGGCGTTGAACGACCTGACGGCGGAGGGGCTGTTCTTCCGGATCAACATTCCATGGGTGGATTTTCGCGGCGGCACAGCGGGTAACGGGACGCGGACGATCCAACTGCCGGAGACGGCGCCGGCCAACAACAACCTGTTGTACGGAGAGACGGCTCAGTTGGACGCGCGGAGCGCGTCGGGCGGCATGTGGTGGGCGGCGCGGTTCAACCGGCCGTTCGGGGTGAACTTGCAGGACAAGTCGAGCGAGAGCCCAAAGAGCTACACGTTCTGGGTGTACCTGCAGCGCGGGAACATGGGCGCGGGCACACGAGGAAGCGTGGAGGTGGAACTGGCGCTGGACGGCATTCCGGACACGACGACGGCGGGGCTTCGGGTGGAGCCGGAGACGCCGCGGTACGTGTTCCACG
>JACRKW010000098.1 GCA_016215215.1 Acidobacteriota bacterium
AGGCCTCCGTGTCGCCGATGACGGAAAGAGTCCGCGCGCGCCACCGGGCGGCTATGGCGCCGGGCAACTGGAGGCAGGCACGAGCGAGACCCGGGAGGCTGGCCCGCTCGGGCGAGTCGCCCGCCAGCAGGCTGAGCAGCGCGCCGGCCCAGGCGTAGAAGAAATGGCCGGCCAGGCGGGCCGGCTCGTGGACGTTCTTCCAGCAGAACAGGAGGAAGTTCTTCTTGAGCACGCCGTCGATGTAGCGCTGGCTGAACTTCTTGCCGATGGTGCCGCGGTGCTCGTGCCAGACCTTGCTGACCGGCTGGTAGAGGACCTTCCAGCCTCGTTTCCACGCCATGTAGCCAAGGTCGGTGTCCTCCAAGTAGAAGGGGCGCAGGAGATGGTCAAAGCCGCCGAGCTCCAGGAACTTGCGGCGGTGGAAGGCGCAGGAGCCGCCGCCGCCGTAGAAACAGGGGAAGAGGGAATCCACCTGGCCGTCGTCGTAGTGGCGGACGCGCAGATCGCCGCGGGACCACCACCCCTGGGTAAGGCCGGTCTCCTCGCGCTTCTTGTCCGGGTCGCTGAAGAAGATCTGGCAGGAAACGGCGAAGACGAGCTCATCGGTGAAGCCGTCGAGCAGGGGCTGGAGGAAGCCGGCGTCGACCCGCATGTCGCTGTTGAGCAGAACCACGATGTCGTTGGCGGCGGCGCGGAAGCCGGCGTTGGAGCCGCCCCCGAAGCCCAGGTTTTCCGGCAGGGCGAGCAGGCGCACTTGCGGGAATCGCTCGCGGATGAATTCGGCGCTGCCGTCTGTAGAACCGTTGTCGACGACGATCACCTCGTTGCGCGGATTGCCGGCGAGGGCCGCGAGGACGCTGGGCAGGTACTTCTCCAGCAGATCGCGGCCATTCCAATTGGGGATGACGACGCTGGCAGCAGTGGTGTCGGGCCGTGATGATGCGGGAGGGCGCCGGCGGCCGAAGAGCAGCCAGGCCAGATCCACCAACCAAAGGCCGGTTAGCGCCAGCGTGGCAAGAAGTGGTGAAAGGATCGCCAGCGGCAGTAGGCGGAAGAGACGGATGAGCAGTGCCGGCATTTAGGGGTGTTGCAGGTCGGGGCCGACGCCGAAGCGTCGGCCAAGGCGGAGCCAGCGGGATCCTTGGGCCGATTCGATGGCCTGTTCCAACTGCCGGATGCGCTCTTCCAGTTGCCGGGCCCAGAGGGTACGCTCCTCCACGGTGCTCTCGGCGGCGTGGAGCAGTTCGACACATTTCGACAGTTCTGACAGTTTTGCGGCGAGTTCGGCTTCGAGCTGGCGGGGGCGTTCCACAGCTTCACGGGTCCGCTCAGCCAGTTCTGCTTCGAGCGAGCCGATTTTAACCTCGTAGCCAGCGACGGCGGTTTCGGTGGCCTGGCGGTCCGTTTCGGCTTCTTCCTGAAGCTGGACGACGCGCCGGCGGGCGGTTTCGAGTTCCGTCTCCAGGCCGAGAGCCCACGCGGTGGCCTTGGCGTGTTCGGCCACCTCCTTTTCGTGAAGGGTGTGAAGCCCGGAGAGCTCCGTCTTGAGCTTCTCGAGCCAGGCGTCTTTCTGCGCCAGTTCGGCTTCGAGCTTGGCGATGTGCTGTTCGCGCTCCCGGAGCACGTTGGATGAGGAAGGGACGTAGACGTACAGCGGGGCCCCGGTCTGCGGGCTCATGGCACAAACAGCGAGAAAGAAGTGGCTGGCGGCGGGCTCGGCAGGCTGTCGCTCCGGCGCCATTTCCGTGATGGGATTGCCGGTTCCGGCGGCGGGCTGGAAGGTGATGGCTCCGACGTGGTTCTGGAGGAACAGGGTGACAGAGGGGAAGACGAGGGAGAGTTCGCGGCGGAACTCCTCGAAGTCGAATTCGTGGACGTGGAAGGGATTGGGGCCGGCGAGGCGGCGGGTTTCGGCGTAGTAATCACGGTTTGGCGTGCTGACGACAAACTGGCCGCCGGGAGCGAGGAGGCGGCGGGCCTGGTCGAGCAGGGCGGGCCAGTCCTCCAGGTGCTCGATCACCTCGAAGGCGACGATGAGATCGAAGGAGTGGTCGTCCAGGGGGATCTGTTGAGCGGGGGCGGCCAGGAATTGGAGGTTCGGCGCCTGGTAGCGGCCGCGGGCGCTTTCCACCGCTGCTTCGGAAACGTCCAGGCCGAGGACGTGTTCGGCCGTCTGAGCCAGGTGCGCGGATCCGTAGCCCGCGCCGCAGCCGATGTCGAGAACGCGTTTGTTGCGAGCCAGGCGCGCGGCAAAGGCATAACGCGCCATGTGCTCATTGAACAGGTCGGGATCCACCTCGCCGGGGACCAGGCGTTCACCGGTGAATTCGAGCGGGGCGGGGATGGGTTTCGGGTCAGGCAAGCTTGGCCTCCGCTTCGAGGCGGCCATCACCCAGGCAGGCATTCAGCTGCACTTTGCAGGGCAGGTGGACGAAGCCATAGATCTGGCCTTCCCCGTGGCCCATCTGCATCGTGACGGCGTTATCGATCCAGTCGCACATCCGGTAGCTGGTGAGGACTCCGTCGGCGATGGCCGGCGAGAAGGAGAAGGTTCCGGGATAGAACTCCGGGAGCTGGAGGTGGAAATCGACAGTGTAGATGTCGCCGGCCTCCATGGAGGGGAGTTCGAAGCCCTCGCGTGTGGAGTTGGTGCCCGCGAAGTCGACACCCAGGTGGTTGCGGAGCATGAAGCCGACATTGGGCATGGCTACCGGCTCCAGGGCGCGCACGCTGATGCGCACCACGATCTGCGATTGAGGCTGGAGGAGAGCAAGCTTGCGCCCGAAGCGGTCCAGGACGGCGATGCCGAGGATCTCCGCGCGCCCGTCGCCGTACCGGTGATCGATGTTGGGGATCTGGTCCACGACCTCGGGCGCCTGGCTGCGGGGCGCGGAGGGCGCCGGATCGCGGTGCTTCAATTCGAGATAGGCGGAGTCCTTCTCCACCATGGCCGCGAGGTACTTGGCGACAACCATGTCGGTTTCGCCGAGCTCGCGGATACGGCCGCGATCGAGCCACATGGTGCGGTCGCCCAGCGCCTTGACGTCGCCGGCGGAGTGGGAGACGAAGAGGATGGTGGTTCCGCGCGCACGGAGTTCGTGAACTTTGCGCAGGCAGCGCTGGCGGAAGTAGATGTCGCCGACGGCGAGGGCTTCGTCCACGATCAGAATTTCTGGATCGACGTGGATGGCCACGGCAAAGGCCAGTCGCACCACCATGCCGCTGGAGTAGGTGTTCACCGGATGGTGGATGAACTCGCCGATCTCGGCGAACTCCTCGATCTTGCCGTAGATGCGGTCGATTTCGGCGGTGCTGAAGCCGAGAATGGCGGCGTTCAGGTAGACGTTGTCGCGGCCGGTGAACTCCGGGTTGAAGCCGGAGCCGAGTTCGAGGAGCGCCGACACGCGGCCGTTGATCTGAGCGAGGCCGGAGGTGGGATGCAGGATGCCGGCCACGATCTGGAGCAGGGTGCTCTTGCCTGAGCCGTTCTCGCCGACGATGCAGAAGGTCTGACCGCGCGGCACTTCGAAGCTGACGTCGCGCAACGCCCAGAAGTCCTGGTGGAACTTCCGGCGATTAAAGGTCAGCAATTCTTTCAGGCGGTCGCTAGGAGAATCGTAGATCGGATAACTCTTGGAGACGGCCTGGAACTCAATCAGGCTCACGGCTCTCACTCTAATGGAGCGGCCAAAGGCTTGTCAAATCAGAAGGATAAAAGCAAACAGGGCGACCGCCGGATCCTCGCTGCCGGCTTCGCCTTTCTGAAGGCTCAGCCTCGCTTCTGACTCGTGGTGAACCTCTTTGAAGCGGTGCAGTATGCCGCGCGTCTGGGCTCGACTTCAGCCGGATGGACGCAGGAGGCGCACGATCAGGCAGTTCTGGCAACCGGTAGTCGCCCTGCAAGATGGTCTGTCTCTATGAGTTGGCCTCCTCTTTGAACCCGGCGCCAATCTCCGGGTAGAGTGCCTCGGCCCCGGGCAACCACCCCGGGAGGGCCGTAGGCGAGACCGGCCTGCGAGCCCGATCTCTGGCTACAATATGGACCCGGTTCCTGAGTCTGTCAATAGCTATTTCGTTGATAGTTGAATTTAGGAGTAAGAACTCCGAAATTGACAGTGGAGGGCCTGCTTGCCTACTCTGAAAGAGAGCGTTGCCGGTGTAGCTCAGGGGTTAGAGCGACGGTCTCATAATCCGTAGGTCGGAGGTTCAAATCCTCCCGCCGGCACCACCCCTCCTTCATTCCCCAACAATTGATTCGTAGATCCGCGAGAGGTCTTCCATGGAGTAGTACTCGATCTCCAGTCTGCCGCGTTTGTCGTTTTTCTGGACGATTCTGACGCGGGTACCCAGGATGCGCTCGAGCTCGGCGAGTGCGGCCTTGATGTTGGGATCGAGGCGCTTTTCTTCCTTGTCCGGGCTGTCGTGTTCAGGTTGAGCGGTGAGCTTCTGTACGAGTTTCTCCACCTGGCGGACGGAGAGCTCCTCGTGGGCGGTCCGGTTAGCGAGGTCGATTTGCTGTTGGGGCAGAGGAAGGCCGGCGATGGCGCGGGCGTGGCCCATGGAGATGCGCTGTTCAGCCAGGAGAAGCTGCACCTCGGCCGGCAGGCGGAGGAGGCGAAGCATGTTGGTGATGGTGGTGCGGTCCTTGCCGGTGCGCAGGGCGATCTGCTCATGGGAGAGCTTGAACTCACGGGCGAGGCGCTCGAAGGCATGGGCCACTTCGATGGGGTTGAGGTCCTCGCGCTGGATGTTCTCAATGAGCGTCACTTCCATCAGGCGGTCGTCGGCGAAATCCTGGACGACTACGGGGACTTGAGCGAGGCCGGCGATCTTGGCGGCACGGAGGCGGCGCTCACCGGCGATCAACTGGTAGTGGTTGCCGGACTTGCGGACTACCAGGGGTTGTATGATCCCGTTTTCCTTGATGGACTGGGCGAGTCCGGCGAGGCGATCGGCCTGGAAGACGGTACGGGGCTGGAGGGGGTTGGCTTCGACGGAGTCGATGGGAATGTAGAGAGGGCCGGGTTTGAGTTCGACTGGCGCGGCAGGTCCCGGGGGCGTGGCGGCTGGGGCGGAGCGAGTGGCGGGCAGGAGGGCGGAGAGGCCTTTGCCCAGTGCCTTACGCGGCTGATCCGGTGCGCTGCTCATTGGCGAGAATCTCCTTGGCGAGTTTGATGTAGCATTCAGCGCCGCGGGAGCGGACGTCGCAGCTGATGATGGGCTTACCGAAACTGGGCGCCTCGGCGAGGCGGATACTGCGGGGAATGATGGTCCCGAAGACCTCGTTCTTGAAGA
>JACRKW010000296.1 GCA_016215215.1 Acidobacteriota bacterium
AACGCAGCAAGCAGCCGTCATTCTTCTCCGTTCTGCGCGCCCTGGTGGAGGAGTTCCGCCACCCAAAGGACGGCCGCCTCGCCCTGGTCGGCGCCTTCGGCTACGACCTGCTCTTCCAGTTCGACCCCATCGAGCTAAGCTCCCACGCCACGGCGCAAAGGATCTCCACCTCTTCCTTTGCGACGACATCGCGTTCATGGACCGCAAGCGCGAAGTCATCGAGCGCTACCAGTACGACTTCAGCTACGGCGCCTTCTCCACGGCCGGTTTCGACCGAGACGCGGAGGAAATCGCCCCCGTTCCCGCCTCCGCGCCCCCAGAGATCGTCTCCGATCACGCGCCGGAGGAGTACGCCGCCAAGGTGGAGACCGTCCGCGCCGGAATGAAGCAGGGCGACTACTACGAGGTGGTCCTCCGGCAGTCCTGCTCAACCGGCTTTGAAGGCAGCCCCTCCGAGCTCTTCCGCCGCGTTCAGACCTCCAGCCCCAGCCCCTATGAGTTCCTGCTCCAGTTCGGCGACGAACAATTGATTGGAGCCAGCCCGGAGATGTTCGTTCGCGTCGAAGGCAGGCGCGTGGAAACCTGCCCCATCTCCGGCACCGCCCGCCGCACAGGCGACCCGCTCAAGGACCACGATCTCATCCGGGAGTTGCTGAACTCCCCTAAGGAAGAGTCCGAGCTGACCATGTGCACCGACGTGGACCGCAACGACAAGTCCCGCGTGTGCGCGCCCGGCTCTGTGAAGGTGATCGGCCGACGGCTGATCGAACGCTACGCCGGCCTCTTTCACACCGTTGACCACGTCGAGGGCCTCCTCGACGACGGCTTCGACTCCCTCGACGCCTTTCTCTCCCACATGTGGGCCGTGACCGTCATCGGCGCCCCCAAGAAGGCCGCCGCCCAAGCGGTTGAAAACCTGGAGAAGGACGCCCGCGGCTGGTACGGCGGCGCTATTGGCATGCTCTCGCTGAACGGCGACATCAACACCGGCATCCTGATCCGGACCGTCCACGTCAGGAATGGAATAGCCCGCTATCCCGCCGGCGCCACCCTGCTTTACGATTCAGACCCCGCCGCCGAAGAACAGGAGACGCGCCTGAAGGCCACGGGCTTTTTCCGCTCACTCCAACCTGCCCAGCCCCCCAGGAAGCCTCGTGCGGCCAAGGCAGGCCCCGGCACGGGCGTCCGCCTGCTGCTCAACGACAATGACGACTGCTTCATCCAGACGCTGGCCAACTACGTCCGCCAGACCGGAGCCGAGGTGGTCACCTACCGCGCCGGCTTCCCGCTTTCGCTCATCGCCGAAATCGATCCCGACATCGTGCTCATCTCCCCCGGCCCCGGCCGGCCGGCCGACTTCAACGTCCCCAACACGGTCCGCCATGCCGCTTCGCTCGGCATCCCGGTCTTCGGGGTCTGTCTCGGCCTGCAAGGGACTGTCGAGGCCTTCGGGGGCGAACTGGCCATCCTTCCCTACCCCATGCACGGCAAACCTTCCGTGGTCCGGCACGCCAACCGCGGCGTTTTCGAGGGCCTGCCTTCGCCCATGAAGGTCGGCCGCTACCACTCTTTGTACGCTCTCCGCGACAGGTTACCGCCGGTCTTCGAAATCACCGCTGAAAGCGAAGACGGCGTCATCATGGGCGTCCGCCACCGCGACCTGCCCGTCGAAGCAGTCCAATTCCACCCCGAAAGCCTGCTCTCCCAGGACGCGGGACAAGGACTCCAACTGATCCACAACATGATCCGCCTCTACGGCCACGCCAGAAAGCGTCAGGCGTAGACCGCTGGGCAGCACTCCGGCAATGTGTTACATTGTGATACATGAAGACCGTCACCGCGCGTGAGCTTCATCTCCGGACGGCGGCCATCCTCAAGCAAACGCAAGAAGGGGAGACCATCACGGTCACGCTGCGCGGGAGGAAGATTGCAGAGATCCGTCCCCCGCAGCAGCACGAGCCGGGCACAACTCCACTCCCCGAGCTCGGCTGGCTGCGCGCCCGGCAGCGCCATGCCACCGACAGCGACGCCGCTGTCGATGAAATCAGATCATGAGGCGTTATTTCGACACGGCTTACCTCGCCAAGTACTACCTGCATGAGCCCGAGTCGACGGCTGTCGAGGAACTGGTCCTGCAATCCGGACAGCGCGGCATATCGATCCTCGGCAGAGCCGAGTTCGCCTGTATTCTGCACCGGCACGTGCGCGAGAACCGATTGAGCCTGTCTGAGGCTGAGGAGCGGCAGGAAATGTTCCAGCTGCATGTGGCCAGAGGCGCTTGGCAGGTACATGACATCACTGCGAGTTTGATGGCACGAGTGGAGGCGCGGTTGATGGGTATGCCCGCGGACTTGTTCCTGCGCTCCGGCGATGCCATCCACCTCGCCACGGCGGAACTCCACGGTTACAGGGAGATCTGGTCCAACGACCGCCACCTGCTTGCCGCCGCCCCCTTATTCGGCCTCACGCCCCGGAGCCTGAAGCATCCATGACGTGCCGAATTCGTCAATCCGGACACCTGGGTGAAATACCCTATGGTCCTGGAACCAATGGTCTATTGTCATCTAGGAGGATACCCTCAATACTAAACTCAAGCATGAACCTGACCGACGCCATCTATATCGCCCTACTGGTCATCTGCGCTTGGCTGGCGACCAATGTCGACTCAGATGGCGGCGGGGGCAAGCGTTCCCGCTTGCCGCATCCTTCCTGACATGCCCCATGTGCTCGTGCTTGGCGGTGGACTCGCCGGGCTCGCCTCTGCCGCTGCACTCGGTCAATCCGGCCATCGCGTCACTTTGCTGGAAGCCCGCGCTTTTCCGGGCGGGCGCGCAGCGTCGTATCCTCTGCCGGCAGATGAATCCGGCGGAGTGATCGACAACTGCCAGCACATCCTGCTGCGCTGCTGCGTGAACCTGCTGGACTTCTACCGGCGGCTGGGCGTCCTGGATTCCATCCACTTCCATCGCGAGTTCAACTTCATCGAGCCGGGCGGCAGACTCTCCGTGATGCGGGCGGGCGTGCTGCCCGCCCCGCTGCACTTCACCGAATCGTTCGCCACGCTAAGGTTCCTGAGCCTGCGGGACAAGCTGGGCATCGCCTCAGCGCTGTTGGCCATTCGCGCCCAGCGCGGCGCCGGCGCCGGACTCGACCGGATCACCATGCTCGACTGGCTCAAGCAGCGGAGGCAGACCGCCGCCGCCATCGAGCGATTCTGGCGGCAGATCCTGGTCAGCGCTATCAACGAAGAGCTGGACCGCATGGCCGCCTCGCACGGGTGCCAGGTCTTCCGTCTTGGCTTTCTTGCCAGCCGGGATTCCTATGAGATGGGCCTGT
>JACRKW010000297.1 GCA_016215215.1 Acidobacteriota bacterium
TGACGGCCTGGCCGGCGTTGTGGCCTTCGCCGTGACCGGGGCTGTTCTCGATGAGGGGCCTGTGGAAAGCTACACCGGGGGTTTGGGATGTCTCCGGCAGTCCGTCGATGTCGGCCATGAAGCCGATGACCGGCTTCCCTGCCCCCCACTCGGCAACCCAGGAGGTGGGCAGGCCGGCGATGCCGCGAGTGACTTTGAAGCCGTTCTGCTCCAGAATGGCCGTCACGTAGGCGGAGGTCTGATGCTCCTGGTAGCCGAGTTCGCTGAAGGAGAAGATGGAATCGACCATTCGCTGGGTCAACTGGCGGCGGCCTTCCACCATCTCCTGGGCCGCCTGTTTCAAGACGTCCTCAGAAGGCGGCTGGGCCAAACAACAGGCGGCCAAGGCCAATGGCAAGAGCAGGGTCCGAGTCATGAACTTCATCTTATCGTCAAGGGGGAGATTTCGGCGGAACAAAGGGGGTGGGTGAATCGTCTCAACCTAATGTAACGAGGAACTGTCGCGGCACAATCCAGACGCGGCAGGCCAGAATCGCAGGAGCACTCACTATGGCAGGCAACGGAAAGAGATCATCGAAACGGCGCTGGATCTGGGCCGGTGTCATTCTTCTGGTTCTTGTGGGGGCCGGAGTAGGCGTGCGCGCGGCGCTGAAGCCGAACAACAAGATCGACCCTTCGAAGATCTCCGCCGTGGAGAAAGGCAACATCGCACGCTCGGTGGTAGCCACTGGGAAGATCGAGCCGAAAGCGACCGTGGAGGTAAAATCCAAGGCCAGCGGAATCGTGAAGAAGATCTTCATCAACTACGGGGACACGGTGTCGCAAGGCCAGATTCTGGCTGAACTGGACAAGGAGGAACTGCAGGCGCGATTGCGGGAATCGAAGGCCAACCTGCAGGCCGCGCAGGCCACGGAGGAATCGGCCTATGCGTCTTTGGAGAGGAACAAGGTGGAGGCGGAGGGTCCGGACCTGCCGTTCCTGAAGTCGGCGATGGAGCGGGCGCGGGAGTTGCAGCGGCAGGGGCTGATTGCCAAGAGCATCGTGGAAGATGCCGAGAAGGCCTACCAGATGGGGTTGAACAAACAGTCGAGCGCGGCGCGGAACCTGGCTGTGGCACGTGCCGAGATCGCCCGGTCGAAGGCACAGGTGGCACAGGCGACTGCGATGCTGGAGCGGGCTGAGGAGGATCTGCGGAACTCCACGATCGTGAGCCCGATCGACGGGCTGGTGCTGTCGCGCAACGTGGAGGTGGGCAACGCGGTGAGCTCGATTCTGGTGATGGGATCGCAGTCGACGCTGCTGTTCACGTTGGGGGATGTGGGAGACGTGTTCGTGCGCGGGAAGGTGGACCAGGCCGATATCGGGAAGGTGTACCTGGGCCAGCCCGCGCGCATCGTGGTGGAGAGCTTCCGGGACCGGAAGTTCGACGGCAAGGTGTACCGGATATCGCCGTACGGGGTGGAGAAGGATAACGTGACCACATTTGAGGTGCAGGTATCCATCCATAACCCGGGGCGCGAGTTGAAGGCCAACATGAGCGCCAACGCCGAGATCATCCTGGAAGAGAAGCTGAACGTGCTGCTGGTGCCGGAGGCGGCGGTGGTGTACGACAAGCAGCGCAACGCGTCGGTGGAAGTTCCCGACGCGACCGACGAGAAGGGGCGCAAGAAGATCGGCGTGAAGTTGGGCATCTCCAACGGGGTGAAGACAGAGCTGGTGGCGGGCCTGACCCAGGGGCAGAAAGTGATTCTGCAATAGCGCCTTGACGTTCCGGGACCTCATCACAGACACCGTCGGAACGCTGCTGGCTCACAAGCTGCGCGCGGGATTGACGATGTTCGGGCTGATGTGGGGTGTGGTGTCGATCACGCTGATGACGGGCGCCGGGGACGGTTTTCGCGAAGGTCAGCGCCGGGTGGCGGAGCAGTTCGGCGAGAACATCATCATTGTGTTCCCGGGGAGGACTTCGCTTCAGGTTGGGGGCGAGCGGGCAGGGCGCCGGGTGATGTGGAGCATCCGGGACCACCTGCTTTTGGGGCCACAGTGTCCGGCGTGCGAATTCATCATGCCGGAACTGACTCGTGGCGCGGTGGCGGTGCGCAGCGACTACAACGCGGGCAGCTTCCTGGTGAGCGGATCGCAGCCGCCGTACCAGAAGATGCGGCACCTGCCCGCGGCCGAGGGGCGTTTCTTCAGTTGGGAGGACGACCACCAGGGCAGGAGGGTGGCATTCCTCGGCAGCGACGTGCGGAAGCAGCTCTTCAGCAAGCGTGACGCCGTGGGGAGAACGATCACGGTTTCCGGCATTCCGTACCAGGTGATTGGGGTGATGGAGACCAAGGAGCAGGACTCAAGTTACGATGGGCGGGACGTCAACAAGGTATTTGTGCCCTACGGAGCGATGATTCGCGACCTGCCGCAGCCGCCCCCGTATCCGTCCCAAACGATCGACCAGCTCATCGTGAGGGCAAAATCACTGGATGTGCACGAGGAGTGCCTGGCCCAGGTGCGCCGGGGATTGGGCCGCATCCACAATTTCGATCCCGAGGATAAGGAAGCGGCGATGGTGTGGGACACGGTGAAAGAGGCGCGCGCATTCGCGACGATGGCCGACGGAATGAAGTACTTCCTGGGAGCGATGGGCGTGGTAACGCTGCTGCTGGGTGGCATCGGGACGATGAACGTGATGCTGGTGGCGGTGCGGGAGCGTACGCGGGAGATCGGGCTGAGGAAAGCGGTGGGGGCGACGCGGCGCGAGATCCTGATGATGTTCTTCCTGGAGACGTCGATCATTGTCTTCTTCAGCGGGGCTGTGGGCATGGCGTTCGCGCACACGGTATGCCACTTCGTCAACAAGCTGCCGATGCCACAGTATTTCGCCGGGCTGTGGGCTACGTGGCAGGTTGGGGCAGCGTGTGTGGGGCTGCTGGGGATGGTGGCGTTCCTGTCGGCGCTGTACCCGGCGCAGCGGGCGGCGTCGATCGACCCGATTGAGGCATTGCGGTTCGAGGCAGGGGGCTGAGCGGCCGTGCTGCGGGAAGTGATAGTGCAGGCCTGGGACTCGTTGCGGCGCAATCCGGCGCGCAGCCTGCTGACGATGCTGGGGATCGTATGGGGGATTGCGGCGGTGACGCTGCTGATGGCCTATGGGGACGGCTTCCGGACGTTGATGGTCAGGACATTCCAGAACTTCTCCAAGTCGGCAGTGGTGGTTTTTCCCGGGCAGACCAGCGAACAAGCCGGCGGGGAGCGCGCCGGACGGCGGATCCGCTTCGATCTGGCGGATCTGGACGCCTACCAGGCGGAGTCGCCGTTGATCCGGAAGATCTGCGCGGAGACGATCCGCCGGGTGGGAATCGGTTATCAGGACCGGACGGCGTCTGCGCCGGTCCGCGGAGTATGTGTGGAGTACGGCGACATCCGGAACGAAGTGCCGGTGGAGGGGCGGTGGATCACGCGCGATGATCTGACCGAAAGGCGCAGAGTGGTGTTCCTGGGAGGCTGGCTGAAGGAGAAGCTGTTCTCGGGCAGGCCGGCCATCGGCGAGGCGGTGACGATTCAGGGCGTACGCTTCCACGTGATCGGGATCATGGATCGTAAGCTCCAATTCGGCAACTACTATGGGCCGGACGACCGTTCAGCGTTCATCCCGTACGATTCGGCGGCCGACCTGTGGAACGCGCGCTATCCCTCGAACCTGGTGATCCAGCCGATTGCGCCGATTTACGAGGAGAAGGCGCTGGAGCAACTGCGGGCGGCTCTGGCCAAGCGGTTCAATTTCAACCCGGGCGACAAGCGCGCGGTGACGCACTTCGGGACGTCGAACCTTCGGCCGATCATCGACGGGTTGACGATCGGCCTGCAAGTGCTGTTGCTGTTCATTGGACTGCTGACGCTGGCCATTGGGGGCATCGGGCTCATGAACATCCTGCTGGTGAGCGTGAATGAGCGGACGCGGGAGATCGGGCTAAGACGAGCTGTGGGGGCGAGGCGCAGCCACATCGCCTGGCAGTTCATGGCAGAGGCGCTGTTCTTGACGCTGGCAGGGGGCGCCGTGGGGGTAGGACTGTCCTATGCGGTAGCGTGGGTGATCCCGCCGCTACCGATGCTGAGCGGCCTGTTCGAGGACACGACGGGCAAGGGTGACCTGGTGCTGGCGGTGCAGCCGCTGACGGTGCTGGCGTCGTTTTGCGTGTTGTTAGTGGTGGGGTTGGCCAGCGGGATGATACCGGCGGTTCGGGCCGCAAGGCTGGACCCGTCGGAAGCGCTGCGGACGGAGTAAACTCAAAGCAGCTTGCTGGCGCTCCTCTTCCTCCTTCTCGCACCGCCCGAGGCTCAAGAAGCCTACCAGCGCGGAACGTCCCTGATCGCGCAAGGCCGGGCGGGCGAGGCGCTGCCCCATTTTCAACGGGCGGCCGGACTTGATCCAGCCAACGCACAGTACTGGAAGGCTCTGGGAGTGACCTTTGCATCAATGGAGTTGCTGCGTGACTCCGTTGAGCCGTTTAGCAACGCCTGCAAGCTTGCGCCGGAACTGGAAGACGCCTGCTACTACCTGGGCCGTAGTCTGTACGCAACAGACCGCTACCGGGAAGCGCTTGCGCCGCTGGCTACGGCCTTGCGTGTCGACAGAGTGAAGGGGCGGGCGGAGACAGCTTTGGCGCAGTGCCGCGAAGCGCTGGGAGAGGACCGTGCGGCCGAGGCAGGTTTCCGCGCCGCGCTGGGCCGCAAGGATGGGGCACAACAACAGTCCTCAATCGGCTACGGGCGTTTCCTCATCCGGCAGGGGAGAGCGCAGGAGGCGGCGCGATTGTTGGAGGGGGCGCAGATACCTGAATCGGCCGAGTCGCGCTACGTCTTGGGGCTTGCGTATTCGCAGAGCAGCCGCATCCTGGAGGCCGTGGCGGCGCTGGAGCGGGCCGTGGCACTCCAACCGGGACACCAGGCTGCTGGGCTTCTGTTAGCCAAGCTCAGAGTGCGGCTTACTCCTCTACCACAGTGATCACCCGGCCACCTTTGACGTCCTTCAAGAGCGTCTTCCCGCCTGCGGGCCAGGCGACTTCGACCAGTTCCGCGAACTGCGCCCTGCCGAGGCCGAACCTAGCGGTTATCTCGTTGGAGCTCAGGTAGCCGCCAGCCGTGGAGACGGTCCAGAACTGCTCCCGGCCGGCGGCGACAACGCGAATCCGGGCGCCAATGGCGTCGCGGTTGCTCCTCCTGGCGGTCAGTTTCACGCCCAGCCAGAGGTTTCTCGCCTCTGAGGTGTTGCGATAGATCGCGGGAGGTTCGTTCAGCCGGGTGACCACTGCGTCAACGCGGCCGTCGCCGTCGAGATCGCCGAAGGCGGCGCCGCGGTGCTGGGCAGGGCTTCCGAACAGGGTGCTGTCAAAGGTGCCGTCGCCCCGGTTTCGGAAGAGCTGGTTGCGCTGCCTGGAGGCGCGATTGGAGAACATCTCGGTGTTGTCCTGCACGTCACCGTTGGCGGCGAAGATATCTTTCCAGCCGTCGTTGTCGAAGTCGAAGACGCCGGCGCTCCACCCGCTGTGCGGAATGGAGGCGGCGCCGATGCGGCTGCGATAGGTAAGGTCCTCAAAGAGGCCGGCGCCGAGGTTGCGGAAGTAGGGAAAACTCTCGTTGGCGAGCGCGGTGACGAAAACGTCCGGGCGGCCGTCGTTGTCCAGATCCTTGAACTCGATGCCCATGGACGAGAGCACTTTACCGTCGTCGATGATGGCGATGCCGGCAGGCAGCCCGACCTCGGAGAAGCGGCCGGCGCCGTCGTTGCGGAAGAGGAAGTTGGGGGCAGTGTCGTTGGTCACCAGCGCGTCAATGCGGCCATCGCCGTTGTAGTCGGCGAAGGCGACCGCCATGCCTTTGCCGGTTCTCGCGCCGACCCCGGACTCCTTGGAAACATCGCTGAAGGTACCGTCCCCGTTGTTGTGAAGGAGCGTGTTGGGAAGCCCCTTGTAGTACTTGGGGTGGCAGTAAGTGCGATAGCCGGCTTTGATGTCCCCGCAGAAGGGCTCGGTGGCCGGATTCCAGACACAGTAGTTAACGATAAAGAGGTCCAGCCGGCCGTAGTTGTCGTAGTCAAACCAGCCGGCGGAGATGGGCCAACCCGTCGCGGGGATACGGGCTCTGGCGGTGACGTCTTCAAAGGTGCCATCGCCCCGGTTGCGGTAGAGGCGGCTGAAGCCGACGCTGGTGACGAGCAGATCGGTCCAGCCGTCGTTGTCGTAATCGGCGGCGGCGACGCCCATGCCGTAACCCTCACCGCGCAGTCCTGCCTGATCGGTGACATCCTCGAACATCCAGTTGCCGAGGTTGCGGTAAAGCCTGTTCGACCACTCGGGGCCAGTCTTGACGAGGGCGGGTTGCGGGGCGCCGTTGACGAAGTAGAGGTCGGGACGGCCGTCGTTGTCATAGTCGAACACAGCCACGCCGCCA